>NZ_RQJK02000007.1:0-238973 GCF_022342325.2 Pseudomonas sp. AF32 | reverse complement strand
GAAGGGGCGGGACGAGAAGTCTCCCACGGTCCGTACTGGCTAGAGTCGGAATCGAGCTTTTAGTCCCGCCCACCCCTTCAAGTCTAAACATACAAGCGAGCCTGCTCGCGATTGCGATGGATCAGTCAGTGCTGCTGTTGAGTTGACAGATCACTCCGCCAACAACACCGCTGCATCGAAGCCCACACGCAAGTTGCCCCAGTGACGGCCGCTCAAGAAGAACGGTACGTCGATCTCGGTCATGATTTCCCCGGTATCGCGCAGGTAGGTCTGGAGCAGGAAGCGCTGGACGTTGCCCGCCGCGCGTAGGCCGATGGGGTCGTTGAAGATCCGTTTGTTGCGGCATACCGGCAAGTCCACGGCACGGTCGCCGGTGGGCGTTTTCGAGACCCAGCTGTTGTTCACCGGGCAGTAACCCTTGGTATCGACGATGAACGAAACCTTGCCGCCCGGCGTGCTGCGGGTGAGGGTGTCGCAGGCTTCCTGGCAGACCTGGGCAAAGCGCTCGGTGTAGCGGGTCATGTACTGCTTGGGGTCGGTGCCCGGGATCAACTGGTAACTCTGGTCAAACAAATCGAGCCCTTCATCCATTAATGCCTGCAACCGGACCTGGAGGGTGTCGCGGCACTCGCTGGCACGGGTAATGGCCGCGTCGAGCTTGCCATGGCCGAGCACGAATCGGCCCAACAGCGCCTGCACCCGTTCGGCGACGCCCGACAGATCACGGGTGGCCGTTGCCGAATGCTGCATGCGCTGATCGATCGACTGGCTGTCGGCGTGGATCTGGGTGACCCGCTCGTTGATGCCGGTGTTGGCATCGGCGAACTGCTGGATATGCTCGGCGATGTCGGCCAGCTTGCCGTTGGTGGACTCGAAGTCGCCGATCATGCTTTCGAAATGGCCGGAAGCACGCTCCACGACTTTCTGGGTTTCCCGGGCGCTGTGGCTGATCTGGGTGGTCTGCTCGTGGGTGGAACCGACTTCCTCGAGCATGGCGTCGATATTGCGGGAAATATCGTCCGTCGCCCGACTGACGTTCTGCGCCAGCGTCCGCACCTCGTCGGCCACCACGGCGAAGCCTCGGCCACTTTCGCCGGCCCGGGCCGCTTCGATGGCGGCGTTGAGTGCTAAAAGGTTGGTCTGGGCGGAGATCTGCTGGATCAACCCGACAATGGACTTGATGCTGGAGGAGCGCTGGTTCAAGGCGCTCACCAGCGTGGCGAACTCGCCGAGGCTGCTCGAAATTTCGCTGATGTTGCCGGTCACTTCCAGCAACTCGGCGTAGGAGTCGCGGGCCATGCTCAGGTTCTGGGCGGTGGTGCTGGAGATGCCCTGGGTCTGGCGCGAGACTTCCTCTATCCGGCCCACGGCACTGTTGCTCTGGTCCATCACTTCCTTGGCGAAGCGCGCCTGGTGAGTGGCGCTGTCGCTGGAGTCACTGATGTTCTTGAGCGAGCGCGCCGATTCAACGGCGATGTGCACGGTCAGTGCCTGGACATTGCTGATGATCTCGCGCTGCTTGGCCAGGAAGCGGTTGCAAGTGCCGGCCAACACGCGGATCTCATCGTGGGTTACCAGCGGCAGGTCCTTGGAAAGGTCGCCTTCGCCGTTGGCGATTTCTTCCAGGGCATGGGTCATGGCGGTAACTGGACGCACAATGAGATGGCGGAAGTACCAGACCATGAAGCTGATCATGCACAGGGTCAGGAACGCGCCGAACAACAGGGCGTGGGTCAGGCTGTCGAGCCGGCCCTCGATCTGCCCCAGCAAGGCGGCGTCCAGTTGTGCGGTGCGCAATTGCAGCACGATGTCGGCGCGAGCGCTGAGGGCGACCCAATACAGCAAACCGCTGACCGCGACCAGCAGGAAAAGGCTCGACAGTTTTTTCGTGAGCGTATCGAAAAACTGCATCTCGATGGACTCGTACAAGGCCTTTAACGTCTGCATGCCGTTGCTCCTGGGCAAAAAATCTCTCAATGGCATACATTCGACCGTAAGCGCCAAAGCTTTAGCGATTTGGGCAATTTGATATCACTGTGTCTGCTCAATACACACCGAACCCTGTGGGAGCGGGCTTGCTCGCGAAAGCGGTGTGTCAGCTAAAGAGGATGTCACTGACACACCGCCTTCGCGAGCAAGCCCGCTCCCACAAGGGGTGGATGTCAATTTGTAGCAGGTAGAAAGTATTTACTGGGAATCATTCTCAAAGTATATTCGCTCGCATTCACATACCCCCCATGAGTGCAGCGTCTTGAATCGTTCCACCCCCCTCGCCAATCGCAACCTCTTCATCAAGTGTGTCCTGCCGACATTGTCCTGCTGTTTCATCGCCAGCCCACTGTGGGCCCAGGACACCCTTGAACTGCCCACCACGGATATCCAGGGCAGACGCATCACTCAGGACGAGGGTTACACGGCATCGCAGGCCAGTACGGCGAGCAAAAGCGATGTACCGATCAAGGAAGAAGCGCAGTCCATCAACGTGGTGACCCAACAGACCCTGGCGGACTATCAGGTGCATTCGCTTAACGATGCGATGAAGTTCGTCAGCGGCGTGAGCCAGGGCAACACCCTGGGCGGCTCGCGGGATTCGCTGGTCAAGCGCGGTTTTGGCACCAACGACGACGGCTCCATCCTGCGCGACGGCGTGCGCTCGAACCTGGGACACAACTTCAGCGCCACCACCGAGCGGGTCGAAGTGCTCAAGGGCCCGGCCTCGATGCTGTACGGCGCGTTGGAGCCCGGCGGCCTGATCAACGTCATCAGCAAGCAGCCCGAGTACACCCGGAGCACCACCTTGAGCGGCTCGGGCTACAGCGAAGGCGGCGGCACCATGGCCCTGGATACCACCGGGCCGTTGGGAGACACAGGGTTGGCGTATCGCCTGATTGCCGAGCGCAAACATGAAGATTACTGGCGCAACTACGGGGTCAACGAGAGCACGCTGGTCGCGCCGTCCCTGGCCTGGACGGGTGAGCGGGCTTCGTTGAATTTGAGTTATGAGTACAACGAATATTCCAACCCGTTTGACCGGGGCACAGTGTTCCGCAATGGACATCCGGTGGACATCGATTATGACAAGCGCCTGGACGAGCCCTGGGCCAAAAGCGTGGGCATTCGCGAGACAGCGACGGCGCGTTTCGAGTATGAGCTGAGCGAGGCGTGGAAAACCCGCGTGACGTATGGCTGGAACAATGATCGGTACAGTCTTTCGATTGCGCAGCCGAGCCAACTGACTGGCAATACCCTGCGCAGGGCTGCCAATGGCGCGCACTACGATGATGAGACCCGTTACGCGAGTTGGGATTTCATTGGTAAGCAGGAGCTGTTCGGCCAACGCCATGACCTGCTGGTGGGGGTCGACAATCAGGTATCCGATCAGTATCGCGGCAAGACCTATCGTGGGGTCGCGCAAGGCGGATTCGACATCACCGCACCTGTCTATGGTGGGCTGGCAGAGCCGGGCAGAGTCAATGCGGCGCAAAGCAATCTGAGCAACCAACTGACCTCCAGCTCTGTTTATCTCAAAGACAACTGGCATTTGGATGAACGCTGGATTCTGGTAGTGGGTGGGCGCTATCAGCATTACGATCAATTCAGTGAAACGGGAATGATCAAGCGCGTGCCGGTGCGCGACGATAACGGCGATGCCTTCGTTCCATTCCTTGGACTGGTCTATAAAGCCGATGAAGCGTTGTCGCTGTATGGCAACTACAGCCGTTCGTTCAAACCCAACGATACCGTTGATGACAACCTCAGTACCTTCAAGCCGGAGGAGGGTCGCAGTTACGAAATCGGTGCCAAATACGATCCGTTGCCGGGACTCAATATTAATCTCGCCTTGTTCGACATCGTGAAAAAGAACGTCGTGACGAACACTGTGGTTGGGGGAAGAACCCTCGCAGACGCCGCCGGAAAAGTCGGCTCCCAAGGCCTGGAACTCGACATCACCGGACGCCTTTCCGAGCGCTGGGACCTGATCGGCACCTACGCCTACACCCACACGGAAATCCTCGACGATCCGAAAAACGAAGGCCATCGTCTCGCCGACGCGCCGAAACACACCGCCAGCCTGTACCTGACCCACCACCTCAACGTACCCGCCGAATTCGGCGCCTGGCACGCCGGTGGCGGCGCGCGGTACGTCGGCGAGCGAGCCGCCAACAACGCCAACGATTTCTGGCTCAGCAGCTACACCGTGGCCGACGCCTTCCTGCGCTGGGAGTCGCCGGTATTGGGCTACAAGACCTCGCTGCAGTTGAACGTGGATAACTTGTTCGACAAGCAATACTACCCGTCCTCCACCGGCAGCGAGTTGCAGGTGGCGGTAGGGGAGCCGCGTACCGCACGGCTGAGTGCCAGCGTGACGTTCTGATCGCGCTGAGCTGAAACAAAATGCCCGGAGCCTTGGCCCGGGCATTTTTCTTGGCGACTGTCTGCCCCTAAGCCGGGGTGCTCCGGATTGCGTCATGCCTGACGCCGGCCCTCAGGGCGTGACGTAGCTTCAGCGCCGGCCGTTCGAGGCTGTAATAAGACAGGGCACTCAAGACGAACGACAGCACCAGCACTGCGGTGATGATCGGAGTGCTGTACGCGACCGGCCAAAACGCACGCAGCGCATACATCACCATGAAATGGTTCAAGAACACGCCATAGCTGATGTTGCCCAGGAACTCATCCCACCGATGATGCCTCAGGCGGCTGAGCAGCCAAACCGCCGGCAAGCCCAGCAGGATGCCCAGGGTCACCTCTGCGTTGAAGGGCCGCCGGGGAATGATTCCGATGACGATGGCGACGAACATCAGCGCGGCGACGAGCAGGGTGACCGACACGATCCAAAGTCCTTTGATTGTGCCCTCGTACAGATAGCTACCGCACAGGAAAATGAACAGCACGCCCGGCAGCAAGCGATAGCCATAGACGTCGGTATTGATGTAGCCCAGGGCGGCGACCATGAAAATCGCTACGGACACCGCGAATGCGACTCCCCGCATTCGATAGAGGATCAGGAGCGGGATCAGCAGGTAAAAACACATTTCCAGCCCCAGAGACCAGCCCGGTGGCAGGATTTCGGGAACCGTGATGCCGAACATGTAGAAACCCAACGGCAGGATCGCCAGGCTGGTAGCGATGTTCTCTAGGGTCAATGCCGCGGCCTGGGGCGTTCCCGGTAGAAGGAAATGAATCACCGCGCAGGAAATGACGAAATACAGGAAAAACTGAGGGTACAGTCTCAGCAGTCGATCAATGTAGAACACACCGATTTGTTCGGGGCGCTTGTAGTTGCGCTCGATCAGCGAAGTCATCACGAAACCGCTGATGATCAGGAAGGACACCACCGCCACGACGCCGGGGTTAAAGCCCATGAATGACACGCCCATATGCGAAACCGCCACCAGCATGGCCAGCAGCAGACGATAAACTCCCACGCGTATCATCCTTAATCAGAGTCGATCCATTGGGCGGTAAGTTATGAGGCTTTGCGCAAGCTGAACAGTGGTTTGTCGGGCGGCGGCGGGGAAGTGGGGAAAATTGTCACATTTGACACCCGCGTCTCGATCCGGTCGCTATCGCGAGCGGGTGCGCGCTCACATGGGGTCCTGTGGGAGTGCGCCTGCCCGCGATTACGGTCAGATTGATCGATCAGGTCTCACCGAAACGCCGGCACCACCTGTTGGATGAACAACGCCAGGGATTTCTTCTTCTCGGCATGGGACAAGCTGTTGTCGCACCAGAAACTGAATTCATCCACGCCCAATTCCTGGTAGTATTTGATCCGCTCGATGATTTCCCCCGGTGTGCCGATCATGGTGTTCTTGCGGATGTTCTCCAGTTCGAATTCCGGGCGCTCGGCAAACTTTTCTTCCGGGCTGGGCGCCAGGAAGCCGTTGACCGGCACTTGCTTGTTGCCGAACCAGGCGTCGAAGGTGCGATAGAACTTCGAGATCGCCTGGGCGCCAAGCTTCCAGCCATCGGGGTCGTCCGTGGCGTGCACGTGGGTGTGGCGCAGCACCATCAGTTGCGGACGCGGCACGCCAGGGTTGTTGTCCAGGGCAGCCTGGAATTTGTTCTTCAGGTCCAGCACTTCTTCGTCGCCCTTCATCAGCGGCGTGACCATCACGTTGCAGCCATTGGCGACGGCAAAGTTGTGGGAGTCCGGGTCGCGGGCGGCGATCCACATCGGTGGGTGGGGCTTGCGCACCGGCTTGGGTACGCTGGTGGAGGTCGGGAATTTCCAGATCTCGCCGTCATGGGCGTAATCGCCTTGCCATAGTGCGCGTACCACCGGGACCATCTCCCGCAAGGCCTGGCCGCCGGAGGACGCAGGCATGCCGCCGGCCATGCGGTCGAATTCCACTTGGTAAGCGCCCCGGGCGAGGCCGACTTCCATGCGACCATTGCTGATGACATCCAGCAATGCGCATTCACCCGCGACCCGCAGCGGGTGCCAGAACGGCGCGATGATGGTACCGGCGCCGAGATGAATAGTCGTGGTCTTGCCCGCCAGGTACGCCAGCAGTGGCATAGGGCTCGGCGAGATGGTGTATTCCATGGCGTGGTGTTCGCCGATCCAAACCGTGCTGAAGCCACCGGCCTCGGCCATCAGGGTCAGTTCGGTCAGGTCTTCAAACAACTGGCGATGGCTGACGCTTTCGTCCCAGCGCTCCATGTGCACGAACAGGGAAAATTTCATGGCGCTATCTCTTGATGATTGACGATCGGTTCAGGCGAGGACGGGCAGGGCGCCCATCTTGCCGTGGCAATAAACCAGCGGGCCTGGCGTGTGTTGCGGCACGATCAGGTTCTTCACGGCACCGACCATGATGGCGTGGTCGCCGCCTTCGTATTCGCGCCACAGTTCGCATTCGATGATGGCGGTGGCATTGCTCAGCAACGGGTTGCCCAAATCGCTCAGGGTCCATTCAATGCCCTGGGCCTTGTCCTTGCCTTTGCGGGCGAAGGCATAGGCTTCGTTTTGCTGGCCGCCGGACAGTACGTGAATGGCGAAGCGCTTGTTCCGGATCAGCACCGGATAGGAATCGGAGCTGTAGTTGGGGCAGAACAGCACCAGCGCCGGATCCATCGACAGCGAACTGAAGGCGCTGGCGGTGAGGCCCACGATTTGCCCGTCGTCATCGAGGGTGGTGATCACCGTGACGCCGGAGGGGAACGAGCCCATGACTTGTTTGTAGACACTGGCATCGATCATTGGACGATCCTCGGGTTGTGGGTGCGCGGTGTTCATCAGTGGGCTCCGGCGGCTTTGTTCAGATCGCTCTCGGCCCACTGGGTGTAGACGCAGGCGTCGGCGGTGGCCCAGCGCACGCGCACCGGATCGCCGGCCTTGAGTGGCATGCCGGCGGCGGAAAGCGCCTTGACGGTCATGGCCGTGCCGCTGGCGGTGGTCACGCTGCAGGTCTGGCTTTCACCGAGGAACAGCACCTCGACGACCTTGGCCGAGACTTCATTCCAGCCGGCGGCCAGCGGTTGTTGCGCTGCCTGTTCGGCGCTCAAGGCCAAGGCTTTTTCCGGACGCACCATCAGCAGCACGTCCTGGTCGGTTTGCAGCCCGGCGGTCAGGCGGATCGACAGCGGCTGGCCTTCGAATGTCGCCACCGCATTGCCCAAGGCCTTGAGCTTGAGGAAGTTGGAATTACCCAGGAACGACGCCACGAAGGCATTCGGTGGGTTCTGGTAAAGGTCGTAGCCGGTGCCCAGGCCGACAATCTTGCCGTGGCTGAAAATGGCGATGCGCTGGGACAAACGCATGGCTTCTTCCTGGTCATGGGTGACATAGACGATGGTGATGCCCAGGCGCCGATGCAACTGACGCAGCTCGTCTTGCAGGTCTTCCCGGAGCTTTTTGTCCAATGCGCCCAACGGTTCGTCCATCAACAGGATGCGAGGCTCATAGACCAGCGCCCGGGCAATCGCCACGCGCTGTTGCTGACCGCCGGAGAGTTGCGAAGGACGACGATGGGCAAAGGCTTCGAGTTGCACCAGCTTGAGCATGGCGTCGACCCGACGGTCGCGTTCGGCCGGCGCCAGTTTGCGGATCGCCAGGGGAAAGGCGATGTTGTCGCGTACCGACAGGTGCGGGAACAACGAGTAGCGCTGGAACACCATGCCGATGTCACGCTTGTGGGGCGGTACGTTGACCAGCGACTTGCCGTCCACCAGGATTTCGCCACTGCTGGGTGTTTCGAACCCGGCCAGCATCGACAGCGTGGTGCTCTTGCCCGAGCCGCTGGAGCCCAGGAAGGTCAGGAATTCGCCGTCCTGGATCTCCAGGGCGATATTGTCCACGGCGGCAAAGTCGCCGTAGTGCTTGTTCAGGTTGCGCAGGCTGACCAGGGGCTTGCTGTTCTGTTGTGCGGGGTCTTTGACGGCACTCATCGTATTCTCCTAGGCGCTCAGGCGCTGATTTCGTTGCGCCGGCGCAGGGCGGCGGCGATCACCATGACCAGGACCGACAGGCCGATCAGCAGCGTCGAAGCGACGGCGATCACAGGCGTCAGGTCCTGGCGCAGGGTGGTCCACATCTTTACGGGCAAGGTTTGCAGCGTCGGGCTGGCCATCATCACGCTCAGCACCACTTCGTCCCACGACACCAGGAACGCGAACAGCGCGCCAGCGACCATGCCCGGACGAATCGCCGGGAAGGTCACCTTGAACACCGCTTGCAAGCGGGAGGCGCCGCAGATCACCGCTGCGTCTTCAATGGACTGGTCGAACAACTTGAGCGAGTTGATGATCGAGATGATGGTGAAGGGCAGGGCGACGATGACGTGGCTGACCACGAACGCGAACATCGTCCCGGTGTAGCCGAGCTTGAGGAACAGCGCGTACACCGCCACGGCGATGATCACCAGCGGCACGATCATCGGCAGGGTGAACAGGCCGTAGAGCATTTCCCGGCCAGGGAAGCGCCCGCGCACCAGGGCAAACGCGGTCGGCAGGCCCAGCGCCACGGCGCAGACGGTGGTCAGCAGCGCGACCTTGAGGCTAGTCAGGGCAGCGCTCATCCAATCGGGGTTGGAAAAGAACTGGCCGTACCATTTGAACGTCCAGCCCGGTGGCGGGAACACCAGCCACTGGGATGAGCCGAACGACAGCAGCACGATGAACGCGATCGGCAGCAACAGGAACAGCGCGATCAGGCCGGTCGTGGCGTACAGACCGAAGCGCATGCGCCGGCTCATGGCATTGGGAGTCAGGAGCATGACGGTTTACCTCGCGTTACTGGCGCCAACCGGGGATTCCGGCTGAAGCTTCAGGTAGAAGTAGAACAGCACCAGCGTAATGACGATCAGCAACGCGGCACCAGCGCTCGCCAGGCCCCAATTGAGGAACGACTGCACCTGCTGGATGATGAATTCAGGCAGCATCATGTTCTGCGCGCCACCCAGCAATGCGGGAGTCACGTAGTAACCCAGGGACATTACGAATACCATCAGCCCGCCGGAGAACAGGCCCGGCCGGCACAGCGGCAGGAAGACCCGGAAAAAGTTGGTCCAGGGGCTGGCACCGCAGATGGAGCCGGCCTGCAGGATCATCGGGTCGATGGCCTGCATGGTCGCCTGCAACGGCAGGACGATGAACGGGATCATGATGTAGCTCATGCCGATCACCACGCCGGTGAGGTTGTGCACCATCTCCAACGGCTGGTCGATGATGCCCAGGGCCATCAGCGTCTTGTTGACCACGCCTGAGGCCTGCAACAGTACCAGCCAGGAATAGGTGCGGGCCAACAGGCTGGTCCACATCGATAGCAACACGATGTTCAGCATCCAGCGGCCCCAGCCACGCGGTACCAGGGTGATGGCCCAGGCCAGGGGAAAACCCAGCAACAGGCTGAACAGCGTCACCAATCCGGCCACGGAAAAGGTGTTGAACAACACCCGGGCATAAGCCGAATTGGCGAACAATTGCTCGTAGTTGCCCAACCCGGGCACCGGCTCCAGCACGCCACGCAACAGCAGGCCGATCAGCGGCGCCAGGAAGAACAGACCCAGGAACAGCAGGGCGGGCGCCAGGTTGCCGGCCCCACGCCAGCGCTGGGCCAGCGACGGGGTCTGCGCGGTCATGGCCTTTGCGGTTGCCACACCGGCAGCGCCAGGGGCGCTCCCGGTGTGTCGTGCCGTTGCCGACATTTTCATTTCACCAGCCATTCGTTCCACCGTGTCGAGATGTCCTGACCGTTCTTGGCCCAGTACGCGAAATCGAGCGTGATCTGGTCCTTGGCGTAGGCGGTCGGCAGGTTAGGGGCGAGCACTGAATCCAGGCGTGCGACGCTATCGACGTTGACAGGCGCATAAGCGGTCAGGTTGGAGAAGTCGGCCTGGCCCTTGGCGCTGCTGGCATTGGCCAGGAATTTCATGGCGGCGGCCTTGTTTTTCGAACCTTTCGGTACGACCAGGATGTCGGCCATGACCAAGTTCTGTTTCCAGCTCACGCCGACAGGGGCGCCGTCCTGTTGCAGTGCATAGACGCGGCCGTTCCAGAACTGTCCGATGCTGGCTTCGCCGGACGCGAGCAACTGCTGGGACTGGGCGCCGCCGCCCCACCAGACGATGTCTTTCTTGATGGTGTCGAGTTTCTTGAACGCACGGTCCAGGTCCAGTGGGTAGAGTTTGTCCTGAGGTACGCCGTCTGCCAGCAGAGCCAGTTCCAGCACGCCGGGGCTCGGCCATTTATACAGGGCGCGTTTGCCAGGGTAGGTCTTGGTGTCGAACAGCGCCGACCAGTCCTGGGGTTTGCCGGCCCCGAGCTTGCCTTCGTTGTAGCCGAGGACGAACGAGAAGTAGAACGAACCGACGCCGTGGTCGGACACGAAGCGTGGGTCGATCTTGTCACGCTGTATGACCGAGAAGTCCAGCGGTTCGAGCAGGCCTTCTGCAGCGGCGCGCAGGGCAAAGTCAGCCTCGACGTCCACCACGTCCCATTGCACGTTGCCGCTCTCGACCATGGCTTTGAGTTTGCCGTAGTCGGTCGGGCCATCCTGGACCACCGTGATGCCGCTGGCCTTGCTGAACGGGTCGGCCCAGGCCTGCTTCTGCGCGTCCTGGGTGCTGCCGCCCCAGCTAACGAAGTTGACGCTTTCGGCAGCCATTGTCGCCTGACTGGCGATGCTCAACAGGCCCGCAAACAGAACTGCGGCTGCACTTTTCTTCAACACCATTTTCACGCCCTCATTGTTGTGTTTATTGAGCGGGCTTTGTGGTTGCCCGCTTATCGGGAGCTTCAGGTCCATCGGGTCTTGCAGGTGACCGTGCCAAGGGCTGTTGAGTGCGCTTCCCTGCCGGGTGCGCTTGGCTGGAGCGTTCGGTCTATGGAATATCATATTATGGTATTCCAAACTTTGTGCAAGGGTTTTGCCGTACCGGTTATCCATCCGGCCTCGTTTTTTTTGCTGCTTTTCCCTGTGGGAGCGAGCTTGCTCGCGATAGCGGTGTACCAGTCAGCATCCAGGTTGGCAGGTCCCATTGCTATCGCGAGCAAGCTCGCTCCCACAGGGGGTTTCTGTTATTCGGTAAACGGAATACTCTCCACCACCTCCAGGTCATATCCGGTCAGCCCGGCGTATTTGAGCGGTGGCCCCAGATGACGCAACTTGCCGACGCCCAGATCCTGGAGAATCTGCGCCCCGGTGCCTACTTCAGAATAGATGCGCGATTGGGAGCGGCTGAACTGTCGCGGCGGCTGGGTGAGTTGTGGCACCCGTTCGAGCAGCGCCTGGGACGATTCGTGGTTGGCGAGCACCACCACCACGCCGCAACCTTCTTCGGCGACGCGCTGCAGCGCTGCCCACAGCGTCCAGTTGGATGGACCGTTGTATTCGGCGCCCACCAGGTCTCGCAGCGGGTCGATCACGTGAACCCGGACCAGCGTCGGTTCTTCCCGGTGAAGGGTGCCCATGACCATCGCCATGTGCACACCACCCTCGATGCGATCTTCAAAGGTGAACAGCCGGAAGGTGCCATGCACAGTGGGCAGTTCCCGTTCACCAATGCGTACCACGGTGTGCTCGGTGCTCAGGCGGTAGTGAATCAGGTCGGCGATGGTGCCGATCTTGATCCCGTGTTTGCGGGCAAACACTTCCAGGTCCGGGCGGCGGGCCATGGTGCCGTCGTCGTTCATCACTTCGACGATCACCGAGGCGGGCGTGAAGCCAGCCAGGCGCGCCAGGTCACAGCCGGCTTCGGTATGCCCGGCGCGGGTCAGCACGCCGCCTTCCCGGGCGCGTAGCGGAAAGATATGGCCCGGCTGCACGATATCGGCGGGGCCTGCGTCGGTCGCGACGGCAGCGGCTACGGTGCGGGCCCGGTCGGCTGCAGAAATGCCTGTCGTCACACCCGTTGCGGCCTCGATGGACACGGTGAACGCGGTGCTGAAGGCACTGCCGTTACTCGGCACCATTTGTTCCAGGCCCAGGCGCTGGCAATGTTCGTCGGTCAAGGTCAGGCAGATCAGTCCGCGAGCTTCCCGAGCCATGAAGCTGATGGCCTGGGCGCTGCAACAGTCGGCGGCCAGCAGCAAGTCGCCCTCGTTTTCCCGGTCTTCGTCGTCCACCAGCAACACCATCTTGCCCTGGCGGTAGTCTTCAATGATTTCCTGAATGCTGTTAAAGGCCATGGCGGGCTCTCTTTGTTTTTTGGGTGGGTGCAGGATGGAAACAGTTTGTGGTATACCATAATACAAACAACCCGAGAGGTCACTATGAAGGCGTACTGGATTGCTCATGTAGATGTCACCGATCCCGATCAATACACCCGATACACCCAGCGGGCACCCGCGGCGTTTGCCTTGTACGGCGGTCGGATGCTGGCCCGGGGTGGGCGCAGCGAAGCGATGGAAGGCCGGGCCACGCCGCAGCGCAGCGTGGTGATCGAATTTGACTCTTACGAACAGGCGCTAGCCTGCTACCGCTCAGAGCAGTACCAAGAGGCGAAGCGCCATCGCAAGGATGTGGCACAGGCCGAAGTCATCATCGTCGAGGGCGTGCCGATTCCATAGCGATTGGCACGGCTCACACCCTGTGGGAGCGAGCCTGCTCGCGATAGCGGACGGTCAGCCAACACCTGCGCCGACTGATACACCGCATCGCGAGCAGGCTCGCTCCCACAGAAGGTTGCATCAGCGGATGAAGTGGATCTTGCCGCTGTCGTCGTTGCCCATGTAGATGCCGTAGACCCCGGCCTGGCGTTCTTCGATATAACGCTCGAGGATCTGACGGATGGCCGGGTAGTAGATGCTGTCCCAGGGGATGTCCTCGGGAGCGAAGAACTGACAGGCAAGGGTTTCCGGGCCGAACTGGCCGGTGATTTCCAGCGCGACGGCGCGGAAGATGATGTACACCTCGCTGATCTTGGGCACGCTGAAGATCGAATAGGGGGAAACGATGTCGGCGCGTACACCGGTCTCCTCCCAGACTTCCCGCAGCGCCGCTTGTTCAGTGGTTTCGTTGCCCTCCATGAAACCGGCCGGCAGGGTCCAGGTGCCAGGACGCGGCGGGATGGCGCGCTGGCACAACAGGTATTTGCCATCCTGTTCGATGATGCAGCCGGCAATGATCTTCGGATTGACGTAATGAATGTAGCCGCAGCCGCCGCATATCAACCGCTCATGGGTATCGCCCGCTGGCAGGCGGCGACTCAAGTCACTGCCACCACACTTTGGACAAAAGTTCGGGCTGAACATGTCAGTGGCCTATACGGGGTTCTTTCAGTGCGATGGGCGCGGTGATTTCAGGCACGTCGCCGGTTTCTTCCTGCTTGCGCTTGAGGTACTCCAGTGCCACCTTGGCCGCAGCGCGCACGTGATCCACCGAGGCCTGGTGAGCGGCCAGGGGGTCGCCGCTCTTGATGGCTTCGACAATGCGCTCCATTTCCTGATTGCTGGAGCCACGACGGTTTTCCTGGGAGACGGAGGTGGCCCGCAAGTAGCTGATGCGCGCCTGCAACTGGCGCAATTGGGTGGCGGCGACATGGTTGCCGGAGCCTTCGAGCAGCACATCGTAGAAGCCCTGGACCGAATCCAGTACCTGTTGCAGTTCACCATCCTTGAGGGCCTTGCGGTTTTCCTCCAGGGCTTTTTCCAGGGCCTTGATGTCCTTGGGTTTGGCCCGTAGCGTGAACAGCTGGACGATCAGGCCTTCCAACACGCAGCGCAGCTCGTAAATATCGACGGCATCGGCCAGGGTGATGATCGCCACCCGCGGCCCCTTGGCGTCGGCGAACTCAACCAGCCCTTCGGATTCGAGGTGACGCAAGGCTTCGCGTACCGAAGTGCGGCTCACGCCCAGGCGATCGCACAGGTCGCGCTCGACCAGACGATCGCCCGGCAGGAGCTGGAAGTTCATGATGGCGCTTCGCAACTTATCCAGCACGATTTCGCGCAGGGTGACGGGGTTGCGATTGACCTTGAAGCTGTCGTCGAGTGGCAGGCGTTTCATGGGGTCCGCTCTGTAATGTGGCTGTCCATGCAAAACGGGCAACATCCGTGCGCGTTCGGATCAGACAGCCGAAGGTTGACTGGAGGCCTCGGCGTCGGCTTCGGCGAAGGCTTCGCGGGCAAGCCGGAAACTGTCCACGGCAGCGGGGACGCCGCAATAGATACCGACCTGAAGCAGAATTTCGCGTATTTGCTCACGACTCAGGCCGTTACGCAAGGCGCCCCGCACATGCAGCTTGAGTTCATGGGGGCGATTGAGGGCCGAGATCATGGCCAGGTTGATCATGCTGCGCTCCTTCAGCGACAAACCCTCGCGCCCCCAGACGTGGCCCCAGCAATATTCGGTGACCATTTCCTGTAACGGACGAGTGAAATCGTCGGCGTTTTCGATGGAGCGGCTGACATAAGCCTCGCCCAGCACCTGGGTACGGATCTTCAAACCCTGTTGGTATTTATCATGACTCATCGCTGTGCGCTCCCAACGTCTTCGAGTCCACCCATCAGGGTGTACTTGAGTTCCAGATAATCGTCGATGCCATACCGCGAACCTTCGCGGCCCAGCCCCGACGTCTTGATGCCGCCGAACGGGGCGACCTCGGTGGAGATCAGTCCTTCGTTGATGCCGACCATGCCGTATTCCAGGGCTTCGCTCATGCGCCAGGCCCGACCCAGGTCGCGGGTGTAGCAATAGGCGGCCAGCCCGGAGTCGGTATCGTTGGCCATCTGCACGGCTTGGGCCTCGCTGTCGAAGCGGAAGATGGCGGCCAGCGGCCCGAAGGTTTCTTCCCTCGCGACTTTCATCTGCGCCGTGACGTCCACCAGCACCGTTGGCTGGAAGAAGCCGTGACCGAGGGCATGGCGCTCACCGCCACAGAGCAGTCGGGCGCCGTGGGCGAGGGCATCCCGGACGTGGTCCTCGACCTTGGCTACGGCCCGTTCGTTGATCAGCGGCCCTTGGTTGACGCCGCTTTCGAAGCCGCCGCCGACCTTCAGTTGCGCCACACGCTCGGATAGCCGGGCGACAAAGGCATCATGAATACCGCTCTGGACAAGGAAGCGATTGACGCAGACGCAGGTCTGCCCGGCATTGCGGAACTTGGCGATCAAGGCTCCTTCCACCGCTCGTTCCAGGTCGGCGTCGTCAAAAACGATGAACGGCGCGTTGCCACCCAGCTCCAGCGACACCTTCTTCAAGGTCGCCGCGCACTGGGCCATCAAGTGCTTGCCGATGGCCGTGGAGCCGGTGAACGACAGTTTGCGTACCTGTGGGCTGGCAGTCAGTTCACCACCAATGGCGACGGCATCACCGGTAATGACGTTGAAAATGCCTGGTGGAATTCCGGCCTGTTCCGCCAGCGCGGCCATCGCCAGCGCCGAGAACGGCGTCTCCGGCGCCGGTTTGACAATGCACGGGCAGCCCGCCGCCAGCGCCGGTCCGGCCTTGCGGGTGATCATCGCCGCCGGGAAGTTCCACGGGGTGATGGCCGCCACCACGCCGATCGGCTCTTTGCTGACGACAATGCGCGCATCGCCTTTGTGGCTGGGAATGGTGTCGCCGTAGATACGTTTGGCTTCTTCGGCGAACCATTCGATGAAGCTGGCGGCATAGAGGATTTCGCCCTTGGCTTCGGTCAGTGGTTTGCCTTGTTCGAGGGTGAGGATTTCTGCCAGTGCATCGGCGTTCTCAAGCATCAGTCCGTGCCAGCGCTTGAGGATCTGGCTACGCTCCTTGGCGATCAGCCCGCGCCAGGCCGGCCAAGCCTTGTTGGCGGCGACGATGGCCTGACGGGCATGCTCGGCGCCGAGATTCGGCACGCGGCCGATCAGCTCGCCGCTGGCCGGATTGAAAATGTCCTGGCAGGCGCCATCGAATGCCTCCACCCATTGGCCGTCGATATAGGCCTGTTGGCGGAACAGTTGCAAGGCTGCTGAGTTCATGCTGGCTCCTGGGATAAATGTAGAAAAGTCACTCTGTGGCGAGGGGATTTATCCCCGCTGGGGCGCGAAGCGGCCCCAAAAGCTGTTAACTCAATCAGCCTGACACACCGGGTCGGCAGGTTTCAGGGGCCGCTTCGCAGCCCAGCGGGGATAAATCCCCTCGCCACAACAGTGTTCGGCCCAGGATCCCGTTCATATCAGCGCGGGCAGGGCGCCCAACTTGCCTTTGTGGTAGATCATCGGCGTGACCGGTTGCTCGGGCAGTATCAGGTTCTTGACCGCGCCGACGATGATCGCGTGGTCGCCGCCATCGTATTCACGCCACAGTTCGCATTCGATAATGGCCGTGGCCTTGTTCAGGATCGGGTTGCCGAGTTCGCTGAGGTGCCAGTCGATGCCCTTGGCCTTGTCCTTGCCTTTACCGGCGAAGGCATAGGCTTCGGCTGTCTGGTCGGCGGACAGCAGGTGGATCGCGAACTGCTTGCTGTCGCGTAGCACCGGATAGGTGTCGGAGGCGTAATTGGGACAGAACAGCACCAGTGCCGGGTCGATTGACAGGGCACTGAAG
Source organism: Pseudomonas sp. AF32 (assembly GCF_022342325.2). Taxonomy (NCBI): domain Bacteria; kingdom Pseudomonadati; phylum Pseudomonadota; class Gammaproteobacteria; order Pseudomonadales; family Pseudomonadaceae; genus Pseudomonas; species Pseudomonas sp. AF32. Next base: position 222,013 of record NZ_RQJK02000007.1, on the reverse strand, counting down.
GCGCTGGCGGTGATGCCGACGATGTTGCCGTCCGGGTCCAGGGTGGTGACCACCGTGACGCCGGAGGGGAAGGAGCCCATGACTTCTTTGTAAATGCCGGGTTCGATCATTTCGCAAGACTCCTAACGCATCACAAACGGATCAGGCATCGGCGCCTGGGAGAGGTTGATCCACACCGTTTTCAGCTCGGTGTAGGCCAGCACCGAATCGATGCCGCTTTCGCGTCCGTAACCGCTGTTCTTGAAACCGCCGATAGGCGCCATGGCCGACACTGCGCGGTAGGTGTTGACCCAGATGATCCCCGAGCGCACATCCCGGGCCAGGCGATGGGCACGTCCCAGGTCACGGGTCCAGATACCGGCGGCGAGGCCGAACTGGGAGTCGTTGGCGATCGCCAGGGCTTCGGCTTCATCCTTGAAACGAATGACCGAAGCCACCGGGCCGAAGACTTCTTCCTGCATGATCCTCATGGAATTGCGGTCGCATTCGAACAGGGTCGGCTCGTAGAACCAGCCTTCACCCAGGTGCCGGGGGCGCTTGCCGCCCAGGCGCAGGCGTGCGCCTTCGGCAATGGCGTCGGCTACCAGGCCTTCGACCACGGCCAGTTGCTGGGCGGTGGCCATGGGGCCCATTTCGCTGGTGTCGTCCTGCGGGTTACCGATGCGGATGCGTTGGGCGCGTTCCACCAGGCGCGAGACGAACTCATCGTAGATTTCGTCCTGCACCAGCAACCGCGAACCGGACACGCAGCTCTGCCCCGACGCGGCATAGATGCCGGCAATGGCGCCATTGATGGCGCTGTCGAGGTCGGCATCGGCAAAGATGATGTTGGGCGACTTGCCTCCCAGTTCCAGGGACAGCTTGGCGAAGTTCTCCGCACTGCTGCGAACCACGTGACGAGCCGTGGCGGCGCCACCGGTGAAAGCGATCTTGCGCACCAGTGGATGGCGGGTGAGGGCGGCGCCGGTGCTCGGGCCGTAGCCGGTCACGACGTTGACCACGCCCGGCGGGAATCCTGCTTCCAGGGCCAGGCGAGCCAGCTCCAGGATGGTGGCCGAGGCGTGTTCGGAAGGTTTGATCACGATGGTGTTGCCGGCCGCCAATGCCGGGGCCAGCTTGATCGCGGTCAGGTAGAGCGGGCTGTTCCAGGGAATGATCGCGGCGACCACGCCCATGGCCTCATGCACGGTGTAGGCAAACATGTCCGGCTTGTCGAGGGGAAGGGTTCCACCTTCGAGCTTGTCGGCCAGGCCTGCGGTGTAATGGAAAAATTCCGGCAGATAGCCAACCTGACCGCGGGTCTCGCGGATCAACTTGCCGTTGTCACGGCTTTCCAACTGGGCCAGCTGCTCCCTGTTCTCGGCGATCAGATCGCCGAGACGACGCAGTAACTTGCCTCGGGCGGTGGCGGTGAGACCACGCCAGGCGGGGCTGTCGAAAGCCGTTTGTGCGGCCTGGACGGCGCGTTCGACATCCGCCTCCGCGGCGTCGGGCAACTCTGCCCAGGCCTGGGCCAACGCTGGATTCAGACTTTCGAAAGTCTTGCCGGACAGAGCATCGAGCCATTCACCGCCGATGCACATCTGGAAACGTGCGAGTGTCATGCAACGATCCCCTTTATTGGATTGGGTCGGTTGTTTGCCGTGTCGAGAAAATCCAGCAGCAACTGGTTGACCAGGCGCGGCGATTCTACCGGCATCATATGCCGCTGCTCGGCGAGCACGGCAACGGCGGCACCGGGAATTCGCTCGGCCAGTTGCCGGGCCATTTCCGGGGTCGAACCCGGATCCAGTTCACCGGTGGCGATCAATGTCGGTGCGTGGATGCTGCCCAGGTCGTCGGCGCGGTACATGTCCTGGGTGGCGAACAGTTCATAAGTGGTCAGGTAACCCTGGGGATCGTTCTTTGCCAGGGTCTGACGCAGCGCGGCGATCTGCGCCGGGTTGGCCGCCTGGTATTCGCGGCTGAACCAGCGTGACAGCGCAGCCTCGGCATTGGCATCCGGTCCATGTTCGGCGGCCTGGGCGGTACGGGCGATGACGCCGGCACGTTGCTCGGCGCTGCGGTTGAACACACTGTTAAGTACCACCAGGGCTTGCAGGCGTTGCGGGTAATGCAAGGCAAACGCCCGAGCCACCAGACCGCCCATGGAAAAGCCGATCACCGTTGCCTGGGGCAATTGAAGATGATCGAGCAGTTCCAATAACTGATCGGCGTAGCTCAGCAGGGTGGTACCGCTGGCAGGAAGCGGACTGGCACCGTGGCCGAGCATGTCATAGGCGATAACACGGTATTTCGTGGCCAGGCCAACGACTTGGCCGCCCCACATTTCTTTGTTCAGGCCCACGCCGTGGATCAATACCACGGGCTGGCCTTGGCCGGTCGCCAGGTAACTGGTGCCAGCCGGGGTGAGTTCAGCGGTGAGCCGAATCATGGAACGCTCCTGCATGCCTTTTTTATTGTGGTTGGCCGGGTTGAATCACTGGGCCTTCTCGGCGGCCAGCTCTTCAAGGTCGATATAACGGTTACCGATGCGTGGATGCAGGCGGCCACCATCGGCACAGCCGAGCACCACGACGATCTCGTCGGCGCGAGGAGCGTCTTCGATCTGCATTTCCAGGGTGATGTAGTGTGAGCGCAGGCCTTCGTCGTCTTTGTGCATCATAGGGATCTGGATGGAGGTCCCCGGGCCGCCACGCTTGTTGGTGAAGCTCAAGTAGCTTTTGGCCTTGACCGCTTCGCGGTAATGATTACCGAAGCGCAGAGTATGGATGACAGCGGAGGCGTGCTCGATTTCACCATCGGCGCCGACGACCGCCGCCTTGCCATAGGCCTCGATTTTTTCCGCGCCGCCAATGATGCCCACCAGGCGCTCGACCATCAGTGCACCGAGGTCGGAGCAATTTGCGCGGATTTCCGGTTTCAGATCTTCGACAAAGCCACGGCCCAGCCAGGGATTCTTGATCACCACTGCGAGCCCGGCCATGGTCACCGGCTTGTCGGTGGCCTTGCCGCCTTCGATAAAGGTCTCTTCGACATAGCTGACGATCTTGCGAATTTCGAAACTCATGTGCTGCTCCCGTAGGCGATGTAGTGGGTCTATTCGTATGATGGTATACCATAATACTGTAAGCGCAAGTACCCGCTTTGAGTTTGTTTTTGGGAGACGACAGAAGGAGGTCGACTTTCGTCTGGGCAGCCATGCTCTTACAGCCCAACTGAGCCTCTGGGTAAAAACTTCCCCTTTTCAGGGCAACTCTCCCGTCAGTCCGGCTCCGTTGCACCGATTCGATCCGTTTCGGAGCACCCACCTGACGCTGCCTTAAAACGTTTCAGCCCTGCCGACCCTCTTTTGTCGCAAAAACGAAAATAAATTTCGTCCTCGCGTCGTTCTGCGACGTTTTTTCCAGCGAATTGCCACGAAATCGGGCTTGGGCACAGCCTTTGCTACGCTCCATAAGCGCAACCGGCGCAGCGCTGACATTTTCAGGGGGGGCATTCATTACGCAGATCTGACCAGGGGGCGCACGTCATCCAGACGCAATGCCAGAACAGAGACCGACATCGATCGAGGTGCTCAGCGAAACAGGGCTCATCAGAACAAGGCTCATAAGAACAAGGCTCATAAGAACAAGGCAAGGCCGGACTATTTGGAATGACGAAGTGATAAGAAATGCCGTGTAGAACGCGGCTGGGAGTTGGCTATGCCCCGAGCTTTTTTCAATGAAATGTACGATGCCCAGGGTGACTGCCGCCCGCATTACCAAGCCTTCGCACGCTGGCTGGCGGACACACCGGTCGAGTTGCTCGACCAACGCCGTCGCGAAGCCGACCTGTTGTTCCATCGGGCCGGTATCACCTTCACCTTGTATGGGGATGAACAAGGCACCGAGCGGTTGATTCCGTTCGACATCATCCCGCGCAGCATCAAGGCCAGTGAATGGCAATCAGTCGAGCGAGGCTGCATCCAACGGGTCCAGGCCCTGAATATGTTCCTCGATGATCTCTATCACGGGCAGCACATCCTCAAGGAAGGGATCATCCCCGCCGAGCAGGTGCTGGCTAACGAGGGTTACCAGATCGCGATGCAGGGCCTGAACCTGCACCGGGGCATCTACGCCCATATCGCCGGTGTCGACCTGGTGCGCGATGGCGACGGCAGCTACTACGTGCTGGAAGACAACCTGCGCACCCCCAGCGGCGTGAGCTACATGCTCGAAGACCGCAAGATGATGATGCGCCTGTTCCCCGAGTTGTTCGCGGCCCAGCGTGTGGCCCCCATCGATCATTACCCGAACCTGCTGCTCGACACCCTGAAAAGCTCAAGCCCGCTGGAAAACCCCACGGCGGTGGTCCTGACCCCGGGCCGTTTCAACAGCGCCTATTTCGAACATGCGTTCCTGGCCCGCGAGATGGGCGTGGAGTTGGTGGAGGGGGCCGACCTGTTCGTGCGCGACGAGCATGTCTACATGCGCACCACGGCCGGTCCGCAGCAGGTGGACGTGATCTATCGTCGCCTCGACGATGCCTTCCTCGATCCGCTGTCCTTCAATCCCGACTCCATGTTGGGCGTGCCTGGACTGGTTGCCGTGTATCGCGCCGGCAACGTGGTGCTGGCAAACGCGATTGGCACCGGCGTGGCCGACGACAAGTCGATCTATCCTTATGTCGACGAGATGATCCGCTTCTACCTCAGCGAAGAACCCATCCTGAAGAACGTGCCGACCTGGCAATGTCGCAAGCCCCAGGACCTGTCCCATGTGCTGGCCAACCTGCCGGACCTGGTGGTCAAGGAAACCCAGGGCTCCGGCGGCTACGGCATGCTGGTCGGGCCGGCGGCTACCGCCGCGCAGATCGAGGACTTCCGCGCACGCCTCAAGGCCCGCCCGCAGGACTACATCGCCCAACCGACCCTGAGCCTGTCCACGTGCCCGACCTTCGTCGAGAACGGCATCGCCCCGCGCCACATCGACCTGCGTCCGTTCGTGCTGTCCGGCAAGGAAACCCGACTGGTGCCCGGCGGCCTGACCCGCGTGGCCCTGCGTGAAGGCTCGCTGGTGGTGAACTCGTCCCAGGGCGGCGGCACCAAGGACACCTGGGTAGTGGAGGACTAAGACATGCTTTCAAGAACCGCTTCGGACCTCTACTGGATGTCCCGTTACCTGGAGCGCGCCGAGAACCTGGCGCGCATGCTCGAAGTCAGCTACTCGTTGTCGCTGATGCCCCAGGCCGGGCGCAGCGACGGCCATGCCGAGCTGGCGATGTCACTGCTGGCGGCCGGCACGCTGGACGACTACAACGCTCGTTATGGCGCGCTCAACAGCGAACATATGCTGCATTTCTTCGCCCTGGACGACACCAACCCCGGCAGCATCTACAGCTGCCTGCGAGCGGCACGGACCAATGCCCACGCCGTGCGCGGACGCATCACCGCCGACATGTGGGAGAACATCAACGCCACCTGGCTGGAGATGCGCAATATCGCCAGCAATGGCCTGGGCCGCTATGGCATCAGCCATTTCTGCGAATGGGTCAAGGAGCGCTCGCACCTGTTCCGTGGCGCGACATCGGGCACCATCATGCGCAACGATGCCTACTGTTTCATTCGCCTGGGCACCTTTATCGAGCGTGCGGACAACACCCTGCGCCTGTTGGATGCACGCTACGAAATGTTCGGCGAAGAGTCGGAGGAGGTCAGCGACAAATCGGCCCGCGGTTATTACCAGTGGAGCGCATTGTTGCGGGCGCTGTCGTCGTTCGAGGCGTTCAACGAGATCTATCGCAACGCCCCGAATGCCGAGCAGGTCTCGGAGATGTTGCTGCTGCGCGCCGACGTCCCGCGCTCGTTGCACGCCTGCATCGAGGAACTCGATAACATCCTCGCCAGCCTGCCCGGCCATAACGGCCGCCCGGCCCAGCGCCTGGCCGCCGAGCTGCACGCACGCCTGCGTTATTCCGGGATCGACGAGATCCTCGCCTCGGGCCTGCATCAGTGGCTGACCGATCTCATTGGCCAGATCCGTCACCTGGGCCAGACCGTTCACGAGTCCTATCTGGAGGTCGTATGAAACTGTCCATACGTCACGACACCACTTACCGTTACACCGATGACGTGTGCACCAGCATCCAGTTCCTGCGCCTGACCCCCAAGGACAGCCCGCGCCAGCGTGTGCTGCAATGGCATCTGGAACTGCCGCGCCTGGTGCGCAGCCAGCTCGACCCCTACGGCAACATCCTGCACGTGATGACCGTGGACGAGCCCCACGGCGCGCTGGTGCTCACCGCATACGGCGAGGTACAAATCAATCAAACGGTGGAGATGGAGCCCGACCATCAGTCGCCGCTGCCGTTCCTGCGCACCAGCCGTCTCACCCAGGCGGACGAGGCTCTCAGTGCCTTTGCCCAGGAGCAATGCGCAGGGCGACGTGATCGTGCGGCCCTCGCCGATTTAATGGACGGCCTGGTGACGCGCATGCCCTACAGCCTGGGCACGACGGCGGTCAACAGCACGGCCGCCGAGGCATTTGCCGGTGGTTCGGGCGTTTGTCAGGACCACACCCATGCGTTCCTCGCCTGCGCCCGCAGCCTGGGCATTGCGGCGCGCTATGTCTCCGGTTACCTGTGTACCGAGGATGAAAGCCACTTGGCGAGTCATGCCTGGGCCGAAGCCTGGCTGGACGATGGCTGGTACAGCTTTGACGTGACCAACCGGCTGATCCGGCCCGACCGGCACTTGAAACTGGCGGTCGGCCTGGACTATCTCGATGCCTGCCCGGTGCGGGGCATGCGCCGGGGTGGTGGGGCGGAGCAGATGCAGGCGCGGGTGCAGGTGAACTCGATGGTCCAGGTCCAACATTAACGGTCGCGGCTAGCCGGCGCTGCGCAGGTGCTCCATGGCCCAGACGGCGGCCTCGACCCGCGAGCGCAGGCCAAGCTTGTGCAGCAGGTTCTTGACGTGGACCTTGACCGTGCCTTCGGTGATGCCCAGCTTGTGCCCGATCACCTTGTTGCTGAAGCCACTGGCGATGGCCCTGAGTACCTGGCGTTCGCGCTCGGTCAGTTCCACGTCCGCCTGGCGCGGCGGGGAGCGCAGGGCCTGGGCCATGACGCGGGTCAGGCCGGGGCTGATCACGAGGGCGCCGTGGAGGGCGTCGCGGATGTACTGGATCAGCAATTCAGGTTCCATGTCCTTGAGCAGGTAACCGTTGGCGTCCAGGCGCAGGGCGTCGCGGATGTCATCCTCGGCATCGGACACCGTGAACAGCAACACCTTGCCGGTGTAGTTCATCGCACGTAACCGACGCAGGGTTTCGATGCCGTTCAATTGCGGCATGTTGTTGTCCAGCAGTACCAGGTCGGGCTTGAGCGGTTCGATCAGCGTCAGCGCTTCTTCACCGTGGCTGGCTTCGCCGACGATCTGCAGATCGTCTTCAAGTTCGAGCATCTGGCGGATCCCGCGACGCATCATCGGGTGATCGTCGACCAGTAGCAGGGTATGGCGCAGGGGGGCGTTCATGTTGCGATGCCTTCGGAGTGTTGGCCCAGGAATTCCGGTTGGAAATGCACCTGGATACGGGTGCCCTGGGGTGTTCGGGAGAGAATCTGCAGGTGGCCGCGCAGGCTGCGGGCCCGTTCGTTCATGATGTTCAGGCCGTGATGCTCGCGCTGGTCGACCTCGCCGCTGAAGCCCCGGCCATCATCTTCGATCGACAGCCGCACCGTCTCGCCTTCCTGGCGCAGTTCCAGCCAGGCGTTCTCGGCATGGGCATGGCGCAGGCAGTTGGATAACGCTTCGCGGGTGATCTGCAGAATGTGGATCTGTTCGCTGGCCGACAACTCGAACGCCAGCGTGTCGATGAACAGATGCACCTGGAAATCCCCACGGTTGGAGAACTCTTCGGCGGTGTCCTTGAGCTCCTGGACCAGACCATCGTCGTGAATCTGCAAACGGAAGGTCGTCAGCAATTCGCGCAACTGCCGGTAGGCGTTGTTGAGCCCTTCGCGCAACTCGCCGGTCACTGTCTCCAGGGTTTGCACCGGTTCGCCACGACGCATCAGGGTCTGCATGCGGCTGACTTGCAGCTTCATGTATGACAGGGCCTGGGCCAGCGAGTCGTGCAGCTCCCGGGCAATGATCGTGCGCTCGTCGAGCAACAACAGGCGATGGTCCTGTTCACGCTGGCGTTTGAGCGACAGCGATGTGCCGATCAGGTTGGCCAGGGCCTGGATCAATTGGGTTTCCCAGGGTTGCGCCAGATGCCCGTCGACGAAATGCGCCTTGAGCTCGCCAAGCTCGTTGCCCTGGTTGCTGATGCTGAACGTTTGTGGCCGGGCAGAGTGGTGTTTCTCGCAGGTGGCGCAGTCGCTGCTGGCGCACACTTGGCGGCTGTTGGCGCCATGCAAGGCCAGCAGTTGTCGTGCCGGTGCCTGGAGTTGCCCTTGCAGGCACAGCGACAGACGCAGGCCGGGCAGCCGTTGCTGGAAGCGCCGGATCAATTCATCCAACCCCTCGGCATTGGCCTGGCGTGTCGCCAGGCTGCGGCTGCTTTGGTAGAGCAGTTCCAGGGCGGCATTGGCCTGTTGCAGGTTCAAGGTTTTTTGCAGGACCTGATCTTCCAGGGTGCGGTGGGATTGCTCGATGGTTTCGGCCATGGTGTTGAAGCTGGTCGCCAACTGGCCCAGTTCATCCTCGGACTGATGATTGACCCGCACCTGGAACTCGCCCCGACGAAAACGCTGAGTCGCGTCCACCAGCTCCTGCAACGGCGTCACCACGCTGTACTGCAACTCATACAAGCCGATCAGCAGGATGATCATGGTGCTGAACAGCGCCATGCCCTGGATCGTCTGTTGCCAGCCCTGTTTGTGCTCGCTCTGGCGTTGCAACAACGTGACGAACTGGTCCAGTTGTGCGACGAAGGCGTCCGCGCTGGCCTGGAAGAAAGCCGAATCGCCGCGCTCGACGGCGGGCCGCAGTGCTCCGTTCCAGCGTTGCAGGAGATCGCGATAGCTCTGATGCAGGGCGGTAGTCGGACCGTCTTCCAGCACGGCGCGAAGGGAAGGGCTGTTGAGGCGTTGCTGCAGGCTTTCGACGATGGCCGGGATGGCGGCGGTATCGCCCGCCGCCAGTTTCCAGCTCAGGTGGTAGGTTTCCATGCGTACCGAGCCGGCCGTGTTGATCGCCGCCGCGTCACCCTGGCTGAACCAGGCGATCAGCCCGGCGCTCAGGGAACTGGCCAGGGCCAGAATGGCGATCAGGATCACCGCCACCCCCGCGCGCGCGGGCAGGGAGCTGCGCAGCCAGCTCATCATCGTGGCTGACCCGGCAGGAAAATATGCAACCCGGACATGGTAGGACGCCTGGACTGGGGGTGTGGCAGCCGATCCTGGCGCACTACCTCTAAAGAGTTCTCGGCCGTTCCGTTTCTGTAAAAGCTTCGGCCAGATCGCTCAGGACGTTGATAAACAAAGGGGTTTATCTGAATCCCGATCTACCACCTTGGAGGTAGACGGGCCAAGCATAGGCCAGTACCCCCAGGTGGCTCGTTGACCCACGTCAAGTTTTTGCGGGGTAGGCATCACTAGTCTGCGCTCATCGAACTGACTGGGGTGCAGCGTAATGCGAGCGCAAGTGCAACAAGGGCTGGTACTGGGGATGAGTACCCTGGCCTTCACCGTGTGCTTCATGGTCTGGATGATGTTTGCCGTGCTGGGCGTTCCGATCAAGGAAATGCTCGCCCTCAACGAAACCCAATTCGGCCTGCTGGCCGCCACGCCCGTATTGACCGGCTCGCTGGTGCGTTTGCCCCTGGGACTTTTAACCGACCGTTTCGGCGGGCGGATCGTGTTCTTCCTGCTGATGCTCTCCTGCGTCCTGCCGCTGTACCTGATCACGTTGGCGACCGCGTTCTGGCAGTTCCTGGTGCTGGGCCTGTTCGTCGGCTTGGCCGGCGGCTCTTTCTCGGTGGGCATCGCCTATGTCGCCAAGTGGTTCGACAAACAGAACCAGGGCTTCGCCATGGGCGTGTTCGGTGCCGGCAACGCCGGTTCCGCGGTGACCAAGTTCCTGGCCCCGGCCTTGATTGCCCTCGGTTCCTGGCACCTGGTGCCGAAGGTGTTCAGCGCCATCCTGTTCATCACTGCGCTGTTGTTCTGGTTCCTTACCGCCGAGAAGAAAGAACACCGCAGTAGCGGTGGCGCCGGTCTGCGTGAACAGCTCAGGGCCCTGAAAGAGCCCGCCGTGTGGCGCTACTGCCAGTACTACTCGATCGTGTTCGGCGGCTACGTGGCTCTGGCGCTGTGGATGACCAAGTACTACGTGCAGGAATACGGCTTCAGCCTGCAAAGCGCGGCATTGCTGGCGGCCTGCTTCTCGCTGCCCGGCGGCGTGCTGCGGGCGGTCGGTGGCTGGATGTCGGATCGCTGGGGGGCCCAGAGTGTGACCTGGTGGGTGCTGTGGGTGAGCTGGATCTGCCTGTTCCTGCTGTCCTATCCCCAGACCCAACTGCAAGTGCAGACCGTCAACGGCATCGTCGATTTCCATATCGGCCTCAACGCCACGCTGTTCACCGTGCTGCTGTTCGTAATGGGCATCGCCTTCGCGTTCGGCAAGGCCTCGGTCTTCAAGTACATCGCCAACGACTATCCGAAAAACATGGGCGCGGTGTCCGGCATCGTCGGCCTGGCCGGCGGCCTGGGCGGTTTCGTGCTGCCGATCATGTTTGGCGCCCTGGTGGACCTCACCGGCGTGCGCTCGTCCTGCTTCATGTTGTTGTACGGCGTCGTCTGGGTCTCCCTGACCTGGATGTATTTCAGCGAAATGCGCAAGCGCCCGCTGCTGGGCAAGCAACCGCCTGCCAGCCAACCCCCGTTTTCCAGCATTGCCCAAGGAGAAGAACATGTCCGTTCTGCAAACGCCTGACAAAGGCCCGGTCATTCATGACTGGCGCCCGGAAGACCCGGCCTTCTGGGGCCGCAGTGGCAAACAGACCGCGCGGCGCAATCTGTGGATCTCGATCCCGGCGCTGCTGTTGGCCTTCGCCGTGTGGATGGTCTGGAGCACGGTGATCGTGCGCCTGAACGCCATCGGTTTCAGCTTCAGTACCGACCAGTTGTTCTGGCTGGCGGCGCTGCCGGGGCTGTCCGGGGCCACCTTGCGAATCTTCTACTCGTTCATGGTGCCGATCTTCGGCGGTCGGCGCTGGACGGCCCTGAGTACCGCCTCGCTGCTGGTGCCAGCATTGTGGATGGGCTTCGCGGTACAGGATCCGACCACGCCCTATAGCGTGTTCGTGCTGATCGCGCTGCTGTGCGGTTTCGGTGGCGGCAACTTCGCCTCGAGCATGTCCAACATCAGCTTCTTTTACCCTAAATCCCAACAGGGCACCGCCCTGGGCCTGAATGCCGGCCTGGGCAACCTGGGCGTCTCGGTCATGCAGTTCTGCGTGCCGCTGGTGATCTCTTTCGGCGTGTTCGGCTTTATGGGCGGCCACCCGCAAGTACTGGCCGATGGCAGTTCGTTGTGGCTGCAGAACGCCGGTTTCATCTGGGTGCCGTTCATCCTTGCCGTCACCCTGATTGCCTGGTTCGGCATGAACGACCTGTCCAGCGCCCGCGCCTCGTTCAGCGAGCAGGCGGTGATCTTCAAGCGCAAGCACAACTGGCTGATGTGCTGGCTGTACCTGGCGACCTTCGGCTCGTTCATCGGCTTTTCCGCCGCGTTTCCCCTGCTGATCAAAACCTCGTTTCCCGAAGTCATCGCCCTGAAATTCGCCTTCCTCGGCCCGCTGGTGGGCGCGCTGGTCCGGCCGTTGGGTGGCTGGCTGGCGGACAAGCTCGGTGGCGCCAAGGTCACCCTGTGGAACTTCGTGCTGATGATCGTCATGGTGTTCGGTGTCATGCACTTCCTGCCACAAGGCGGGCAGGGCGGCAGCTTCTACGGCTTCCTGGGCATGTTTATGCTGCTGTTCATCACCACCGGCGTGGGCAACGGCTCCACCTTCCGCATGATCCCGGTGATTTTCCGCACCCTCCATGAGAAAGCCGCCCAGGGCAAAAAGCCCGAGCAGCGCGAGCAGGCGCTCAAGGACGCCGGCAAGGAGTCGGCGGCGGTGCTGGGTTTCAGCTCGGCCATGGGCGCCTTCGGTGCGTTCTTCATCCCCAAATCGTTCGGCACTTCGATGGCCCTGACCGGCGGCCCGGAGATGGCCTTCTACATGTTCGTCGGCTTTTACCTGAGCTGCATCCTGGTGACCTGGTGGTGGTACGCCCGCAAAGGCGCGGCGACCCCCTGCTGAGACGAATCAACTATTGCGTGGGCGGGGCGCAGACCCCGCGGAGCAAGCCTGAGAGGAAGACACTGTGAGTCATTTACTGGATCAACTGCGGTTCTTCAACCGCAAGCAAGGCGAGTTCTCCGAAGGTCACGGCGAGACCCGCAAGGAGTCCCGGGACTGGGAGAACGTTTACCGTTCCCGCTGGCAGTACGACAAGATCGTGCGGTCCACCCACGGGGTGAACTGCACCGGTTCCTGCTCGTGGAAAATCTACGTCAAGAACGGCCTGATCACCTGGGAAACCCAGCAGACCGACTACCCGCGCACCCGTAACGACCTGCCCAACCACGAGCCCCGTGGTTGCCCTCGGGGCGCCAGCTACAGCTGGTACATCTACAGCGCCAACCGGCTCAAGTACCCGAAGGTGCGCAAGCCCCTGCTCAAGCTCTGGCGCCAGGCCCGGCAGACCCTGCCGCCGGTGGAGGCCTGGGCGAGCATCGTCGAGAACAAGGCCAAGGCCGACTCGTACAAGAGCAAGCGCGGCATGGGCGGTTTCATCCGTTCCAACTGGGAAGAAGTCAACGAAATCATCGCCGCGGCCAACGTCTACACGGTCAAGCAGCACGGTCCGGACCGGGTGGTGGGCTTCTCGCCGATCCCGGCCATGTCGATGGTCAGCTACGCCGCCGGCGCCCGTTACCTGTCGCTGATCGGCGGCGCCTGCCTGAGCTTCTACGACTGGTACTGTGACCTGCCACCGGCCTCGCCAATGGTCTGGGGCGAGCAGACCGACGTGCCGGAATCGGCCGACTGGTACAACTCCAACTACATCATCGCCTGGGGTTCCAACGTCCCGCAGACCCGTACCCCCGACGCACACTTTTTTACCGAGGTGCGCTACAAGGGCACCAAGACCGTGGCGATCACCCCGGACTACTCGGAAGTCGCCAAGCTCACCGACCTGTGGCTCAACCCCAAGCAGGGCACCGACGCGGCGTTGGCCCAGGCCTTCAACCATGTGATCTTCAAAGAATTTCACCTGGACAAGCCCAGCGCCTATTTCACCGAATACGCCAAGCGCTACACCGACCTGCCGGTGCTGGTGGTGCTCAAGCCGATGCTCGGCGCGGCGCCCGGTTCAGGCTACCAGCCCGACCGCTTCCTGCGGGCCAGCGACCTGACCGACAACCTCGGCCAGGACAACAACCCGCAATGGAAAACCATTGCCCTGGACGCCGACGGCCAACTGGTCTCGCCCCAAGGCTCCATTGGTTATCGCTGGGGTGAAAAGGGCAAGTGGAACATCCTGCCGCGCGAAGGCGGCGAAGGCCGCGAGATCGACCTCAAGCTCAGCCTGATCGGCGGCGACGTGGCCGAAGTGGCGTTCCCGTACTTTGCCGGTGAGTCCCAGGAGCATTTTCAACACGTGGCCGGCGACGCGGTGCAGTTCCGCCGGGTGCCGGTGCACAGCGTGGTGCTGGCCGACGGCAGCGTGGCGAAAGTCGCGACTGTGTTCGACCTGTCGGCGGCCAACCTGGCCATCGACCGCGGCCTGGGTGGCGCCAATGTCGCCAAGGGCTACGACGACGCCTCGGTGCCCGGCACTCCGGCCTGGCAGGAGCAGATCACTGGCGTGAGCCGCGAGAAAGCGATCCAGATCGCCCGCGAGTTCGCCGACAACGCCGACAAGACCCGTGGACGCTCGATGATCATCGTCGGTGCGGCGATGAACCACTGGTACCACATGGACATGAACTACCGCGGGCTGATCAACATGCTCATGCTCTGCGGTTGCGTCGGCCAGACCGGCGGCGGCTGGGCGCACTACGTCGGCCAGGAAAAACTCCGTCCGCAATGCGGCTGGCTGCCCCTGGCCTTCGGCCTGGACTGGAACCGGCCATCCCGGCAAATGAACGGCACCAGCTTCTTCTACGGCCACAGTTCGCAATGGCGCCACGAGAAGATGAGCATGCACGACGTGCTCTCGCCCCTGGCCGACAAGTCGCAGTTCCCCGAGCACGCCCTGGACTACAACATCCGCGCCGAACGGGCCGGCTGGTTGCCGAGCGCGCCGCAACTCAACACCAACCCGCTGCACATCTGCCGTGAAGCCGCCGCCGCGGGCCTGGACCCGAAAGACTACGTGGTCAAGTCGCTGCAGGACGGTTCCCTGCGCTTTGCCTGCGAGCAACCGGACAACCCGGTGAACTTCCCGCGCAACATGTTCATCTGGCGTTCCAACCTGCTGGGCTCCTCGGGCAAGGGCCACGAGTACATGCTCAAGTACCTGCTGGGCACCAAGAACGGCGTGATGAACGAAGACATCGGCAAGGTCGGGGCCTGCAAGCCTACCGAAGCCGAATGGGTGGACGAGGGCGCCATCGGCAAGCTCGACCTGGTAACGACCCTGGACTTCCGCATGTCCTCGACCTGCGTGTACTCCGACATCGTCTTGCCGACCGCCACCTGGTACGAAAAAGACGACATGAACACCTCGGACATGCACCCGTTCATCCACCCGTTGTCGGCCGCTATCGACCCGGCCTGGGAATCGCGTTCGGACTGGGAAATCTACAAGGGCATCGCCAAGGCGTTCTCGGCCATGGCCGTCGGGCACCTGGGCGTGGAGAAAGACCTGGTCACCGTACCGCTGATGCATGACAGCGTCGGCGAACTGGCCCAGCCCTTCGGTGGTAGCGACTGGAAAACCGCCGGCGAGGTGCCACAGCCGGGCAAGAACGCACCGAACTTGCAAGTGGTGGAGCGTGACTACCCGAACATCTACAAGCAGTTCACCTCCCTGGGCCCGCTGCTGGAAAAACTCGGCAACGGCGGCAAGGGCATCAACTGGAGCACCGACACCGAAGTGAAATTCCTCGGTGAACTGAACCACCGCGAAGTCGATTCCGGCATCAGCCAGGGCCGGCCGAAGATCGACAGCGCCATCGACGCCGCCGAAGTGATCCTGTCCCTCGCGCCGGAAACCAACGGCCATGTCGCCGTGAAAGCCTGGGCGGCGCTGTCGGAGTTCACCGGCATCGATCACAGTCACCTGGCCGTGTCCAAGGAGCACGAAGCGATTCGCTTCCGCGACATCCAGGCCCAGCCGCGCAAGATCATTTCCAGCCCGACCTGGTCCGGCCTGGAAGACGATCACGTGAGCTACAACGCCGGCTACACCAACGTCCATGAGTCGATCCCATGGCGCACCATCACCGGTCGCCAGCAGTTCTACCAGGATCACCCCTGGATGCAGGCGTTCGGCGAGCAACTGATGAGCTATCGGCCGCCGGTCAACACCCGCACCATCGAGGTGGTCAAGGGCAAGCGCACCAATGGCCATGCCGAGATCGTCCTGAACTGGATCACCCCGCACCAGAAATGGGGCATCCACAGTACCTACACCGACAACCTGCTGATGCTCACCCTGAGCCGTGGCGGCCCGATCATCTGGCTCTCCGAGATCGACGCCCGGCGCGCCGGCATCGAGGACAACGATTGGGTCGAGTGCTTCAACGCCAACGGCGCGTTGACTGCCCGGGCGGTGGTCAGCCAGCGGGTCAAGGAAGGCATGGTGATGATGTACCACGCCCAGGAACGGATCGTGAACGTGCCCGGCGCGGAGACCACCAAGACCCGCGGCGGCCACCACAACTCGGTAACCCGCGTCGTGCTCAAGCCGACCCACATGATCGGTGGCTACGCCCAGCAGGCCTACGGCTTCAACTATTACGGCACGGTCGGTTGCAACCGCGACGAATTCGTCGTGGTGCGCAAGATGGCCAAGGTCGACTGGCTCGACGGTTCCAGCGGCGATGACCTGCCGCGTCCACTGCCGACCGAGCTGGATTGAGGAGATTGATATGAAGATTCGTTCACAGATCGGCATGGTCCTGAACCTGGACAAATGCATCGGTTGCCATACCTGTTCGATCACCTGCAAGAACGTCTGGACCAGCCGCGAGGGCATGGAATACGCCTGGTTCAACAACGTCGAGACCAAGCCTGGTATCGGTTATCCCAAGGAATGGGAGAACCAGGACAAGTGGAAGGGCGGCTGGATCCGCAATGCCGACGGCTCGATCAACCCACGCATCGGCGGCAAGTTCCGCGTGTTGGCGAACATCTTCGCCAACCCGGACCTGCCAGGCCTGGACGATTACTACGAACCGTTCGACTTCGATTACCAACACCTGCACACCGCGCCTTTGGGCGAACACCAGCCGGTCGCACGGCCGCGCTCGGTGGTGTCGGGCAAGCGCATGGAAAAGATCGAGTGGGGCCCGAACTGGGAGGAAATTCTCGGCACCGAGTTTGCCAAGCGGCGCAAGGACAAAAACTTCGACAAGATCCAGGCGGACATCTACGGCGAGTACGAAAACACCTTCATGATGTACCTGCCGCGCCTGTGCGAGCACTGCCTCAATCCGGCGTGCGCGGCGTCCTGCCCGAGCGGGGCGATCTACAAGCGCGAGGAAGACGGCATCGTCCTGATCGACCAGGAGAAATGCCGCGGCTGGCGCATGTGCATCAGCGGCTGCCCGTACAAGAAGATCTATTTCAACTGGAAAAGCGGCAAGTCGGAAAAATGCATCTTTTGCTACCCGCGCATTGAAGCGGGGATGCCGACCGTCTGCGCGGAAACCTGCGTTGGCCGGATCCGTTACCTCGGCGTGCTGCTGTACGACGCCGACCGCATCAGCGAAGTGGCGAGCACCGCCGATGAGAAAGACCTCTACGAGAAACAACTGGAGATTTTCCTCGACCCGAACGACCCGGCGGTGATCCGTCAGGCCCTGGCCGATGGCGTGCCGCAGTCGGTGATCGACTCGGCGCAACGCTCGCCGGTCTACAAAATGGCCGTGGATTGGAAACTCGCGCTGCCATTGCACCCTGAATACCGCACCTTGCCGATGGTCTGGTACGTGCCGCCGCTGTCGCCGATCCAGAACGCCGCCGCAGCCGGCACCGTAGGCATGAACGGGGTCATCCCGGACGTCGACAGCCTGCGTATCCCGCTGCGCTACCTGGCGAACCTGCTGACCGCCGGCGATGAGAAACCGGTGAAGCTGGCCCTCAAGCGCTTGCTGGCCATGCGCGCCTACAAGCGTTCCGAACAGGTCGATGGTGTGCAGGACCTCAAGGTGCTGGCCGACGTCGGGCTGGACGTGAACCAGGTGAACGAGATGTACCGCTACCTGGCGATCGCCAACTACGAGGACCGCTTCGTCGTGCCAACCGCCCATCGCGAAGAAGCCATGAGCGATGCGTTCGCCGAACGCTCCGGTTGCGGCTTCAGCTTCGGCAGTGGTTGCAGCGGCAGCTCCGACACCAACATGTTCGGCGGCAAGAAGGCCAACCGTCGCGACGTGATCAAGACCGTGCAGTTGTGGGAGGACTGAGCATGCGCATTCTCAAGGTGATTTCGTTGCTGCTCGATTATCCGACCGAGACCCTGGTGGCCGGTCGTGACGAGTTGGAACAGGCGATTCTGCAGGCGCGGGAAATCAGCCCGAATCAACGGGCAGGGTTGTTCGAGCTGCTGGACGTGATTTGCAGCAAGGACCTCATGGACGGCCAGGAACACTACGGCGCGCTGTTCGGCCGTGGCCGTTCGTTGTCGCTGTTGCTGTTCGAACATGTCCATGGCGAGTCCCGCGACCGCGGCCAGGCCATGGTGGACATGATGGCCCAGTACGAGGAGGCCGGTTTCGCCATCGGCGTCAAGGAACTGCCCGATTACATTCCGCTGTACCTGGAATTTTTGTCCACCCGCGACGACCTGGAGGCCCGCGAGGGCCTGGCGGATGTCGCGCATCTGCTGGCCTTGCTCGCGGCGCGCCTGGAGGAGCGCGAAAGCGCCTATGCCAGTTGCTTCCGGGCCTTGTTGCAGATTGCCGGGGCCGAACCCCGGGACGCAGTCGCCGAACTGCGTGAGCAAGTCAAGGCCGAGCCACGGGACGACTCCCTCGAAGCCCTGGACCGGGTCTGGGAAGAAGAGGCGGTGGATTTCATGAAGGCCGAGCAGCAGGACCGCTGCAGTGGGTTGCCGAGCGCGCCGGGCAAGGCCCGGGAAGAAAGCGCGGTGCCGCTGCATTGGGTGGATTTTCAGCATGAAGGGCGGGCCGCTGCGCCTGCCGGGGAGGTGGGCAATGTCTAAGTGGGATCTGTTGTTGTTCGGGGTTTATCCCTACGTCGCCCTGGCGATTTGCCTGATTGGCAGCTGGGCGCGGTTCGACCTGTCCCAGTACACCTGGAAGGCCGGCTCCAGCCAGATGCTCAGCAAGGGCGGCATGCGCGTGGCGAGCAACCTGTTCCACGTCGGCGTGCTGTTCGTGCTGGCGGGCCACTTCGTCGGCCTGCTGACGCCTTCGGCCATCTACCACCACGTGCTGAGCACCGAGAACAAGCAATTGCTGGCGATGGTGTCCGGTGGCCTCTTCGGCGCGCTGGGCCTGATCGGTTTGCTGATGCTGCTCAACCGCCGACTCACCGATCCACGGGTTCGCGCCACGTCCAACACCTCGGACATCCTGGTGCTCGTCGTGTTGCTGGTGCAACTGGTGCTCGGCCTGATGACCATCGTCGCCTCCACGGCGCACATGGACGGCTCGGTGATGGTGATGCTGGCCGACTGGGCCCAGAACACCGTACTGCTGCGTCCAGTGGAAGCCGCTACTTCGATAGCGCCGGTGGGCCTGGTCTACAAGCTCCATGTGCTGTTGGGCCTGACCCTGTTCGTGCTGTTCCCGTTCACTCGTCTGGTCCACATCGTCAGTGCGCCGGTCTGGTACCTGGGACGTCGTTATCAAATCGTTCGGCAGAAGTTCTGAGGAGACGATCATGGCAAGTGGATGCGGATGTGGTGGCGGTAACGGCGGCAGTGGTGGTTGTGGTTCTTCGGCTAAAGCGGCGCCGGTGGTAGCGCCGGTTGCCGATGCCGAACCGGTGGGTGCGGTGCAGTTCGAGCCGGCCCAGGCCGGTCCGGCGGCAGTCGACGAAGCGCCGCAGTTGATCGCCAGCAGCGAGCAGGAGTGGCCGATCATCAGTGTCAACGGGGTCGCTATCAGTCCCCAGTCGATGGCGCTGGAGTTGCAATACCACCCGGCCGAAAGCCGCGAGGAGGCGGTCTATCAGGCCGCACGGGCGCTGGTGATTCGTGAGCTGTTGCAGCAACGCATCGCCGAGCTGGGCCTGTCGTTGCAGGTCGCCGCCGGTGAAAACGAAGAGGAAGCCGCCACCCGGCTGCTCCTCGAACGGGAGGTGCAGGTGCCGCAATGCGACGAGGCCACCTGCCGGCGTTACTTCGAGAGCAACCGGGCGCGTTTCCACAGCGCTCCGTTGCTGGCGGTGCGGCACATCCTGCTTGAATGCGCACCGGACGACGCCGAGGCGCGCAGCCTGGCTCACGTGCAGGCCGAGCTGTTGCTGGAACGCCTGGATCAGCATCCGGGCAGCTTCGCCGAGCTGGCCCAGAAGTACTCGGCGTGCCCTTCCAAGGAGCAGGGCGGGTCGCTGGGGCAGATCAGCAAGGGGCAGACCGTACCGGAGCTGGAGCGTCAGCTGTTCACCCTGCCGGCGGGCCTGGCGGGTAAACCGCTGGAGAGCCGCTACGGCTGGCACGTGATCAGCATCGACCAGCGTATCGAAGGCCAGCCGCTGCCCTACGAGGCGGTAGCGACGGCGATCCGGACCCAGTTGCAGCAGGGCGTGTGGCAAAAGGCGTTGGTGCAGTACCTGCAAACCCTGATCGGTGCGGCGGACATCCGTGGCATTCATCTCCAGGGCGCCGACTCACCGCTGGTGCAGTGAGCACCGGGCCAATCAGGGGGTATTCATGAACGCGGTGTTGCAGGACGGATTTGGGCGCCAGATCGATTATTTGCGGATGTCGGTGACCGATCGTTGTGATTTTCGCTGTGTGTATTGCATGGCGAAAAACATGACCTTCCTGCCGCGTCAGCAAGTGTTGACCCTGGAGGAATTGCAGCGGCTGGCGCGGTTGTTCGTCGGCATGGGGGTGAAGAAGATTCGCCTGACCGGTGGCGAGCCGCTGATCCGTCCGGGCATCGTCGGGTTGTGTCGCGACATCGCGGCATTGCCCGGCCTGCGGGAACTGGTGATGACCAGCAACGGCTCGCAGCTGGGCCGTCTGGCCCGGCCGCTGGTGGACGCTGGCGTCAAGCGCATGAACATCAGCCTCGACAGTCTCGATGGCGAGCGCTTTCGGGCGATCACCCGCAACGGCAGCCTGGATCAGGTGCTGGCGGGCATCGAGGCGGCGAAGGCGGCGGGGTTCGAGCGGATCAAACTCAATTGCGTGGTGATGAAGGGGCGCAACTTCGATGAAGTCCCGGCGTTGGTGCAATACGCCATCGAGCAGCGCATCGACATCAGCTTCATCGAGGAAATGCCCCTGGGAGAGGTGGGGCGTTCCCGGGGCGAGGCGTTCTGTTCCAGCGACGAGGTCAAGGCCGCGATCGCCAGCCGTCATCGGCTGCTCGACAGCGCCGAAACCAGCGGCGGGCCGGCGCGCTATGTGCGCCTGGAGCGCCATCCGGACACCCGCATCGGTTTCATTTCTCCCAATACCCATAACTTCTGCGCCAGTTGCAACCGGGTGCGCATGACCGTCGAGGGACGGCTGTTGCTGTGCCTCGGCCAGGAAGATTCCCTGGACCTGCGGGGCCTGCTGCGGCGCTATCCGCTGGATGACCAGCCGGTGATCCACGCGGTGCAACAAGCCCTGCGCGGCAAGCCGCTGCGCCATGACTTCAATCCTGGCGGGGAGGTGCAGATAGTGCGGTTCATGAACATGAGCGGTGGCTGAGCACCTACCTGGCAGACACCACAACACCTTGTGGGAGCGGGCTTGCTCGCGAAGGCGATGGGTCAGTCGATGAAGATGTTGACTGATCTGGCGCCTTCGCGAGCAAGCCCGCTCCCACAAGGGATTGGCGGTGTTGCTGAATTCGCTTTTCAACCCACCCCCAATTCTTGATATCGATCAATTGCAACCCAACCCTTTCACCGTACCCTTCACTGCATATTGTGTCTAAGTAACTTAAAAAACCTATATGTAGTGTCTGGAGCCCAAATGCAGAGCACATTGATCTCAGTAGGCTGTAACCGCTTGCACAAGCGCGACGGCAGTGTGGTTGCCTTCGATGCGGACAAGATTCGCCAGGCGCTGATCGCCGCCGGCAAGGCCACCGGCGAATACGCCGAGGCCGAGGCCGAGGAGTTGCTCAACGCCGTGTTGGCGCGATTGGAAGGGCAGTCACGGCTGAACGTCGAGCAGATCCAGGACCGTGTCGAACGGGTGCTGATGGACGCCGGTTACTTTCTCGCCATGCGCGCCTACATCGTCTACCGCGAGCAACATGGTCGCCTGCGTCGGGACCGTCGCACGCTGGTGGAAGTCGCCACGTCGATGAACGAATACCTCGACCGCGAAGACTGGCGCGTGCAGGCCAACGCCAACCAGGGCTACTCCCTCGGCGGACTGATCCTGAACGTGTCGGGCAAAGTCACCGCCAACTACTGGCTCGACGAAGTCTACAGCCAGGCCATCGGCGAGGCCCACCGCGAGGCCGATTTGCATATCCACGACCTGGACATGCTCGCCGGTTACTGCGCCGGCTGGTCGCTGCGCACGTTGTTGCACGAAGGTCTCAATGGCGTGCCGGGGCGGGTCGAGGCCGGGCCGCCCAGGCACCTGAGCAGTGCCCTGGGGCAAATGGTGAATTTCCTCGGCACCCTGCAGAACGAATGGGCCGGCGCCCAGGCGTTCAGCTCGTTCGACACCTACCTGGCCCCTTACGTGCGCAAGGACAACCTCAGCTACGACGAGGTCCGCCAGTCGTTGCAGGAGTTCATCTACAACCTCAACGTGCCGTCACGCTGGGGCACCCAGACCCCCTTCACCAATCTTACGTTCGACTGGGTCTGCCCTCAGGACCTGCGCGAGCAGATCCCGGTGATCGGTGGCGAGGAAATGCCGTTCGCCTACGGCGACCTGCAAGCGGAAATGGAACTGCTCAACCGCGCCTACATCGAGGTGATGCAAGCCGGCGATGCGAAAGGGCGAGTGTTCACCTTCCCGATCCCGACCTACAACATCACCCATGACTTCCCGTGGGACAGCGAGAACGCCGACCGGCTGTTCGAGATGACCGCCCGTTATGGCTTGCCGTACTTCCAGAATTTCCTCAATTCGGACATGCAGCCCAACCAGGTGCGCTCGATGTGCTGCCGCCTGCAACTGGACGTACGCGAGCTGCTCAAGCGTGGGGGCGGGTTGTTCGGCTCGGCGGAACAGACCGGTTCCCTGGGCGTGGTGACGATCAACTGCGCACGCCTGGGCTATCTGTAC
This sequence comes from Pseudomonas sp. AF32, assembly GCF_022342325.2. Lineage (NCBI taxonomy): Bacteria > Pseudomonadati > Pseudomonadota > Gammaproteobacteria > Pseudomonadales > Pseudomonadaceae > Pseudomonas > Pseudomonas sp. AF32. Next base: position 199,363 of record NZ_RQJK02000007.1, on the reverse strand, counting down.
AAAGGCAACACCAGCGCGCTGCTGCAACGCCTCGATACCCTGATGGAGCTGGCCAAGGAGAGCCTGGAGGTCAAGCGCAAGGTCATCCAGCATCACATGGACGCCGGCTTGTACCCCTACACCAAGCGCTACCTGGGCACCTTGCGCAATCACTTCTCCACCATCGGCGTGAACGGCCTGCACGAGATGCTGCGCAATTTCACCGATGACCAGCAGGGCTTGCACACCGAACAGGGCCGGGCGTATGCCCTTAAGCTGCTGGATCACGTTCGGGCCACGCTGCTGCGTTTCCAGGAAGAAACCGGCCATCTCTACAACCTGGAAGCCACACCCGCCGAAGGCACCACTTACCGCTTCGCCAAGGAAGACCTCAAGCGCTTCCCGGACATCCTGCAGGCTGGCAGCCCCGTCGCTCCGTATTACACCAACTCCTCGCAACTGCCGGTGGGCTTCACCGACGACCCGTTCGAGGCCCTGGAACTGCAGGACGAACTGCAATGCAAATACACCGGCGGCACCGTGTTGCACCTGTACATGGCCGAGCAGATTTCCTCCACCCAAGCGTGCAAACAACTGGTGCGCAAGGCCCTGGGGCGTTTCCGGCTGCCGTATCTGACCGTGACGCCGACGTTCTCCATCTGCCCGGTGCACGGCTACCTCGCCGGCGAACATGAGTTCTGCCCCAAATGCGACGAGGCCTTGCTGCTGCAACAACAGCGCCAGGCCACCGTTCACTGATTCGATCCATCGACCGCAAGGAGCTTCATCCATGAACGCATCACACACCGTTCCACAGGCACAGCGTCAACGTTGCGAAGTCTGGACCCGCGTGATGGGCTATCACCGCCCGGTGGCGGCCTTCAACCCGGGCAAGCAATCCGAGCACCGCGAGCGGGTGCACTTCACCGAACGCGCGGCCGGGCGTCCATGAGTCGAGTGCTGCGGGTCGGGGGCATGGTGCCCCTGACCACCCTCGATTATCCGGGCCAACTGGCTTGCGTACTGTTTTGCCAGGGTTGCGCCTGGCGTTGTCGTTACTGCCATAACCCGCAGTTGATCGCGCCGCGTGGCAGCGAAGAGGTGGACTGGTGCCGGGTCCTGGCGTTCTTGCAGCGCCGCCAGGACCTGCTCGACGCCGTGGTGTTCAGCGGCGGTGAGCCGACCTTGCAGGACGGTCTGGCGTCGGCCATGGAGGAGGTGCGGCAGATGGGGTTTCGCATCGGCTTGCACAGCGCCGGCATCAAGCCGGCGGCGTTCGCCAAGGTGGTGGGCCGGGCCGACTGGGTCGGCTTCGACATCAAGGCCCTGCCCGAAGACGCGCTGGACGTGACCCGGGTCGAAGGCAGCGGCGCCGCCAACTGGCGCAGCCTGGATCACCTGCTGGACAGCGGCGTGGACTATGAAATTCGCACCACGGTCCATTGGCATCTGTTCGACCCCGAACGCCTGCTGACCCTGGCCCGGCGCCTGAGCGAGCGCGGCGTCACGCGTTTTGCCGTGCAACTGGTGCGCACCGCGCGGATGCTCGATCCCCATCTCTCCAGCGTTTCGGCACACGCCTTGCAGCCCGAGCTGTGGGGCGCCCTGCGCGAATTATTCCCCTCGTTCGTGTTGCGCAGTTGATCGCTGCGCGATGAGGCACAGCGGCTCGGCTGACCGGGCCATTTCTTTCCAAGGTTTTCAAATGCGCTGCCGGATTGGCAGGTAGTTGAACAGGGAGCATTTGACATGACCAGACTCACCACTGCCCGACGTATCGTGATCGGCTTTGCCATCGCGCCCTTGGCCTTGATCGCCCTGGCGTTGTACGCCTTGCATGACCTGGCGACGTTGCGCGACCAGGCCGAGCAGATCGTCCGCCAGGACTGGCCGAAGATCGATCCGATCATGGTGATCGCCACGGGCGTGCGCGATAACGCCAGGAACACCCGTGACCTGTTGATCGACAAGAACAACGCTCAGGTCCAGCAATCCATCGACGCTACCCGGCAACGCATCACCCAGGCCTTTGCCACCCTGGAGCCGCTGTTGTTCCAGCCCGAGGGCAAGGCGGCCTATGCCGAGCTGAAGAAGCGCCGAGAGGCCTATGTGGCGGCGTTCGTCCAGGTGCAGGCGTTGATCCGCCAGGGCGCAACGGAGGAGGCGATGACGCAGCTCAAGCAGGGTGTGATCCCGGCGGAGCTTGAGGTGTACAAAAGCCTTGAAGGGCTGATGGCGATGCAGGGCCGGTTGTTTGCCGAGCGCGAACGCCTGGCCCAGGACCGCTACAACGATGCGCGGCGCAACATGCTGGCGCTGGTATTGGCGTGCCTGGCCCTGGTGAGCACGGTCGCGATCCTCGTGACCCGCAGCGTGACCCGTCCCCTGGGCGGCGAGCCCGGCGACGCGGCAAGGGTACTCAACCACATCGCCCAGGGTGACCTGACCATTCGCGTGCCGGTGGGTGTCGGCGCCAACGACAGCGTGATGAGCAACATGCACGACATGCAGCAGAGCCTCAACGCCATGGTCCGCCACATCGCGGCGTCGGTCGACCGGGTGGCCAGTTCATCCGAAGAACTGAGTGCCGTGAGCAGCCAGACCAACAGCACCTTGCAACTGCAGGGCATGGAGATCGAGCAGGCCGCGGCGGCGGTGAACCAGATGACCGCCGCGGTGGATGAAGTGGCGCGCAACGCCGTGAGCACCAGCGAGGCGTCGCGCGTTTCCGAGCAGACGGCCCAGCGTGGCCGTGAGCAGGTCCAGCAGACGGTCGCTTCCATTTTCGCGTTGGCCGATGGCGTGACGGACACGTCGGCGCGTATCCAGCAACTGGCCGGGCGGGTCGAGGACATCAGTTCGGTGCTGGACGTGATTCGCAGCATCGCCGAGCAGACCAACCTCCTGGCCTTGAACGCCGCCATCGAAGCCGCCCGCGCCGGCGATGCCGGGCGTGGCTTTGCGGTGGTGGCCGACGAAGTCCGGGCGCTGGCCCATCGCACCCAGGATTCGACCCGGGAAATCGAGGACATGATCGGCAACATCCGCCAGGACAGTGGCCATGCCGTGAGCGCCATGCAAAGCAACAGCGAACGGGTGCAGACCACCTTGCAAGTGGCCCAGCGCTCGGGCGACGCTCTGGATGAAATCGCCCGTTCGATCTCGCAGATCAACGAACGCAACCTGATGATCGCCAGCGCCACGGAACAACAAGCCCTGGTGGCCCGGGAAGTGGACCGCAACCTGGTGGGCATCCGCAACCTGTCCGAACAGGTGCTGCTGGGGGCCCGGCATACCGACACGGCCGGTCAGGACCTGGCGCAGATGGCCGGGTCGCTGCATGAGACGGTGGCGCGGTTCAAGGTATAGCCAGCAGGGACATCACGAATCTTCTGTGGGAGCGGGCTTGCTCGCGAAAGCGGTCTTTCAGTTACATATGCATAACTGACACATTGCATTCGCGAGCAAGCCCGCTCCCACAGGATCCGGTTGTACCCAGGGGTTGTGAACGCCCCATAAGATCACCACCCCCAGAACTGCAACCACCAGCCATAGCCCACCAAGCCGCTTGCCGATATCAGGCAAGCCATGGCGGGCACCCTGCGAGACGGCGTCGTCTGCTCCAATCGTTTCCAGCCCAGCCACAGGCTCCAGCCTATGGCCGCGATCAACAACGCAGCCCGGGCGGGCTGTACCCAGTCGAGCACCAGCCCTTCATAGCGCAGCAATTTCACTGTGGTGGCCGACAAGCCGAGGAACAGCCCCGCACCGCCAAGGGGCGTCAGGGTGATGGCTAAGGGCCAATATTGTGCAGCGTCGCCCGAGACTCTGGCCGCCAGGCGCATCAGCAGCATCAATGAGATGCCCAACAGCAACGCGCTCAGGCCCAGGTAGGCGAGGATACAAAAACCGTCGAGCCAACTGAAGCTGTCGTTGGCCTGGGGATAGTGCGTCAACAGCCACCAGGGCGCATCGTCCTGCAAAGGCCAGAGCCAATCATGGGCCACCAGCCATTGGGCCAGTGCTTGCTTCAGGGCGATGAACCAGGGGCTGACGGTCCACTGGAAGGCGCCCATGGCCAGGCCGATGACACCGAACAGCAGCAAGCGGACGTCCCAGGGCGACACGCTGCTGCTGGTCGACTGAAGAATCTCCTGGTTGCTGGAACGGGCAATCAGGCGAACGGCATCGCGCTGGCCGCTGCAACGGCCACAGGCGTGGCAATCGGCGGCGCCGCGCAGACGACGAATGTCCAACAGCGGCGCGCAGTTGGGGGGCGGTAGGCGAGGGCCGGCATTCGCCAGCCAGCGTTGTTCGTCCACCTGGAAATGCATCGGCGCCAGACGGGCGAGCAAGGCGAAGACGCCGCTGACCGGGCACAGGTAACGACACCAGACCCGCTTGCCACGGGCGAAGAGCAGGCCGACGACCACCGCCGCGATGGTCGACCCACCCAGGATCAGCAACGCTGCCTGGGCATAGTCGTAGACGCTGATGAGTTGGCCATAGATCGTGGTCAGGCAGAACGCCAGGGTCGGCCAACCGGCCCAGCGCAAGCCTTTTGGCATCCCCAGGCCCTTGCCATAACGACTGGCCCATTCGCTCAGGGCACCTTCGGGGCATAACACGCCGCACCAGAGTCGACCGAACAACACGATCGACAGCAACACGAACGGCCACCAGAGGCCCCAGAACAGAAACTGCGCCAGCAGGGTGAGGTTATCGACGATTCGTGCCTGGCTGTCCGGCAGCGGCAGCAGGGCGGGCACCACCAGCAACACGGCATAGAACAGCACCACCGCCCATTGCACGGCGCGAATGGTTGCGCCGTGGCGCCGCATGCCGTCGCCCAGGCGCTGGAGCCAGTTATTCAGGTGGGGCATGGCAGGTGTTCCGCCTTGCGGGGGCGTAGCCAGCCAACGACGGCCAGCCAGTAGCCGATCCACACGATCAGGGTCAGCGCGCTGGGACTCGCCCGATACCCGGCAAAATCAGCCAGGAAACCGCCGAACCCGTGGCCGTCATCCAGGATCGCACTGCTGTCCCACAGGGCGTCACCGATGCCGCGATACACCGCCTCGGGCCAATCCATCGCGAGCAGTTGCCCGCCGATCCGCTCGATGCCGCTGACCAGCAGCGCCGCGCCGAGCAGCAAGAGGATCGTTTCGCTGATTGCAAAGAAACGCGGCCATGAAATGAACCGGCGACTGCCGTGCAGCACGGAGACGGTCAGCAACGCCATGGCCAGTCCCGCCACAGCGCCGATGGCGAACAGGCCCAACGAGGTCCCCTGCAGGCGAGCACCGGCGCCATACAGGAAAACCACGGTTTCACTGCCTTCGCGGCTGACGGCCAGCAGCGCCAGGAGCAACAGCCCCAGGCCCCCCTGGCGGTTCAGTCGATGGCTGGCATCGCGTGTCAGGTCTTGTTTGAGGGTGCGGGCGTTGCGGTGCATCCAGCCCACCATCTGCACGATCAGCAGGCTTGCGATCATCGCCAGCGAGGCCTGGAACCATTCGTTGGCCGAACCGCTCATGGCTTCGCCCGCCAGCAGGATCAGGCCGGCCAGCACCGCCGACAGCAGCAGGCCCAACACCGCGCCGCCCCATACGTAGCGGGACAGTTGCCGGCCCTGTGGCTGGCGGCTGACCCAGGCCTGGAGAATCCCGATCACCAATAACGCCTCGACGCTTTCGCGCCAGACAATAAACATCGATTGAGTCATGCAAACGCCTCCTGCTGGCCGCTTACCGGGCCAGGATGCCGCCCTCGGGCAGTTGCGGATTGAATTCGTCGAAAAACGGATAGTGGCCCGGACGCAACGGGTGGATCACGACGAAGGTGGTGACGCCGGGGGACAGCACCTTTTCCACCCGCAAGGGTGTGCTTTCGAACTCGGCCGGGCCCTGGCCGATGTTTTTCAGGACGATCTTGAAGCGTTGTCCCGCCGGCACTTCCAGCAGCGCGGGGGTAAAGTGTCCATCGCGTATGCTCAGTTCGTAGGTCGGCAGTTCGGCCTGGGCCATCGAAGGCAACGCCAGCCCAGCCAGCATCAGCCAGGCCAGGGGCCGTGCGCGGGTTGCACGTCCCATCCTCAATACCCGCCTTTTTTGCCAATCCCGGCGTAGACGAATTCGTAGTGCAGCTCACAGCGTTCGAACCACGGCGCCACGCCGGTTTCCTTGTCGGTATGACGACCCAGGGATGCATGGCCGCCGGGGGGCAGGAGGGTGAACGTCAATTGGTATTTGCCGGGGCCGAGCAGTTTCACGTTGTCGCCGTAGTGCGGCCCGTCGTTGGCGACCATGGCGTGGAAATCACCCTTGATCGGGGTGTCGTCGCCCTGTTTCTTCAATTGGAACGACACGTTGAGGTAGGGCACGAAGCTGCCTTCCTGGAAGCCCTGCTGGTTATCCGCCGTGGCGCGGATGTCGGCTTCCAGGTGAACGTCCGAATCGGCGGTAGGGCGCATCATGCCGGCGGGGGCCATTTCGATCGGTTGCAGGTACACCGCTCCGACTTCGAGGCCGGGACACATCTGCGGTTCGCCAATGGGGTATTCCTTGGCCTGGGCCAACGGTGCAAGAGCGAGCAGGGCGAGGGACAGGGGAGCGAGCGTGCGCATGGTGACTTCCTGGACGACGTGAGAGTTGGCCGGAGTCTAGGGAGCTTTGCTGCGAATAATAATGATTATTGTCAATTTTCAGGGTGATTGTACCGAGGCGGGGCTGGTTTTCTGATCGGGGGCTCTTGATCGAAATCAAGAGCGATTCCGGCTGGGCGCGGTAGGGTGCGGATACACCCATTGTCAGCGGGGTTCCCATGGCCAAGCCCTTTCCCCTGAGTCCCAAACACCCGGAACGTATCTGCTGGGGCTGTGACCGGTACTGTGCGTCAAGCGCCCTGGCCTGCGGCAACGGCGCCGACCGGACGATGCACCCGGCCGAGATGATCGGCGAGGATTGGTACCTGCATGGGGATTGGGGCCTGGAGCTGACCGACATCACGGAAAACAACGTGGATGAAAGCGCCGCTCATCCAGAGCAATGAGCTAATCCGTGTGGCGAGGGGATTTATCCCCGCTGGGCTGCGCAGCAGTCCTAAAGAAGCACAATCATCAGTTGCCTGAAACACCACAGCGGCGGACTGGGGGCTGCTGCGCACCCCAGCGGGGATAAATCCCCTCGCCACATTAAAGCCAATCCCTCTGGATAGGGGGATTCACAACGTCGGCAATTGCCCGACTCGCCCCATCATCTCGGTCACGATCTGCAAGTCCAGCATGAACTGCTCGACGGTCTTGAACTCGTTATCGTTGTGACCGGTGTACTTCACGTCAGGCATGGCCAGGCCGAATTGCACGCCATTGGGCAAGTCGTGGACCGACGTGGCGCCCGCCGAAGTGCCGAATTTGTGTTCCATGCCCAGGTTTTCAGTGGCCACCGCCAGCAGCGCCTTGACCCATTCACCCTCGGGGTTGCGGTACATCGGTTCGTCGATGGAGTAATCGAAGGCCACAGTCACGTGGGACTTCTTGCTCCAGGCCGCCAGTTTGTCGGCTATTTCTGCCTTGAGTTTTTCCGTGGGCTTGCCCACCGGCACCCGCAGGTTCACGGCGAGTTTGAAGACCTTGTCGTCCATCCCGACGTAGGTCAGGGAGGCGGTCAGCGGACCCATGAAGGTGTCGGAAAAACCGATCCCCAGCTTCTTGCCCAGGTAGTCCAGGCCCCAGTTGTCGGCGGCGTAGCGGGCAGCGTCGGTGATGTGATTGTGCTTGAGCGCTACCTTGCCGTCGAGGCCGTTGATGAAGTCCAGCATCCGGGCGACCGGATTCACGCCGGACTCCGGCTCGGAGGAATGGGCGGAAACGCCGGTGAAGGTCAGCTGGACGTCCTTGCCGACAACGTTGGACGCCACCTCGAAGTTGCCACCGTTGCGCTTGGCATAGTCGGTACCGGCCTTGAGCAGCTCGGCGGCCAGTTCGGCAGGCTTGTCACCGGCAAAGGTGGCAACCGAGGTCGACGGAATCTGGTTGGTGGCCAGGCCCCCCGTCAAACCGATGATTTCGGCGCCCTTGCCCTGTGCGGTGCGCCGAGCGAAGTTGGCCATGACCGTGCCGTAGCCCTTTTCGGCGATCACCACGGGGTAGCCGCCGTCCAGCGCCAGGTTGTAATCAGGCGTCGGGTTGCGTTCGAAGTAGTAAGGGATAGCGTCACCGCTGGTTTCCTCGGTGGTGTCGACCAGCAGCTTGAAATTCCTCGCCAAGGGCAGCTTTTCTTCCTTGATGATCTTCATCGCATAGAGCGCCACGACGATGCCGTTCTTGTCGTCCTCGGTACCCCGGCCATACATGCGGTCGCCCACGAGCGTGACCTTGAACGGGTCGAGGCGGGTGCCGTCCTTCAACACCCAGTTTTCCGGTGTCACCGGTACCACGTCGGCATGGGCGTGAATGCCCACGACTTCGCTGCCACTGCCTTCGAGGGAAATTTCATAGACGCGGTTGTCGACGTTGCGAAAGTTCAGGTTGAAGGATTGGGCCAGGCTCTTGATCTTGTCGGCGATCTTGAGGAACTCCGGGTTCTCGTGCTGGGCGACACCGTCTTTGCGGAAGGTCGGGATGGCAACCAGTTCGCGCAGGGTTTCGGTGGCCGCCTCGCCGTATTTCACTCGTGCATAAAGGCCGAGCAGGCGATGGATTTCGTTCTGTTGCTCAGCCGAAAGGGGTTTGTTGTCAAGGAAGGCGTTGATGGCCGGAGTGAGGCTGGCGGTTTTTGCCACGTCGCTCTTGCCGACGCTTGTCAGGAATTGACGGAAGTCCGTCACTGAGCGGTCGGAGAAAGTCTTGACGATGGCTGCGCTCTGTTGCGCGGTAATGTTGGCGAAGGCTGGCGTGGTGATCGAGGTGAGGCTGGACAGCAGCAGGGAGGTCACGGCCAGGTGCTTGAGGGAAAAGTCCATTGCGAGAGGCATTCCTTTGCGGAGGATTGGAGTAAGTGTCAGTTCAAAGAAACAAGCACTTACAACCTAGCACCCTCGGGAAGTCCGCACAAAGGCAAATGTTGAGTGAAGGGTCAAGTTCCCACGGCCCCCCCCGCCCTGTGGGAGCGGGCTTGCCCGCGAAGAGGCCATATCAGTCGATCTTCATGGACGGTACGACCGCTTTCGCGACCAAGCCCGCTCCCACAAGAGCATGCCCGGTCAATGCGGCGCGCGGGGAATGGTCTTGAGCAGATCTTCAGGGCTGATGTAGCCGACCACCGGTTCTGCGGTGCTGCCCGGCAACGGCAGGTCAAGGATGTGACCCTTGATCTTGCCGATCACATGCATTTCGCACGGCTTGCAGTCGAACTTCAAGGTAAGCACTTCGTCCCCCTGAATCAGTTGCATCGGGGCGACCTTGGTGCGTACGCCGGTGACACCCTTGGCCTGTTTGGGGCAGAGGTTGAACGAGAAGCGCAGGCAGTGCTTGGTGATCATCACCGGTACTTCGCCGGTTTCCTCGTGGGCCTCGAATGCCGCGTCGATCAGTTCCACGCCATGGCGGTGGTAGAAGTCGCGGGCCTTCTGGTTGTAGACGTTGGCGAGGAACGACAGGTGCGACTCCGGGTACACCGGCGGTGGGTTGGTCTCGGCTTTACGGCCGCCGCGGGGGTGAGCTTTGATGCGGGCTGCGGTCAAGGCTTCAATGACTTCGCGACGCAGCGCCTTGAGTTGTGAGTTCGGAATGAAGAACGCCTGGGGCGCGTCCAGTTCGATGTCGGTGGCGTGGTATTCGGTGGTCCCCAACTGGCCAAGCAGATCGTGCAACTGGTCCAGTGCCTGTTCCGGCTTGTTCGCCAGGCCGAATGGCCCTTCGAGGGTAACGCTGGCGCTGATACCTTCCTCGCTGGTGGCGGTCAGTTCCAGACGCTCCTGACGCAGGCGAGCGATCCAGGCCAGGCCCACCCGACGCTCGGCGGAGGTCTTGAGCAGGGCTTGCTGCCAGTTGTGGTCCAGGTTGCGGCTCAAGGGGTGGTTGGGGCGCAACTTGTACATCCCGGCCGGCATTTCGTTGGGCTCGACACGGTAGCGGTAGCGCTTCTGGCCGTCTTCCTCGAATTCGCCCTTGGGTTCGGCGATGTTCGCCCGGAAACCCACGACTTCGCGTTTGACCAGCACATTGAGGCCATCGCCGTTGGACAATGGGTCGAACGTCACCACTTGCAGGTCGCGCTTGCCGACCTTTTCCACCACGCCCACTGGCACGCCGGTAAAGGTCGGTGAGTCGAAGGCGCCGATGTCGATCTTGCGTTCGCTGACGAAGTAGTCGGTGCTGCCGCGATGGAAGGTCTTGTCCGGGTCGGGCACGAAGAAGTGGGCGGTACGGCCGCTGGACGCCCGAGCCAGGTCGGGACGGTCTTCGAGCACATCGTCCAGGCGCTGGCGGTAGTAGGCGGTGATGTTCTTCACATAACCCACGTCCTTGTAGCGTCCTTCGATCTTGAAAGAGCGCACGCCGGCCTCCACCAGGGCGCGGATGTTGGCGCTCTGGTTGTTGTCCTTCATCGACAACAGGTGCTTTTCGTAGGCAACCACCCGGCCCTGGTCGTCCTTGAGGGTGTAGGGCAGGCGGCAGGCCTGGGAGCAGTCGCCACGGTTGGCGCTGCGGCCGTTCTGGGCGTGGGAGATGTTGCACTGGCCGGAGAACGCCACGCACAGTGCGCCATGGATGAAGAACTCGATGGCGGCATCGGTTTCGTCGGCGATGGCGCGGATTTCCTGCAAGTTCAGCTCACGGGCCAGCACCAGCTGCGAAAAACCGGCCTGATCGAGGAATTTCGCCCGTGCCAGGGTGCGAATGTCGGTCTGGGTACTGGCATGCAGCTCGATCGGCGGGATGTCCAGCTCCATCACCCCAAGGTCCTGGACGATCAGCGCATCGACGCCGGCATCGTACAGTTGATGGATCAGTTGACGGGCCGGTTCCAGCTCGTTGTCATGCAGGATGGTGTTGAGGGTGGTGAACACCCGGGCGTGGTAACGATGGGCGAATTCCACCAGCCGGGCAATATCGCCCACCTCGTTGCAGGCGTTGTGACGGGCGCCGAAACTCGGGCCACCGATGTACACGGCGTCGGCGCCATGCAGGATGGCCTCGCGGGCGATGGTCACGTCGCGGGCAGGGCTGAGCAATTCCAGGTGATGTTTGGGCAAGGACATGTATTTTTCTGATCAGGCTGGTCACGGTCGAAGCGCGCATTGTAGCCGCCAGACGCCTGGCCGGCACCTGTGGACTTGGATTTACATGCGCCGGACCGATGCACGGCGGTTCGCAGGGTCGGCCCGCAGCTCAGCGTGGCGAGGCGTCGGCACTGCACCAGCGGTTTCGCCCGGTGTTCTTGGCGAGGTACAAAAAGGCGTCGGCGGCCTTGATCAGCATCGCGGGCGTCACGTCCTCGGTGCCTGGCCGGCAGCTGGTAATGCCCGCGCTGGCGGTGACGATCCCCAACGGATGGTCGCCGTGTTCGATGTTCAGCGCCCGGACGGATTCGAGTATTGTCTGGGCGACCTTGGCGGCACCCGCGCTGTCGGTATTGGGGAGCAGGACGGTGAACTCTTCGCCGCCATACCTGACGGCCAGGTCGCCCGGACGCTTGACCGCTTGCTGGATCGCACCGGCAATCGCCCGCAGGCAGTCATCGCCAGCGGCATGCCCGTACTTGTCGTTGAAGCGCTTGAAATAATCGACATCCAGCATGATCAGCGCCAGCGACGAAGCCTGGCGCCGGGCCAGTCGCAGCTCATCGGTCAGGGTGATGTCCAGTTTCCTGCGGTTATACAGTCCAGTCAGGCTATCGGTCAGGGCCATGGCCCGCATGGTCTGGTGCGCTTCGAGAATCTGCTTTTCCATGGCCATCCGGTAGCGTAACTGGCTCAAGACGATGAGCCCGAAGCTGACCAGCGTCAGGATCAGGAAGACCAGCACGAAGCCGGTCTTGAACAAATCGCGGCGCCAGGGGGCGATGATCGATTCCCTGGACAGCCCGGCTTCCACCACCAATGGATAAGTCGTGAGGGCTCGGTAGCCATACAGGCGTTCGGTGTCGTCAATGACGGCCCGGGCTTCTGCTACGCCCTGGTTCGAGTTCGGCAGGAAGTTCCTGAAGATCACACTGTTGACCAAGCTCTTGCCCACCACCGAAGCGACAAAGGGACGTCTGACCAGAATGGTTCCACCACGCGTGGCGAGGACCAGGGCGCCCTTGTCGTCGATCTTGAAGTCGCCGTAGTAGTCCACGAAGTAGCTGACCTTGACCGTACCGAGCAGCACGCCGGCAAACGAGCCGTCGGGATTGTTCAGGCGCCGGGAAATGGGAATGATCAGGTCGTTGGTGGACCGGCTTCTGATCACTTCACCGATACGCACGTTCCGATCCTCGTGGGTGCGGTGATACTGGAAATAATCACGGTCTGCGTTGTTTGCAGGCTCCGGTGTCACTTCCTTGTCGGTGACCAGCCATTGCCCGTCGGGACCGTAGATGAACAGTCCGTGCAGCTGCGGCATGATGGCGGATTGCTGCACCAGCAGCTTATGGATGCGCGGTATGTCCATGTTCTGGAGCCCGTCGCCCTCCACGCGTTCGCTGAGGGCCGCGGTCACCACATCCACTTGCCGGATGGTGTCCTCGGCGTGCTGGGCTGTTGCCCTTGCCAGGTTCGTCACCGAGTCGCGGGCGGATGCGAAGGCAGAGCGGTAGTCACGCCACGTCCGCCAGCCTTCGACGCTGAGGAACGTCACGATCACCACCAGCATGAAGCTGACCGTGAGCCGCAATGCGGCGCCAGCCTTCACAGTCTGTTGGGAAAAGGCGTCGTCGTTGCTGTCAATCTTTGGCTCCGGCTGGTTGCTTCCAAGCATTGCGCTTCCTTTAGCGACTGTTCTGCGCCCTTATGCGGTGCGCAGCCTACCTTATCCCAAAACCATCCGTTAGTTGACAGTGAGGGCGTCACCATGAAAGTAGGCATCATTTCCGACACCCATGGCTTGCTCCGGCCTGAAGCCCTCGCAGTGCTGGAGGGCTGTGAGCAGATCATTCACGCCGGGGACATCGGTAGCCCGGACATTCTGGAACGGCTGGCCGCTATCGCGGCGCTGCGGGTCGTGCGCGGCAACAACGATCCGGACGCCGGCTGGGCAGGGCAGCTTGCGGACTGCCTGCAGTTCGACCTGTGCGGATGGCAGGTCTTGCTGGTCCATGACATCGCCGATGTCCCGGTACCGCTCGACCCGAGCGTGAGGGTGGTCATCACGGGCCACTCCCACAAACCGGGCATCGAATGGCGTGGCGAAAGGCTCTATCTCAACCCCGGCAGCGCCGGTCGCCGGCGTTTCAAACTGCCGGTGACGCTGGCCCTGCTTGAGGTGGGGGCCGACGGAATCGAGCCGAGGATTGTCCATTTGCTGGAAAGTCCACCCGATGGCGTTATCAGCTCAGCTTGAACCGTCCCATGATTGCATTGACCCGGCTGTTGGCCTCCAGCAACTGACGGGTGTTGTTTTCACTGGCCAGGCCGCTTTCCACCAGCTCCTCCACCATATGGCGGATCTGCACCATGCTGCGATTGATTTCTTCGGTCACGGCACTTTGCTGTTCGGCGGCGGTGGCGATCTGGGTGCTCAGGCTGTTGATCTGGCTGACGGAGCCGGCCATTTCATCCAGGCCCGTGTTGACGCGGGAAGTGGCGTCGGCCGCCGATTGGCAACTGGCCTGGGTGTTTTCCATGGCTGAGACTGACGAACTTACGCCCTGGGTCAGGCGGTTCAGCATTTCGTTGATTTCCGAGGTGCTGGCCTGGGTGCGGGCGGCGAGGGCACGTACCTCGTCGGCCACCACCGCGAAGCCACGGCCTTGTTCACCGGCCCGGGCGGCTTCGATGGCCGCGTTGAGGGCCAGCAGGTTGGTCTGACCGGCAATGGCGCCGATCACCCCGAGAATTTCGGTGATGCGCTGGGCATCCTGCTGCATGCTTTCGACTTTGCGGGTGGCGCTGCCCACCTCATCGATCAGCGCCACCACACTGTTGGAGGCCTCACCCACGACGACGCGGGAGCGGTCGGCATGTTCGTTGGCGCGCTGGGTGAACGCGGCCGTTTCGGCGGCGTTCTGGGCGACGCTTTCCGCCGTGGAGCTCATTTCGTTGATGGCGGTCACGGTCTGGTCGGTTTCCGAGGCGTGTCGCATCAGGATTTCGCTGGTATGGGCTGATGTACGCTGCAGGTTCTCCAGGCTGGAGGCCATGGCCCCCGTGGCCTGGGTGACTTCGCCGATGATGTCCTGCAAGTAGACGATGAATCGGTTGACCGAGTGGCCGATCGCGCCGAGCTCGTCTTCGGCACGGATAGTGATGCGCCGGGTCAGGTCAGCGTCGCCGGTGGACAACGCATCGATGTTGCCCTTGAGAATCTTCATGCGGTGGGTCAACTGGCGGATCGCATACAGTTGCATCAGTACCAGCAGAATCACCATCGGGATCTGCAGCAGGCTCAGCGTGCTCAATACGTCGTCGCGCTGGGCGGTGATCAGGCGCGTTGGCAAAGCGGTGGCGAGGAACCACGGTGTGCCTTCGATAGGGCGCATGAAGAACGTGCTGGCTTCGCCCTTGTTGTCGAACTCGACCCGTTGCAGCGGCTGGTCACGGTTGACCAGGCCCGCCTTGACCTGGGCGGCAAACGGCGAGGTTGCCGCCAGTTCACTGATGTTCTTCAGCACGATCGGGCCGCTGATGCGCGAGCTGTTGCTGATGATCTTGCCGTCGCCTTCGACGATCAGCATCTCGGCGTTCAGGTCGGCCTCCTTGCGCGCAATCAGATCATTGAAGAACCCGAGGGTGACGTCGATGGTGGAAACCCCATAAGGCACGCCATTCTTCTGGATAGCCATGGCGCAGTTGGTGCGCGGTTCGGCGCTGGCGTCGTCCTTGTACGCGGCGGCCCAGGCGCATTTGCCGGCAGGGGTGGCCATGCCGCCCTTGTGCCAGGGTTGATCGTAATAATTGGGCGCGGCATCGCTGTTCCAGAAGGTATTGACGACCAGCTTGCCGGAGCCGTCGCGATGCCAGAAGGTACTGAATTTGTTGCGTCCCTCGGCACGCTGGTTCGGCAGTGGCCAGATCCCGCCACCAAAGACTTTCGGCTCGCCGTACTGATCAACCAGGCCTGGCAGCACTTTGTCGATGGCATCGCTGTCGAGCAAGGGAATGGTCTGGGTGATGCTGCGTTGCTGGGCCTGGACCTTGTTCAGCTCGCCCTGGATCTGCTCGGCCACTTCACCGATACGATTGAGCGCCACTTGTTCCTCGGTGTGACGCAACTTGGGCGCCACCAGGTAGCTGATACCGACTACGGTCAGGATGGACAGCACCAGCATGAATAGAACGAGGAACAGCGTATAGCGGGCCTGAATGGTACGGAATGAGGGCATGGGGTTCGTCCTTGCTGGAGGAGCAGGCGTAATGGGGTAGACATGTCTATATCGGCCCGTTATTGCCGTGCTTGAGTGTGACCGACATCGCGAAGGGAACCGTCGGTCGCAAAATCACAGCGAACCGGCTGCGATCTTGCGAGGACTCGTAGGTATTTGCGCTCAGGCTGCTTCACTCATCAGGCTGCCGAGCTTGCCAGTGCGTCCCTCCAGTTTTCAGTGCGGGCCTGCAATTCGTCGTGCAAGCGTTGCATCGAGGACGCGAGCAGTTTTAGCGGTCGGGCCAACGCTCCACGGTGAAACTGCGCCTGCCAGCCGCCTTCGCTCCCGGCGGGCATCACCCCGGTGAAGAAGAACCCGGCGGCCATCAGGCGACGGTAGTCGTCGGTGAACTGGCGACGAAGTCCGAGTCGTACCGAGATGGACCAATGGGCGGGCAAGCGTTGCAGTTGTCTGGCCAGGGGCCGACTGATCTGCCCGGCTCCGATGTCGACCCGCCCGGGCAGTTGCCTGAGCTGGAGCGGTTGCACGGACGTCGGGATATCGTCATGAGTGACGCCAAATCGCGACGCAATCGGAACCATGAGCCATTGGCATGCCTTGGGCCATTGGAGAGCGGGTAATGGCCGGTGATGGCTACCGATCATCTGGCAGCCCACCACAATGGTTTCGGCCAGGGCAATGTCGAACGGCGAAGGCACATGATCGGGCATCAGGCCGGTGTCATGGAAACCGAGTCGTCGTGCCAAACGCTGGCTATAGGGATGGCTGGTGACTTGCTTGATCGACAACCTGACGAGTCCCAGAGCCTCACAACGGTCCAGCAGTTGCCGGCCCAGGTGCATTGCTATCTGGTTGCCTTGCAGGGCGGGGTCCACCGCCATCAAGGCCAGCTCTGCATCTCCATGGTTGGCCGAAGGCAGGCACAACGCGGCGTGGCCAACCACACGATCATCCACCGTAGCGACCATGGAGTGCCAATGTCGGTGCTGGTTGTGTTGGCAGATCATGTGTGGCACGTAGACATCCGGCGAAACGTAGTGATCGCCGTATACCCGGCGGAACAACTCACTCGTTCCAACGGCATCCGCGGGTGTGAACGGCCGGATAACCGGGGCGGTCATCGCGCAAGCCCCGCCGGGTCGTAGAGGCGCCGGTCGACAATCGGCAGATGCTTGCCCGAGCGTGGATGGCGCTCCAGCTCCAGGGCACTGCATCCCCGGACCTCCAGGCCAAGACGTTCTATGCCCGGGTATTGGCGGGACAGCGCGGCTTTCAGTTCAAGGGAAAGCGATCCGTGCGCCTTTCGAGGAGCCGTTGAAACCCATTTGAAGACCAGGTGATCGTTGTTTTCGACGTGCTCGATGATGAGTTGCCATTGAAGGTCACCGGCAACGTGTCGGGTGATCTCGCTGATCTGCTGCGGGAACAGCGAAATCACCCCCACCCGCACGCGCTGGCTCTGCGCGCTGCGGCCCTGCAGGGCGAATTTGCGCCTCGCTGTGCCGGCCGGCTCGCGCCAACAGGCCCGGTCCCCGACCGGATACCGTACGATGGGCATCAGCCAGCGGCTGAGGTTGCTGACCACCAAGTTACCGGGTCGATCGCAGGCCTCGATCACCTCGCCGCTCAGCTCGTCGATGATTTCCACGCGTGTCTGTTCATCGAAAACCCGGTGTTCGCCAGGATCGCAGTCCGGGGTGCTGGCTCCCACCAGGCCCGCGTCCACGCTGGCATAACCGATCGATGTGAAGCGTGCCCGTGGAAAGGCGCGCTGCAGCAGGGGCCGTTGGCTCTCGAACAGGTGTTCTCCACCAAACAGTATCGTGGTGATGCCGGGCAGCGTTCGCCCCTGTTGTTCCAGGTGGCTGGCAATGGCCAGCAGATGCGCAGGAACCCCGGCCAGCACATTGATATGGTGCGCGATGACCGCGTCCGCCAGCGTGTCGGGATCGACCGAGCCCGTGAAGGGAAACTCGGTAATGGGGACCTCAACGCTGCGAAGGGCACCATGAATGAACAGGAAACTGGCATACAGGTCGCCCGAAAAAAACAGATTGGCAATGCGGTCGCCTGCACTCAATTGGGCGGACAGACCACGACCGAAGCAGCCGACCATCTGGTGCCATTCATCCCGGGTATAGACCGACAGCTTTCCCTGGCCTGTCGTGCCACCGGTTTTAAAGATCAATGCGTCCTGTACGGGGGCGGTCAGTACTTCCCAGGCTTCAAGGTCATGGCTGTCGGCCCAGAACTGATTGACGTCGGTCACGGGCACGTCCTGCAAGGCGTATCCCTGCGCTGGCAAATGCTTCCAGTGACTCTGGTAATACCTTGAGTGCAGCCGGATATGACCGAGCCATTGTTCGATTGTTGAAGAGGTGCTCATCAGGATTTTCTCTGGCTATGAAGTCCGCTGGATGGTTTGCGACGAAACCATCAGCCGGCTCTTCTGGAATCGATCACCAGCGGGACTTTGCCGCTGTGTTTGTTATGTTCGAAGCGTTCGGCCGGACAGGATTGGACGTCTAGGAGCAGCAAGGCTCCCTTGACCGATGCGGAGACGGATTTGAGACTCAACACCGCGCGCCGGACCGTTTCGGCATCGCCGTCGGCGCGAATCAACAGGCGTTCACAGCCGCTGCAATCATGGTCGAGGACAATTTGGATAGCCACGTGTGCGCGCTCGGTCAGCTCGCGGGTATTGATGAATTCCGTGCCGATGCGTATCAGGCGTCCGTGGCGCTCGCGCAGCTCGAACCGGGGCGACTCCAGGCCACAGGGGCAGGGCGGCGTTACCCAGCGGCCGCAATCGCCGACTTCGTAGCGGTTCAGGGGTTGGGCCTGGCGCAGGCGGGAAGTGAAGAGCAGGCGCCCGGTTTCCCCTGGACTGACCGGCCTGTCCTGCTCTGGATCGACAATTTCCAGGTGTTGGATGTCGGTCATCAGATGGAATATGCCATCGTCGCTGGCGGTGCAGGCATGGCCGAGGGGGCCAGCGTCCACCGTGCCATAAATGGCTGAGCGGATATGGGCAACCCCGCAATCCTGGAGCAGTTGCCGGCTGCCTTGCCCCAGGTGTTCGCCCCCCAGCAACACTTTGTGGACGCCCGCATAGCCTTTGAGCATTGACTGCTGGCTGGAGAACAGGCGCTGGAGGGTACTGGGCATGCCCACCAGGGTGTTGATGCCATGGCTGACAATCAGCCTTGCGATTGCTTCGAAGTCATCGTCCGAGGGAGCCCCCATCGGGTAGTGCACGACGTTCATCTGCTCCAGTATCTTCGAGAAGCTGAAGAAGCCGCCGTAGAGGTTGCCGCCGTAGAACAGATTCATCACCCGATCCCGCGCCGGGTCGAGGCCGGCCGCACGTATTCCATCGGCGGCGGCACGCATGTGGCGATCAAAATCCCGATAGCTGTAGGGCGACAACACCGGGTCACCGCTGCTG
The DNA here is from genome assembly GCF_022342325.2 of Pseudomonas sp. AF32. Taxonomy (NCBI): domain Bacteria; kingdom Pseudomonadati; phylum Pseudomonadota; class Gammaproteobacteria; order Pseudomonadales; family Pseudomonadaceae; genus Pseudomonas; species Pseudomonas sp. AF32. The sequence continues at coordinate 180,469 of NZ_RQJK02000007.1, read as the reverse complement.
CCACCGGAGCGGAAGAAAAGCTGCGCCTGTGCCGGGAGGGCCAGCGCCCGGAAGGCGTCCTTGTCCATGATCGGCGTCGAAGGAAGTATCCGCATGGGGGTGGGCTGGGCGTCCAGGGTGACGCGCAGGTTTGCGACATCCGCTTCAAGACCGATCGACACCCGACGGCTCAACCGTTGCAACGCATAGACCCCATCGTGAGGCTCACCGTCATAGCCTTGCTGGATGTCGGCGGTTGCCGAAATACGGGGCACGCCGGCGGCTAACAGGCTGCGTGCCACTGCGGGCACCCGTTCCTCTTCGCAGATCAGCGCGCAGCTTTGCAGGACGTTGCGCCAGGGCAGCAAGGTCTCGATCAGCGAATCCTGGGGTACGGGCCGCAGCAATAGCGTGCGGAACAGCGGCGACGGCGAGAGGTCGCGATGATGTTCCCAGAGAATGCGCCAGCCGCTACCGACCCAGACCTGGCCGGTCTGCCCCGCGAAGCTCTGGTCCAGTCGGGCCAGGGCGGTGCGGGTAGTGATCTCGCAGGCTTCGGCGGTGCTGGCGGTCAGTGCAGGCCAATGATCTGCCCGTCGTTCGAAGGCAGCGGCCAGTGCATTGCCCAGTGCCTGCAGCGCAGCGGGCTCGTCATGATCCACCAGGAGCCATTGGGGGCTGGAGCAGGCTTGCTGATCGAGACGGCAGATTTCATCCACCAGCGCGTCCAGCGCCTGCGGCGTGGCGGCGCGAGGCGTGACATAGGCGAAGCTGATGCGGTGGCCCCAATCGATCCAGCGGCAGCCGCTCGGGATCTGCTCGCGCAGGGCCTTGAGCGCCGTTTCGCCGCCCCAGGCGCTGACGCCTTGGGCCAACGCGAAAAGCCGTCCGCTTTCATGGTGAGGCACGGGCAGAACCGCGAGGTAACCGCCAAGCCGGCCACTGCGGTCGCAATCGAGAAAGGCTTTCAATGTCCGAGCCGTCAGGTCCCCATCCCGTGTGCTGGGCCGCAGCCAGTTGATATTCCCCGCCAACAGGCTTTCCAGGGCAGCACAGAACGCCAGCAGCGGTGCGTTGCCCGGTGTGATATGCACCACCAGGCCCAGGGGTTGCCAGCTTTCGAAGGGACCATCGCTGTAGTCGATTCGCCTGATCGAGCGAGGCTCCTCCCCCAGTTCTCGCGTCAATTTGAGGCTCAGGTGCTCCCTCGTACAAAAGGCGATCAATGCCTGACGCTGGTCCTCGTCAAGGAAGCAATCCTGCCCCGTCGAGCGCAATGCCTGGGTGAACGCCTCGGCGCAATCGAGGACACTGTCGATCGAGGGGGGCTCGGCCAGCAGGGCGGGCAATTGTGCCTGCAAGCGTTCGAGGACCGGATCGAGGAGCAGGCTCTCGTGCAGTTGGCCATTGATGAGATACATGTCAGTTTTCCTTGATCAATTCGGCGGCAGCCATGGCGCAGCTTCTGCTGGCGCTGGTGCCGGCACGGCCGTGGAGTTCGAACCACTGGGTGCTGGAGCCACACTCGCAATCGGCGCCATGCAGGGTCGCAAGGTCGCTCATCACCACGGCGTGGGCGGGACTGGAGGAGATGTAGGGTGAAACGAAGGACAGAAGACCGGCCTCGCCGAGGGGCTGGACACTGAAGTCCGAGGGATGCCGCACAAAGACTTTCGAATAGACCGGCACGTGAAAACGGTGCTGTTCGCATTCGACATAAGGCACGGCATGCTCGACGGCACCGTAGCCGTCACGGCATCGATGGGGAGCGATCCCCAACTGCCGGGTGATGCGCTCGTAGACCTGATGGCGGGGAATCTCCTGGGCGGCCTGCTTTTTCCAGCCGCCTCCCAGGAATACCAGGGAGCCAGGCGCAAGCTCCAGGTCCGCAAGGCCTGTTTCGCGCATGCGTTCGAGTACGTGCCAAAGCAAGGCCGGGAAGCCGAAGATCCTGACCGGCAAGCCCTGCCCGGCGAACGCTTGCAAGGCGCGGATAACGCCGAACACATCGAATTCGTGCCCTGTCCCGGTACGCCGCAAGGCATAGGCAACGCGATTGACCGGGGCAAAGCGACACAGGAACTGATCGGTGTACGCCGTTCCCAGTCGATTGTCCGGTTCGGGTTCATGCCCAAGCAGCAGATAGTTGCAGGGGGTATCCGGGGTGGACCAGCCGTAATGCTCGAAGATCCGCGCCACCATGCCCTGGGCCGCGGCCATGCTGCGTTCGTCGTAGCGCATGCGGCTTTTCTGCCCACTGGTGCCGGACGACGTGAGTTCCAGGGCATCTGCGGCGGTTGGGCTGAGCAGCAGTCGCTGTTTGAAATAGTTGGCATAGACAGCTGGCAGTTGCGACCAGTCGGTCATGTGCTCCAGGTCTGCGGCGCCAAGACCATTGGCGTTGAGCCAGGCTTCGTAGCCTGGGGTGTGGTGGCAATGAAACAGGCTTATCTCGGCCATGGCGCGATCGAACAGCCCGGAAGGTACCGAGTCGGGATCGTAGGGATGGGGCAGTGCGCATAGCGCATCGGCGTGGGGAAAATGAATCATCTGGGCAGGGTTCCTCAGGGACGACAACTTCAAACGTGGGCAGACGGCTGCGACAGGAACAGGCGCAATGCGACAAGACAGCTGAGCCCGGCGATGCCGGCCATCAGGGCGAAGGATTCCAGGCTGGCCCCGGCGCCCAGCAGGGCCAGCAGCGAACCTGCCGTGCTCATCACCGCAATGGAAATCATCCCGACCATGGCCGAGACCAGTCCTTTGCTGTCGGCGCTGGCGAACAGCGCCAATCGATACAGCGCCGCATTGCCCATGCCGAGTCCAAGGGCATACAGCGACAGGCTGCTGACCAGCACCGGCAACGCCAGATCGAACCGACTGGCAATGACCAGTGCGATCAGGCCGGCGCACAAGGGCCAGAGGCTGTAGCGGAGCACCCCGTGGACACCGGCCCGTTCCACCAGCCCGTTGAGCAGCAGATTGCCAAGGATCACGGCGGCGAAGACCGGCACCTGCCACAACCCGTACATCAGCGGTGAAAGGTCCTGGCCCTGGATAAGCAACTGGGGCGACAGCCCTATCCAGGCGATCAGCGGCAGACTCATCAGGCCGAGCGCTACGCTGGCGGCCATGAATCCGCCATGCCCCAGCAGTGCGCCGTAACGCTTGAGCAGGGAGCGCAATTCGAAGGGTTCGGATGGCTGCGGTTTTCCGGTCGCCTGCCCGGTCCCCGCGTTTTGCGGCATGAACCACCACAGGGCCAGCCAGCTCACCGCCCCGAGGCCCGCGAGTAACAGAAACAGTTCGCGCCAGGACAACCATTGCAACAGCACCCCACCCAGCAACGGCCCGAGCAGGGGAGAAAGAAGCGCGAGGTTGCCCAGCAGCGCCATGACTCTCACGGCGTCCGATTCGCTGAACATTTCCTGGATGGCGGGATAGCTGACGGCAATCACGAAGCCCAGGCCCATGCCCTGGATCAGGCGCAGGGCATTGAATCCGTGCATGTGACTGACCTGGGTGATTGCCGCGCAAGCCAGCGCAAAGCCGGCGCAGCCGGCAAGCATGAACGAGCGGCGCCCATGGCGATCCGATAACGGGCCGATCAGCCACGGCAACACAACGCCGCCCAGCAGGTAGAGGTTGAACGCGTAGGGAATTTGATCCGCGCAGGCCCCCAGTTCTTCGGTGACGCCGGACATGGCGGGCATGACCAGGTCGCTGGCAAGATAGGTCAGCAGTTCAAATAGCGCGATAGCCAGGCAAAAACCCGTCAATCGATGTGGCGAGAAGGTTGTCAGCGAGTTTTGCATGGTTCCCAACGTTATTTTCCATAAGGAGGTAGGTGCCTCTTTTCGAGAATACGTGGGGAGTTTCTGGGTCGAAATAAGCCCTGGCCTCAGTTTGCGAAGGAAACCGGACCGAAGTTTGTACGAACAACGCTCGTAAATGGCGGACGCGTGGCGGCGACGAAGGGAATTAATCCGATAGCTGGCAGAAAGGCCGTATTCAACCGATCGAACATCCTGGTTGCGCACCTATGCGCTTTCGGCTGTACCATGGGGCCCCGCCTGTGCCTCTTGTCCCCGCCATCGGGAATGCACCGGGCAAGCAGTCGGATACAACGGATACATTCAGGAACTGGCAATGACCCATTCGCAACGTTTGAAATACTCGATTCTGATCGTCCTCGTCGTCCTGGCAATCATGCTGGGGCTGTCCTGGATGCAGAACAAAGGCATGATCAGCGAACAGCTGTTTCAGTACATCGCCATTGCCGTGGCGGTCGTCGTGGTGGTGGTCAATGGTGTGATGCGTCGAAAGGTCAAGCCCTAGCCCTGCCAAGCGCTGTCATTCCACGGCCTCAAGTATGGCCACCGCCCTGGCATGCAAGCTGTAGCTCTTGTCGGGGTTCAGCGTCAGCACACCCTCGCTGCACAGTCGCTTCAAGACCTCGCGCACGCTGAGAAAGGACAACGGAATGTCCAGTCCCGCCAGTTGACTGTGGATGCCCCGCACACCCAGGCCCCGGTTCTGCGCGGCTGCGGTGAGCAACGTATCGATGACCTTGAGGCGAATCAGGCTGGTCCTGAGCCCGAAATGCTTGAGCAGACGCTTGATGTGCTCATTGTTGCCTCGTTCCGCTGGCCTGGCGAACACGCGCTGCGCAGCTGTCATCGGGACGCCGGTCGGCCCTGGTTTTTTACCCTCCATGGGTAGTTGCGTGTCTTGCATGCAAAAACTCCTTACCAGCCTGATCAGAAAAGGTCACAAATGCTCTCCTGTATAGGACGAACGAAGGCGACCAATCATGAAGCCCCGAATGTGAAAAAAAAGCCGGGATGCCGTCAAAGCCCCGTGCCCCAGCGACCGCGAGGCCATTAATTTTTTTTCATCCGGTTCGTTTCCAGGAGAGGCGCATTCCCGGTCATGCACGGTGAATGTGGATGGCCAGGCCGGATTCGATGTTTTTCCCTGTTGTCATATCGGGGGAGCGGTCCTGGTTCTTGCAGTTTTTTCGATCAGGAGTGAACGTGAGAAAGTCCGGGCAGTTATCGAGATTGCGTCTTGCAGGCGCATGTTTGGGAATGGGCCTGGGGCTCATCTCGGTCGCCAGCGCTCAAGGCGATGCAGGACAGGCCAGCGCTGAAATCCGTCGAACCCAGTTTGGCGTCCCTCACATCCGGGCCGAGAATGAGCGCGGTCTGGGTTACGGCATCGGTTATGCCTATGCCCAGGACAATCTTTGCCTGCTCGCCAACGAGATCGTCACAGTCAACGGCCAGCGCTCTCGCTACTTCGGACCCGAGCAGGTCACGGTGGAACAGCGGAAAAACAGCGCAAGCGACGTGTTCTTCAACTGGCTCAACACCCCACAGGCGGTCTCCGGCTTCTGGCAAGCCCAGACACCCCAGATCCAACAGCTGGTCGAGGGCTATGCGACCGGTTACAACCGGGCTCTGGCCGAGCGCCGGGCCAAAGGGCTGCCCGAGCAGTGCGCGAGCGACTGGGTGCGGCCCATCACGGCGCTGGACCTGGTCAAGTTGACCCGTCGCCTGCTGGTGGAAGGGGGCGTTGGTCAGTTCGCCGAAGCCCTGGCCGGCGCGCAACCGCCCCAGGCGGCCGCAAGCATTGAAGGTCCGGCCGATTTTTCAGTCGCCGCGCTGCGGCAGCAGCGTTTTGCCCTGGAACGTGGCAGCAACGGGTTGGCCATCGGCAGCGAGCGTTCATTCAACGGACGCGGCATGCTGCTGGCTAACCCACATTTCCCGTGGGTGGGGGGCATGCGCTTTTATCAGATGCACCTGACCATTCCCGGCAAGCTGGACGTCATGGGGGCTGCCCTGCCGGGATTGCCGATGATCAACATCGGTTTCAGCCGGCACCTGGCCTGGACCCATACGGTCGATACGTCCAAGCATTTCACCCTGTACCGTCTGCAACTCGACCCCAAGGACCCGACCCGCTATTTGCTCGATGGCAAATCCGTTCCGATGAGCCAACAGACGGTCATGGTGGACATCAAACAACCCGGTGGGCAGATGAAGACGATTTCACGGGTGGTCTACGGCTCGCAGTTCGGCCCGGTCGTGCAATGGCCGGGGCGGCTGGATTGGGATCGACGCTTCGCCTACAGCCTGCGGGACGCGAACCTGGAGAACGACCGCGTGCTGGCCCAGTGGTACGCCATGAATCGGGCGGTCACGCTCAAGGACCTGCAAGCGACCGTCCATGAGATCCAAGGCATTCCCTGGGTCAATACCCTGGCGGTGGACGACCAGGGGCAGAGCCTGTACATGAATCTGTCGGTGGTGCCGAACGTGGAGGCTGACAAGCTGGCTCGCTGCAGTGACCCTCGGCTCGGTTCGAAGCTGATCGTATTGGATGGCTCGCGCAGCGAGTGTGTCTGGGACATCGATCCCAAAGCGGCGCAGCCAGGCATTTATGCCGCCGAAAGGCAGCCACAGCTGTTGCGCCGCGACTACGTGCAGAATTCCAACGATTCGGCCTGGATGACCAACCCTTCGCAGCCCTTGTCAGGCTATTCGCCCTTGATCAGCCAACAAGGCCAGCCACTGGGCCCACGGGCACGCTTTGCGTTGGACCGACTCGACAAGCTCGCCAGGACAGGGCCGGTGAAGGTAGAGGACCTGCAGCGCATGGTCATGGACGATCAGGTTTATCTGGCTGACCAGGTCATGCCGGACCTGCTCCGGTTCTGCACCGCTGATCCGGGACCCGAGGCGTCGGCACTGGCGCAGGTGTGCACCCGCCTGAAGGCCTGGGACCGTACGGCTGGCCTGGACAGCGGAGTGGGGTTCATTCATTTCCAGCACATCATGGAAGGCTTGCAGGCTGTCCCTGATTTCTGGCGTGTACCTTTCGATCCCCAAGACCCGCAACAGACCCCGAGAGGCCTGGCGATCGACCAGCCTGCGGTTATCGAGGCGTTGCGCAAGACCATGCTCGCTTCGGCGGATGCGGTCAAGGCGGCCGGGTTGTCGGCGGACAGTCGCTGGCAGGACGTGCAGGTTGTCAGCAGTCGCGGTCGACAGACGCCCATCCATGGGGGGCCGGGGGAGCTGGGGATCTACAACGCAATCCAGAGTGTGCCGCGCGCGAATGGCAAGCGGGAAGTGGTCGGCGGTACCAGCTACTTGCAAGTGGTCACCTTTGACGACAAAGGCCCTCAGGCCCAGGGATTGCTGGTCTTTTCCGTCTCCAGCGACCCCGCATCTCCCCATGCGGCAGACCAGACCGAAGCGTTCTCCAGGAAACAATGGAGCGTGTTGCCCTTTACCGAACAGCAGATCAAGGCCGATCCGTACTATCAGGCATTGATTATCCGTGAACGGGATGAGGCGGGAAGGGTGGCAACGCAGTAGGCCGAGGGCGTCGGGCTTATCGAGCGTGGAAGCCGCCATTCGCTCCTGCCGGGAGAGGAGGCGGCTTCTTTCATTGGTTGGCGGGTCGTTGACCGATGGTGTTGAGGACCGGGTTGCCATCCTTGTTCTGCGTCAGGTAGACCGGTAGCACCTTCGGCAACGAAGGCACCAGGTTCTTCACTTCGCTGATGTTGTAGATACCGCCGATACGCAGGGCTCCGGTGTTGTTATCGGCCAGCATGACGGGATGGTCGAGGTAGCGGTTGATCAATGGCAGGGCGTCGGTAAGGGTGAGGTTATTCAGCACCAGCTTGCCGTTGCGCCATGCCAATGAGTTGTCGTCGGCGGGGATTTCGCGGACCTGCGCCTGGAAGTCGCCGGCTTTGTAACTTGCCTGCATGCCGGGTGTGAGCCGCGAACCGTTCTGGGTCAGTGCGTGGTTGCTGGCGACCAGTACCGAGCCTTCCACCAGCGTGACCCGTACCTGATCCTGATACATCCATACGTTGAAGCGGGTGCCGGTCACCCGTACCTGGCCTTGGCCGGCCCGGACGATGAATGGGTGCTGGGTGTCATGGCTGACTTCGAAGAAGGCCTCGCCCCTTTTCAACGTAACCCGCCGCTCATTCTTGTAGTTGGCGAACACCAGCTCGCTGCCCAGGTTGAGCTCGACCTGGCTGCCGTCGCCCAACGTGATGCGGCGAACGCTTGCGTCGGCTTCGAATCGCTCATAGGAGTTGGCAAGCCAGCCCAGGTTCCAACCCGTGTAGGCAGCCAGTGGCAGGCCCACCACCAGCACCGCGGCGGCGGTGGCCAGCGAACGCCAGCGCGACCGAGGCCGGGGCAGCGGGGCCGGCGGCGCAGACTCGATGCGGGGCAGGTGATCGGCGACATCCCAGATTTCCAGCATGGCTTCGTATTCGAAGGCGTGCAGGGGATCGGCATCGTGCCATTGCCTGAAGGCCAGTCGTTCGGCATCGGTGCAGTCGGCAGCATGCATGCGCATGCACCAGTGCGCGGCCGCATCGGTAATGGCGTCGTATTCGGCTTCCGACAGTGTTCGTTCGGTCATTGACTCTTCCTGGTTTGCCGCATTCTAACCCTCGGTATGACCTGTCGAGAACAGTCGTCGTGGCGTTAGCACGCCAAATGACCTGTTTTTTCGGTACAAAGCGTTCACGCCGGTAGGGCGTCATCACAGCATCTCACGGATATCGTGAAAAAAAGATCAACTAAGCCCTCGGGGCGGGCGGGTCGAGCTGGCGCCCCAGCATGCAGATGAGTAATGTCATGGAGTCGGCGTTTCGAAGTATGACGTCGATGCGTTTGTCCGCTGAATTGGGGTCCAGAAAAATGTCACGGGCTTCGCTCAGGGTTTTTGCACCCGTGACTCTGAGGATCTCGCTGGCCATGTCTTTGAAGGACCGCAGCAGTTCCAGGCTCTTGAGCTCGCCAGCGATATGATCCCAGGCCATGAATAACTTGGAGCGTGGCGTGGTCAGCGACAGTCCGTGAAGTTGCTGGGCTTTCAGGTCGCCCTGCTTGAGCCGGCCCAGCTCGGTGTCTGTCGAGATGAGGTCGTAGAACGGCAGCGCCGCGTCCAGGTAGACAATGTCGTATGTATCGAAAAGCTGGTGGGTGATTTCATGGATGAGCGTCGCTCCCTGGGCATGGGCGTCAACATTGAAAGACTCAGGTACGAGCTCCTTGTATCGATCCAATCCCACCTCGAAGAACAGCTGCGTCAGATAGATTCTTCCTGCTGCTTTCGCCTCCAGCACGAATGCGGTCGCCGTGTCGTCTATGTCCTTGAGGTTACCGATCACGATGCGGTTGGCGTTCTGCGATTCCCAGGAAGGATCGGCCAATGCCTTGCAGATCGGTGCAATCGCAGTGTTTATTTTTTCGATCAGGTTCGCATCGACATGACTGACGCCGAAGAAAAGCTTCAGGAAAGTGTCAAGCCTGGAGCCCGGTGTCAGTTGTCGCCGGGCTTGTCCAAGATTGTGCAGCGCATTCGATGAATAGAACCTTGCGGTCTCCAGTGCCTGCACGATTGCATTGGCGCAGTGAGGATATTTTCTGCGTATCTGCGCCATGCCTCTGGCTTCGATATTGAGCGAGCTGGCCGCCTTGTAGTCGCTGTATGAGTTTGCAAGGGTCGACATCACCTTGCCGTAACGAATGGTTTGTCGATCTGGATCAATCAGCCATTCCTGGCTCCCAGGCGCTTTTTTCAGTATCGGTCCTTCTCCATTCTCATGGACGATGCGCCACACCTGGTTGGCTTTCGCCACCTGGAAGACTTTACCGGCCAGGCAGGCGTACGCTTTGCTGGATCCGGCGGCGCGGTAGGTGCCATCGATAAAGTTTCGTTGCAGGTCGCAAAGGCTGACGTCCATGGCCTCGAAGGCTTGCAGGTTGGTGCGAGCCGGGGCGGTGGACGCGATAGCTTGCCAACTGGCCGGAGCCGCCACGGTGGCGGTTGGCGAGACGGGATCCAGCAAACCGAATGTGTCGTCGCGATTGAGAAAACCCAGCGACACCATTTCTGCCGCACCGCCGACAAAATCGTGCATGCCAGTCTTCCAGTCATGTTGCTGCAAGGCTTCGGCAGAGGCTTTGAAATCCTGGTAGCTCTCCCACAGCGTCTCGAAAAAGGCCAGTTTGCCCGGCAGGTGCCTTCCTGCGAACTTCACCCCGGAGCTGAACACATGCAAAGCTGTTTCCCAGTCGTACTGACGCTGGCTGTCGGCATGCGTGTTCAACAAGTCTGATAACACCTGCACATTGTCGTCAAACAATGCATCGAACAGGTTTCCCCGGATTGGATTGGAGGCCAGGGTGATCTCCGACCGTCGTCCCATTGTGGAAGCGAACAGGTTCCTGAACAGACTCTGCTGGTTGGCGGGAAGCCGACTGATCATCAGATCCTGAAGCGCTCCCGGCAAGTTGAGCGCAGCGATAATGCTCGCTTCGTCTTTGAACTCGGTAAGGGCCGGGCCTGCACGGTAAGGCGAGTACAGCACGTGGGGCGCTTTCGCATCGGTGCTCGATCCGATCAGGTACAGCCCCAGGGCTTTGATGGCTGCGGCACCGTCGGTCTTGATCAGCTCCAATGGACGAATCAGCGCGCTCGCACCCCTCACGGCCTGACGCGCGATGGCGTCCGGCATGTCCAGTACCTGTCGGATCAAGTCGAATGCGGTAGGGGACAGGTACTGTTGTAAATGGCGTGCATGGGCATACTGCAAAAGCTGCCAGGGTAACTGGCGGCGAAAACGCTGCCTTCTCGATTGGACGTCCGCGCCCTTGCCGCAGAGCTTGTCCTGGACGTGTTTCTTATATGTGGTGGTGATATCGAGTGACAGTTGCAGCTGCTTGACGGTCGTTTCGTTCAGGCGCTCAGGCAATGTTTGCCCTACAGTCGAGGACACCGTGAATCCGGTTCTCTGGGTTGCGTCGAGATGATTCAAGGCGAAATCGGTCAACGGACTGGCAGGCCCTGCCAGTGCCAGGTTCGGCGTGATCAGTAGCGTGGCCGGGTCCAGGTCCTTTTCGGCAAAGCGAGCATTGAGCAATGCCTTCAGTTTTTTGTTCACATAAGTGTGCAGTGGCTCGATTCCGTCCAGATAATCTTTGCCGTCGCTTACGCTGCTTCTGTATTGCTCGAGCAGATCAATGTGCAGGCGTTGATCTTCAAGAGAGGCCGTGCCGAGCCAGGCAGGCAGTTTCTGTCGCCACCAGGCGGCCTGGGCGATACGTATCGCACGCGGCAGGTTGGTGGGGGCGCCTTTTTTTACCAGGGACTTGAGGCTTTTTGCCAGGGCCTGCCCGGTCAACTGCCAGTCTCCGCTTTCCAATGTATTCAAATAGCCTTGCTCGGCCTCGAAAAAAAGGATGAAGGAGTTCATCCGGTTCAACAAGACGTTGTCCTCAATCAGCTCAAACGTCTCGAGTCGATAGCGACCATGGGGCTTGCGTTGAGCCGAGGGCAAGTTGGCCAACAGGCTGAAGCGCTTTCTGGAGTCGAGCAGGTACCCGTTGATTTGCCGGGTGGCGGTTTCGACGGAAGGGAACACCTGCAGGCCGTCCGAAGGTGTCCAAAGAATGCCCAGGCCTGAATAAGGCGTGTCCAGGCCGCCGCGCTCGGTCATGAAGAAACAATTGGCGACGGGAAGGGAGGTCGTCTGGTCTTCCGTTGTGCAACTGAGTCTCAAGGCATAGACATCTGGCCGAAAACCTTTGACGCCGATGCGTTGCTCACGGTCCGGATAATCGGGGTCGTAAGTGAAAACGGTACGGATCAGGTCGTGGGCGGCGGGAGCGAGTGTTCCGTCAAGCTCTCGTAGCTCGGCTTCGGCGCGTATGCCCAGGGAAAAAACGTTGGTAAGTTCCGAGCGAAGGCCTCTCAACTCCTTGAGCAGCGAGAGGTCCGTGGATACCGGCAATTGGCCGAACAGCATATTGAAAGCGTCTTCGACGCTGGCATAGCTCTTGATTTTTCTTTCCAGCCGATCGGCCATCAGACTGGTTGGACGCAGGTCTCCATGGAACGCGGGCCGGGTACTCCAATGGCCATGGGTTCGATGCTTCAAGAGGTTTCTGCCTACCAGGGGCCGTACGTCCAGCGCCTTGTCGACGAGGGCGTGCATGTCCATCTGGTCCTGGCGAGACATCTCCAATGCGTAATGGAGATTGCTGATCTGCTTGCCAATGATCGAGTTCGCCAGGGATTCGAATATCGGAAAGACCACGGGATGCCCCGACACATGTGGCTCATCGAAGCGCAGGAAACGGTTACGCTCTTCCAGGCTCATGAGGCCGTACAACGCTTCCTTTCGCGTGGTGCTGGTTGGCGTATCGAACAATGCGTGTTTGAAACCCAGATAATCCTCGACGACCTGCAGGCCCTGGTTGGGCGTGTAGAGATAGTGCCCTTTTGCGCTGATCATCAATGAGCCCGCAAGCTCCACGTACAGCGGCGCGTACTCCCAGAGGCGAATCGTTTCGATGAACTGCAGCGGCTCGTCCGGGCGGGACGGCCTGAACAGTCGCAGCAGCTCCCGGTTTTGCGTAGCCGTCAGTTGTCGTTGTTCCTGCTTGATCAGGATGTCCGCTCGCATTGCATCGCTGAGCACCTGGGAAAGAAACGACCGACGTGGCGCGTGGAAAGGGCCGTTGGCGTCCCAGTACGTCTCGATGCAACCGACAAGCCGGGGAATCAGGCTTGCGGCGGTAACCCTCAGCAGGCTCTCCCACTCCCGCGAATTATGAGGCGACGCGACTATTTCCGGGTGAACGAACTCGACGTCATGCCCGTTGGGCCGACCTTGGTGGTGGAAGTAGACCAGGATCGCGTCGGCCAATGACAGGGTTTGGGTGACCTTGTTTGCCTTGGGGTCGCCCGGATTGCCGTAGGAACTGATGGCCGCCCGAGTCTGCCGATGGTCGAAGTTCGATGCCACTTCGTTCAATATCTGGTCGAGCATCCGGTCCAGGGAGGGCATTGTGATCAGCTCGTTCACCAACGCCTGTCCGTTGAGGGCTTGTGCGTGTTCGATGGATTCGATCTGGAAGCTGAAGACATCCCCTTCGATTGATTGGCGCACCTGCCGGATGACTGCCGCGCCGTTCAGTTCAGCCCGTTGAGAAATCGCAAGCAATTGAAACAGCGCGTCTCGCTCGGTGGGAGTTGCCAGCATCCGGTCAATCTTCGTCTCGATGGATGTCGGACTGTCGAATTTTTCGATGCCCAGCCAGGGCGTATAGAGAAACGCAGGCTTCTCGCCCGAGGTACCGGCATCCGGCAGGGCGGACAGAATAAAGCAACCCGCCAGCGGGATCGGGGCCTTGCCCTCGGCTTCGAGCAGAATGGTTTCGGCGGTCATCGAGGGTACCTGCGCGGCGCGTAGCGTGTGGGTGGGGAGGGCAGCGTGGTGCAGCCAGTCGAGGTCCTTTTGGGTGAACCCTCCAGGTGGGGTCAGTTCCTCCAGGCGGGTAGCTTCCAGCACTTGGGAAAACAGCAGTGGTGTGGTTTCGGTGGTCATCGTCGCTTCTCGGTCAAGGCGCCGCGAGGCGGCACGTCAATGAAAAGCGCTCAGGCTAGGAGGGCGTGAACAGGCAAGGGTGGTACATAGTTACCGCCCGCCAGGCTCGGGAGCTGTCAAGCTGCAGGGTCTTGAGGCCTGTCTGCGCGAAGGTTGACAGCGTGTTCGTGAAGCAGTGTTAATCACCGGACTGGTTTCTCTTACGCTGTTGCTACCTCCAACAACCACTCTGGAGCTTCAGATGTCTGCGCTATCCGATCACACCGCTTCCGGCCCCCTGTCCTTCGATGCCCTGGTGAGTTTGCTGGAGAAGATTTTCCTGCGGCATGGCACTTCGACCGAAGTCGCCCGGACCCTGGCGCAGAACTGCGCCAGCGCTGAGCGCGACGGTGCCCACAGCCATGGGGTCTTTCGCATTCCCGGCTATGTTTCGACGCTCAAGAGCGGTTGGGTGAATGGCCGGGCCGTGCCGGTGGTCGAGGACATCGCATCAGGGTTCGTCCGGGTGGACGCCGGTAACGGTTTCGCCCAACCGGCCCTGGCTGCCGCACGTCCATTGTTGGTGGCGAAGGCCCGTAGTGCCGGCATCGCGGTGCTGGCTATCCGAAACTCGCACCACTTCGCGGCGCTCTGGCCGGATGTCGAGCCGTTTGCCTACGAAGGGTTGGTGGCGCTGAGCGTGGTGAACAGCATGACGTGCGTGGTGCCCCATGGCGCGGATCGTCCGTTGTTCGGCACCAACCCCATTGCCTTCGCCGCGCCTCGGGCCGGTGGCGAGCCGATTGTCTTCGACCTGGCGACCAGCGCCATTGCTCACGGGGACGTGCAGATCGCTGCCCGCAAGGGCGAGCTGTTACCGCCGGGCATGGGGGTGGATAGTCAGGGCCGGCCGACGTGCGATCCGAAGGCGATTCTGGAAGAGGGCGCGCTTCTGCCGTTTGGCGGGCACAAGGGCTCTGCGTTGTCGATGATGGTCGAGTTGCTGGCCGCGGCCCTGACCGGCGGCAATTTTTCCTTCGAATTCGACTGGAACAACCACCCGGGCGCCAAGACGCCGTGGACCGGCCAGTTACTGATCGTGATCGACCCGAGCAAGGCCGCCGGGCAGGACTTCGCCGAGCGCAGCCAGGAACTGGTCAGGCAAATGCAAGGTGTGGGCCTGCAACGGCTGCCAGGGGATCGCCGGCATCGCGAGCGTCGTCAATCCAATGAGAGCGGGATTGCACTGGATGAGCAGACCTTGGCGCAGTTGCGGGCGCTGGCGGGCGAATAACCAGGAAAAGACAAAAGGACAACCTGGGGTAGCTGGGCTTGCCCGCGACAGCGGTCTGCCTGAACCGGTGATGTTGAATGTGCTGCCGTAGGTGTGATTGGTCAGCGCCGTCCGAGCAGCAAGCCCACCACCAGCCCGAAGCCGGCGGAAATTGCCACGGTTTGCCACGGGTGCCCGCCAATGTAGTTTTCGGTGGCATCGACCATGGGGCGGGTGCGTTCGCGCGCACTGGCAAGCGAATCCAGGGCCATTTGCAGTTTCTGAGCGATCTGACCCCGCAGGTTCTCGGCATCTTCGCCGACCAGCGCTGTGCTGCTCTTGAGCAGCTTTTCCGACTCTTCGATCAGGGCCTTCAGTTCGCTGAACACTTGATCCTTGATTTGCTCTCCGTTTGCTTGCTCGGTGTTTTTACGAGGCATTGAATGGCTCCTGGGTGATGGCAATGAACAATTGAGTGTGACGCTTGAGCGAAAGTTGCAGCCTTGGGCAATCATTGCAGCATTGGGGTTAAGACGCTTCCCTGCAAGGTGTAAGATGTCGCCTATTTACGCAACAGGTAATTCCCCATGAGCTTCAATCTGGCTGACAAGCCCCTGGCCGAGCGCGCCGCACTGGAAGACGAAAAATCCCGACTGTTCGAACTGTGGCAGAACAACCTGGGCAAGGCCAAGGGTGAGGCCGCCCGTTTGTTCGGTGAGCGTTCCAAACGCAAGGGCAAGTGGGCCGAGTGGGTGCGTGCGGAACTGGACGGCATGTCGCCTCCGGAATTCGCCAACATGGTGCGCAGTGAAGTCAATCGCCTGATGGCGGCAAATAAATAGGCCTATGCAAAGGTGGCGACAATGGCCTCGCGAACCTTGACCATCGCAGGATCCATTTGGGTTGGGGTTCGCCAGCCCAGTTCGATGGGGTAGCGCGGTAACGCAATGGGGCAGGGCAACAACGCCAGACCGCTGAGCGCCGCGATGGCCCGGGCGGCGTGCCCCGGAATGGTCGCTACCGCCTGGCTGCCCTTGAGCAGAAACGGCAGTGCGGCAAAATGGGTGGTCGACGCGCACACCTTCCGGCTCAGCCCGAGCCCGGCCAACCCCTCGTCGGTGATACCGATGAAGCCGCCGGATGAGACCAGCAGATGTTCACGGGCCACGAAAGCGTCCAGCGTGAGGGTCACCTGGTCCTCTGCCAGACTGGCCTGGTCGACCAGGCACGCATAATCGCCTTCCCCCAATACCTGGCGACTGAGCAACCGCTGCGAAAACCCTCCCGCCGTGATCGCCAGGTCCAGGGTGCGTTCCATCAGGTCACGGCCAACGATCTGGCTGTGGGTCTGGCGGAAAATCAACCGCAATCCTGGCGCACGTCGGGCCACTTCTTCGATCAGCCGCCGCCCATAAGCCACCTCGAAGTCATCGGACAGACCGACGATGACCGAGCGACCTTCGTAGCGACCGGCGTCCGGATCAATCATCGCCAGGCTCTGGCGACATTTGTCCAGTGCATCGCTGATGACCGGTTTGAGCTGGTTGGCCCGCAAAGTCGGGGCCAGGCCGCGGCCGGTGCGCACGAATAATTGATCGTCATACAGATCTCGCAATCTGCGCAGGGCAGCGCTGATGGCCGACTGTGTCACATCCAGGCGCAAGGCGGCCCGGCTGGCACTGGACTCGTCGTGCAGGGCTTCGAAGGTCTTGAGCAAATTGAGGTCGACGTCTGCGATATTCATATGGCTCATATCATTTAGCAGTGTTCAGGGCTTTATTCATGATCAGTCGGCGCCCGAGAATCGGCAACACCCAATGATCAGGAGTTGCAACCCATGCCAAAATCCATCGTCGCCGCCCTGCAGATCGGTTCCTTGCCCGGCGGCAAGGGCGAAACCCTGGCGCAGATCCTCTCTTATGAAGAGGCTATACGTCAGGCCGGTGCCCGATTGGTGGTCATGCCCGAGGCCTTGCTGGGCGGGTATCCCAAGGGAGAAGGTTTCGGGACTCAACTGGGCTATCGGCTGCCGGAGGGACGCGAGGCGTTCGCCCGCTATTTCGCCAATGCCATCGACGTGCCCGGGGTCGAGACCGAAGCGCTGGCCGGGCTCTCGGCGCGCACCGGGGCAAGTCTGGTGCTGGGCGTGATCGAGCGTGCTGGCAGTACGCTTTATTGCACGGCCCTGTATTTCGAACCCGAGGCAGGTCTGGTGGCCAGGCATCGCAAGCTGATGCCCACCGGCACGGAGCGGCTGATCTGGGGCAAGGGCGATGGCTCGACTTTGCCGGTGATCGACAGCCAGGTCGGTCGTGTGGGCGCGGCGGTGTGCTGGGAAAACATGATGCCGCTGCTGCGCACGGCGATGTACGCCAAGGGCGTCGAGGTGTGGTGTGCGCCGACGGTGGATGAACGGGATATGTGGCAGGTGACCATGCGTCACATTGCCCATGAAGGCCGGTGCTTTGTGGTCAGCGCCTGTCAGGTCCAGTCCTCGCCTCAGGCGCTGGGGATCGAGGTCGCGAATTGGCCGGCCGAACGTCCATTGATCGCCGGCGGCAGCGTCATCGTCGGCCCCATGGGGGATGTGCTGGCCGGTCCGTTGAAAGACAGGGCAGGGTTGTTGACCGCTGAAATCGATACCGACGATCTGGTGCGGGCGCGCTACGACTATGACGTGGTCGGGCACTATGCCCGGCCGGATGTGTTCGAGCTGGTGGTGGATGAGCGGGCCAGGCCCGGCGTGCGGTTTACCGCGTGAATCACCAAGTGGTCGTAGGGGCCCGCAAGTCCAGGGTCCCGCGGTCGACGAAGCGCACGGTACCGAACAACCCGCCCGCAAGCTTGCCCTTGAGCACGTAGGGCAGGTTGTCCAGGCTCTGGGTCTGGCTCAGGCCCAGCGTTTGGCGCAGCACCGAAAAAGCCGAGATGCTGACTGGCACACTCAGCACCTGCTCGGAAAACCTCGGGATGGAGCCTGTCTGATCACTCACGCCTGACGCCAGCGTGTGTCCATTGACCTCCAGATCCAGCGCCACGCCGTTATAGTCGATGCCGATGTCGTTGGGATTCTGCAAGCGCAGTTTCACCGCGAAACGCATCTCCAGTTCCTGGCTGGGCAAGGGTTCGATGCCCACCACGTTGATGTTCAGCGGATCATGGCGCTGGAAGAGGGTACAGCTGCTCAGGCTCATGAACATCAGGAGAACGGACAAACCAATGATTCTGCGCATGGGCACTCTCTCACGCTAAAAGGGACCCGAAGGATGCCGGGCTCCTGACAGTTTCTGACACCGGCCTCTGCTAGTCTGCGTCAACTTTTTCCTCCCGGATAGCCCATCGTGTCGCGTACCACCCGGCTGCTCACTTTATTGCAAGTCTTGCGCGGCAAGCGCTGCCCGGTTACCGCCGCGACATTGGCGGCCGAGTTGAAGGTGTCCGAGCGCACACTCTATCGGGATATCGCCGAGCTGACCGCCCTTGGGGCGCCGATCCAGGGGGAGGCCGGCATCGGTTATGTCTTGCGCAGCGGTTTGTTCCTGCCGCCCCTGATGTTCACGGCGGACGAAATCGAGGCCATTGTGCTGGGCTTGCGCTACGTGGACCAGCGTGGCGACGAGGTGTTGGGCAAGGCCGCTGCCGATGCCTTGGCGAAGGTCGCCGCCGTGCTGGCCCCTGACGTCCGGGATGCCTTGCAGAACCCGACGGTGCTGCCCGGTCCGCCGGGTTATGGCTACCCGCGCAATACCGTGGAATTAAATGTATACCGCCAGGCCATTCGTACCCAGGCGAAGCTGCTCATCGATTACGCCGACGTCAACAACACACCGAGCCAGCGGTTGATCTGGCCGCTTGCCCTGGGCTTTTTCAACGAGGCGCGGGTCGTGGTGGCCTGGTGCGAGTTGCGCGGTGCCTACCGGACCTTTCGCACCGATCGGATTGCGTCCGCCGCCGAGCAGGGAGAGCGCTATCCCGGCAGGCGCAGCGATCTGTTGCGAGCCTGGATGAAGCTCATGCAACTGGATGAAACCGGACGTTTCACTCCTGACAAAAACTGACATGGCGCTGTTTTAGCATGGTGTGAGATCGATAAAACAAGGAGCCGTACCATGTCCAATCCCGTCTCTTCCCTGGCCCCGGCCATCGCCGGCTATATAGCGGCCGCCAATGCCCGTGACAGTTCGGCGGCGGTGCGTTTTTTCGCCGAGGACGCCAATGTCTTCGATGAGGGCCAACACCGGGCAGGCACCCAGGCCATCGCCCAATGGATGGAGGACACCGCCCAACGTTACCAGCCTCGGGTAGAAGTCCTGAACGTGCAGCAACGCACCGGCAAGGTGCTGGTACACAACCTGATCTCCGGGACCTTTCCCGGCAGCCCACTGGAGTTGCGGTATACCTTCCGGCTCGATGAGCAAGGGAAGATCAGCCGGCTGGATATCTCGGTCTAGAGCCGCAGTTCTGTAAGAGCAAAGCCTGCTCGCGAAAGCGGTGGGTCAGTCTGCATGGATTTCTGATAGTCGACCGCAGTGCCTTCATCGCGGACAAGCCTTGCTCCTACAGGGTTCCCACATGGCATACTCCCGGCTTCTCTTTTCGGACCCGGGCCGCATGTCTTTCGATTCTCCCCTGAGTGCCTGGCAGCATGCCATCGAGCATCACGGTTTCGTCCAGGACGAAGCCCAGGAGCTGGCCATCATGGCCCTGGAGCAATGCCACAAGGCGGTGCATGAGGGACGCAAATCAATCCAGGGCGTCTATCTCTGGGGGCCGGTAGGGCGTGGCAAGACCTGGCTGATGGACCGTTTCTACGAAAGTCTCAAGGTCCCGGCGCGACGTCAGCATTTCCACCATTTCATGGCCTGGGTGCACCAGCGCTCATTCCAGCTCACCGGCACGCCGGATCCCCTGCAGGCCCTGGCCCGTGAGTTGAGCGCCGAGGTGCGGGTGCTGTGTTTCGACGAACTGTTCGTCACCGACATCGGTGACGCCATGATTCTCGGTCGGCTGTTCCAGGTGATGTTCGAGCGGGGCATGGTGATCGTGAGCACCTCCAACCTGCCGCCCGAAGAACTTTATGCCAATGGCCACAACCGTGATCGGTTCCTGTCGACCATCACGGCGATCAAGCAACACATGCAAATCGTGCCGGTGAACGGGTGGCAAGACCATCGCCAGCATCCGGGCGCGCTGCGACAACGTTATTGGTTGTTGGAAGCCGGGCAGTCAGATCCCCTGGCTGAAATTTTTGCCCGATTGACCGCGGGCCAAACCCTCGGCAGCGGGCCGATCGAAGTGGGCCATCGGTCGCTTGAACCGGTCCAGGCCAGCGACACGGTACTCTGGAGTCGGTACGCGAACCTGTGCGAACAGCCGTTTTCGGCCCTGGATTTCATGGCGTTGTGTGATCGCTTCAGGGTCATTCTGCTCAGCGACGTACCCAGCCTGAGTGCTCAGCAGCGCGAGGGACGAATCGCCCGGGGTACCGAAGACGCTGTCGAGCGGGTCGAGGCGGGGGATCGGGAGTTGCCGCAGCTGTCGGTTCACGACGACGGAGTGAGGCGCTTCATTGCCCTGATCGATGAATGCTACGATCGCAAGGTGCCGCTGTACCTTTCGGCCCGAGTACCGATGGAACAGCTGTACACCGAGGGCTATCTGCAATTTCCGTTTCGCCGTACCCTCAGTCGCCTCCAGGAAATGCAACTGCAACGTTTTGGTCAGCCTGCCTGACCGGTATCCGCCGACCGCCTGAGGCGTCGGTATCAGCACAGAGAGATGGACGTTCATGGAAGAAGCCAAGGACATTCTTGTATTGCAAGCCAGCTATACCAATCCGGTCCACGCCGAAGCGATCTGCCATGTGCTCAATGGCTATGCCGAAGATCCGATGGGCATCGGACGGTCGCTGGCGCCCGAAGTGCTGCTGCATCTGCCCGAGGAATTGGCCAAGCGCCCCTATGCCTTCAGCGTGCTTGCTTTCGTCAATGGCGAGCCCGCGGGGCTGGTCAATTGTTTCGAAGGCTTCTCGACCTTTGCCTGCCGTCCGCTGGTGAATATCCATGACGTTGCCGTGATGAAGGCCTTTCGCGGGTTGGGCCTGAGCCAGCAGATGTTGCGCAAGGTCGAGGACATTGCGCGCCAGCGAGGTTGCTGCAAGATTACCCTGGAAGTGCTGGAGGGTAACGCCGTGGCACAGGCCAGCTATGCCAAATCTGGCTTCTCCGCCGGCATGTTCGACCCGGAGCATGGCCGCATGCTGTTCTGGACCAAACCCCTCTAGACCTGAAGTGCTGCGGGAGCGGGCCCGCCGTCTCACTGTGAGCGCAAGGCTTGCCCGCGATGGCCTGGGCCCGGTCTATTGCTGTACGAGCCGAGGCTGAGGGGCCTTTGGCTGAATCAGACTGAAGTCGATCAATGCCTTGTGCTGGCGCTGGTGAGGATTTCCGATCATCAGCGGTCGGGCCATGAACTCATTGCTGACCAGGCTCCTGCTGCGGTCCAGTTCATCGAAGCTCAAGCCCGCCAGGTCCGCCCAGGTGTGAATCAACTGAGAGCTGCTGTATGGCCGTGACAGTTCGGCAGCGAAGTTCCAGTCATGGGTTTCCCGCCACTTGGGCGAAGCCCAGGCGATGAACGGAATGGTGTACATCGGCGCGGTAGGTTTGCCTTCGTTGCGACCCAGGGTGTCGTTGCCCGCTGAGTCGAACACGTCTTCGCCGTGGTCCGACAGGTACAGCAAAAAGCCGTTGGGATCGGTTTTGGCGTAGTCCTTGATCAGGCTGGACACCACGAAGTCGTTATACAGCACCGCATTGTCGTAGCTGTTATAGGTCGGAACCTGGTCGTCGCGCACACCTGCCGGCACGCCCTGGCGATCCTTGAATTTGTTGAACGTCGGTGGATAGCGATACTGGTAACTCATGTGAGTGCCCAACAGGTGCACCACGATCAGCTTGCGCGGCGCACTATCGGCCAGGGCCTTGTTGAATGGGGCAATGACGTCGCCATCGTACTGCGCGGCGTTCTGGTTACGATTGTTGTTCAGGTACACCTGCTCGTCGGCCTGCTGGGAAAAGGTGGTGAGCATGGTGTTGCGCTTGGTCATGGTCTGCTGGTTGGTGATCCAGAACGTCTTGTAGCCCGCCTGTTTCATCATACTGACCAGTGACGGCGTGGTCAGGTACAGGTCCGGGTTCTGCTCGTCGGCAAACGTCAGGACCTGTTGCAGCGCTTCGATGGTGTAGGGGCGTGGGGTGATCACGTTATCGAACACCGACAACTGGCCCTTGAGCTTGTCCAGCTCCGGAGTGGTTTCCCTTTGATAACCATACAGGCTCATGCGCTGGCGGTTGGTGGACTCACCGATGACCAGCACCAGGGTCGCGGGCTGATTGGCCATGGCGTCCTTGAGGTTGCGCAGTGGCGGGATCTGGCTGGCGCTGTGCAACATGCCTTGCATATTGCTCAGTTGTTCGCCGTAACGACGGTAGGCCACCAGCATTTGCCAAGGCACGGCCGGCTCGATTCGATCCTCGAATTTCTCCAGGCCGCCGGCCCAGGTGCCGGTGCGCAGGGTTTGCTTGACCAGCGGATAACCGACCACGGCCACCATGATCACGGCTGCGATCGCCATGGCCTGGCCCTTGGGCAGGTACACCGGGCGCAGACGCGTCCAGAGCAGATAACCGACCGCCGTGTGGGCCAGGAATGCCGGCACCATCCACCAGGCAAAATACTGGGTCAGGTATTCGCCGGCTTCCGCCACGTTCGACTCGAACATGATGAAGATGACGCTCTGGGAGAATTCCTGCTGATAGATGAAGAAATAACCGAGGCTGGCCATGGAGCAGGCCCATAGCACCACGCCGATCAGAGCGGCGAGCGAGCGGGTCCGGGACGGGAACAACAGCATGGGTGCCAGCCACAGGGCGCTCATGAAGAATGCCTGGCGAAATCCGGTGAAGCCGGAGGTATCGGTTACCAGGATGAGCAGTTGGGTAATGCCCGAAAAATACCAGAAGAACAGGAAAAGCCAGCCTAATCCGGCCCAATCGAAACCTTTCGCAGTCGTTTTGCTGCGTTTTAACAAGCTCATCAGCGCTCCAGCCTCTGTCGACGAAATCCCGGGTAGCGAAGCCGCCCGCAGGCACGCGCCGACCAACCCTGGCCAGGAGTATCGCGATAAGGGTGTGAAAACTTCGTGAGTTTTCCTGGATGTGAAGGACGGGTCTTGTAGCGAGAGGGCTCACAGGGGCGCATCGCGGCGTGTCGCCGACAGGCCTTGCCCACGCAGGTTTCGTGGAAGTGACACCGATTCTGCTCAGCGTCACTTCCCGACTGGGCTGGATCTCAGCGAGCCAGTGCCTGGCGTTGGTGGGGCAGTGAGGCGTGCTGCAGTTGCATGCGTAGCTGGGTCACCTCGTCGAGTAGCAGATCACGCTCTTCTTTTAGCAAGCGTAATTCATCGCGACGAATGGTCACATAAAGGGTCTGAGGGGGACGTGCGGTAACGACTGGGTCCATTGCTCACCTCGCAAATGGCGTACATCAACTATAGAGATGTCGCCAGTTTTTGGTCGACACCTCTACTATCGGCGCCGATTCTGATTTCTTTTGCTCGTGAATGGAACTTTTTTATTTTTCATGGTCGCCGTGTCTTCGACCGGATTTGAAGCGTTATCCCTTGTGATTGCACGAATTAACCGGAAACTATGCAGCAATGCTCTGGACTAACCTCCTCATAGTCGTGAGCTAAACCTTTGACATACCTTTATTTGTAGTAGGGAGCATCAGCACATGCAACTCGGGATCATTGGACTGGGCCGCATGGGCGGCAACATTGCGCGGCGCCTGATGCTCGATGGGCATACCACCGTCGTCTACGATCGCAATGGCGCGTTCGTCGAAAACCTGGTCCAGGCTGGCGCTACGGGCGTGGCGGATCTGCCGGCCCTGGTGGCTGGTTTGCAAGCGCCGCGAGCGGTCTGGGTCATGCTGCCGGCCGGCGCGCCCACCGAAGACACCATCAACGCGCTGAGTGAGCTGCTGGAGCCCGGCGACGTGATCATCGATGGCGGAAACACGTATTACAAGGACGACATCCGTCGCGCCCAGGCGCTGGCTGAAAAAGGCCTGGATTACATCGATGTCGGTACTTCGGGAGGCGTCTGGGGCCTGGAGCGCGGCTATTGCATGATGATTGGCGGTAACGCCGATGTGGTCACGCGCCTGGACCCGCTGTTCAACAGCCTGGCGCCGGGCATGGGTGACATCCCGCGCACCCGCGACCGCAAGTCCGACGATGACCGCGCCGAGCGTGGTTACATCCATGCGGGGCCGGCCGGTTCCGGGCATTTCGTGAAGATGATCCACAACGGTATCGAGTACGGCATGATGCAGGCCTTCGCCGAGGGCTTCGACATCCTCAAGACCAAATCCAGCGAAAGCCTGCCACCGGAACAGCGTTTCGACCTGAACCTGGCCGATATCGCCGAAGTCTGGCGACGTGGCAGCGTAGTGTCGTCCTGGTTGCTGGATTTGACGGCCGATGCCCTGGCCAACGATCCCAAGCTGGACGGCTTTTCCGGTGAAGTGGCCGACAGCGGGGAAGGGCGCTGGACCATCGAAGCCGCCATCGAACAAGCGGTGCCGGTCCCCGTGCTGTCCAGCTCGCTGTTCGCCCGTTTCCGTTCCCGCCAACAGAGCACCTACGGTGACAAGATGCTGTCGGCCATGCGCTTCGGCTTCGGCGGCCATGTAGAGACTCCGAAAAAATGACCGCGATCGGCAGGAAATCCAAGGCAGAGCCCGCGCCGCCGACCACGTTGTTTCTGTTCGGTGCCCATGGGGATCTGGTCAAGCGCCTGTTGATGCCGGCGCTTTACCACCTCACTCGCGACGGGTTCCTGGGGGATGGCCTGCAGATCGTCGGCGTTGACCACAACGCGATCAGCGACGTGGACTTCGCCAAAAAACTCGAGGCGTTCATCCGTAACCAGGCGGCGAGCAAAGGGGGCGATGCCGCCGAGGCGCTCGATCC
Organism: Pseudomonas sp. AF32; assembly: GCF_022342325.2. Lineage (NCBI taxonomy): Bacteria > Pseudomonadati > Pseudomonadota > Gammaproteobacteria > Pseudomonadales > Pseudomonadaceae > Pseudomonas > Pseudomonas sp. AF32. The sequence continues at coordinate 155,758 of NZ_RQJK02000007.1, read as the reverse complement.
GCAGCTGTGGGCCCGATTGGCCAAAGGCATCGGTTATGTTCAGGGTGACTTCCTTGATGACAGCACCTACGAGGCACTGGCGGCGAAAATCGCCGCCAGTGTCACCGGCAATGCGGTGTTCTATCTGGCCACCGCACCGCGCTTTTTCAGTGAAGTGGTCCGTCGCCTCGGTGCGGCGGGGCTGCTGCAAGAGCAGGACGATGCGTTCCGTCGGGTGGTGATCGAAAAACCGTTCGGTTCCGACCTGCAAACCGCCGAAGCGCTCAATGCCTGCCTGCTCAAGGTCATGAGCGAGAAACAGATCTATCGGATCGACCATTACCTGGGCAAGGAAACCGTACAGAACATCCTGGTCAGCCGTTTTTCCAACAGTCTGTTCGAAGCGTTCTGGAACAACCATTACATTGACCACGTGCAGATCACCGCCGCCGAAACCGTCGGCGTGGAAACCCGTGGCAGTTTTTATGAGCACACCGGCGCCTTGCGGGACATGGTGCCCAATCACCTGTTCCAGTTGCTGGCCATGGTGGCAATGGAGCCCCCGGCTGCCTTCGGCGCCGACGCGGTGCGTGGCGAAAAGGCCAAGGTGGTGGGGGCGATCCGGCCCTGGACGGTGGAGCAGGCTCGCGCCAATTCGGTACGGGGCCAGTACACCGCCGGTGCGATCGGCGGCAATGCCGTGAACGGTTACCGCCAGGAAGCCAACGTGGCTCCCGACAGCGGCACCGAAACCTATGTTGCCCTCAAGGTCATGATCGATAACTGGCGTTGGGTCGGGGTGCCTTTTTACCTGCGTACCGGCAAGCGCATGAGCGTGCGCGACACGGAAATCGTCATCTGCTTCAAACCGGCCCCGTACGCGCAGTTCCGCGACACCGAAGTCGACGAATTGCAACCTACCTACTTGAGAATCCAGATCCAGCCCAATGAAGGCATGTGGTTCGACCTGCTGGCCAAGCGGCCGGGACCAGCCCTCGACATGGCGAATATAGAGTTGGGCTTTGCCTACAAGGACTTCTTCGAAATGCAGCCGTCAACGGGGTACGAAACCCTCATCTACGATTGCCTTACCGGTGATCAGACCTTGTTCCAGCGTGCCGACAACATTGAGAATGGTTGGCGCGCGGTGCAACCGTTTCTCGACGCCTGGCAGCAGGACGCTACCGTCCAGCCTTACAAGGCCGGGGAGGATGGACCCGCTGCCGCCGATGAACTGCTGACTCGCGATGGTCGCGTCTGGCATGGCCTGGGATGAGTGAATCGTTGAAACCGCCTATTCGTTTTCTGCTCAGCGACATGGACGGCACGCTTTTACTGCCCGATCACAGTCTCAATCAACGGACCATTGAAGCCGTGCGCTCCTTGCGCGAGGCGGGCGTGTTGTTCAGCCTGGCCACCGGTCGACCGCCGCGGGCGATGTTGCAGCAGATCGAAGCCCTGGGGGTCGATCTGCCCACGGCCGCGTTCAATGGCGGGACGCTGGTTCATCCGGACGGCAGTTTCCTTGCCGTGCACTACGTGCCACCCGAAGTGGCCTTGACGACGCTGGCGCTTTACGCCGACCAGCCCGGCATCGAGGTGTGGGTGTTTGCCGATGGCCACTGGCTGGTGCGCGATGCCAATGGCCCGATGGTGCCGGTGGAAATCCGTGGCCTGGGCTATCCGCCCGTTGAGGTCGAGAGCTTCGAACCGTACCTGGAGCGCATCGACAAGATCGTGGCGACCAGCGCCAATACCGATCTGCTGGTTGAACTGGAGGCCCGGTTGCATCCGCTGCTCAAGGGCCAGGCCCAAGTGTCGCGTTCGCAGCCGATCTACCTCGACGTCACGGCGCTGAAGGCGAACAAGGGGGAGGCATTGGCAACCCTGGCGGCGTTTCTGGATGTGCCGCTGGAGCAGACGGCGGCCATGGGTGATGGGGGTAACGACCCGGCGATGTTTCATCGTGCAGGCCTGTCGATTGCCATGGGCCAGGCGGAAGAGGCGATCAAGCGCCAGGCCGACGTCATCACAGCTGCCAGCATCGAAGATGGCGCGGCGCTCGCGATCGAACGGTATATCCTGCCGCGATAACCCGTCGCACGAAAGGAAAAACCTGTGGGAGCGAGCCTGCTCGCGATAGCGGTCTGCCTGAAGCGGTGATGTCGGGTCTGTCGACGCCATCGCGGGCTAGCCTTGCTCCCACAGCGTTTCCGGATGGATTACAGCCAGTAAGTCACCGCAAACCAACCCAAACCACCCATCACGACGGTGTAGGGCAGTGCCATCCAGACCATCCGGCCATAGGACAGGCGAATCAGCGGCGCAATCGAAGATGTCAGCAAAAACAGGAACGCGGCCTGGCCGTTGGGGGTCGCGACGCTGGGCAGGTTAGTGCCGGTGTTGATGGCCACCGCCAGGATCTCGAACTGTTCGCGGCTCAGGTTGCCGGACAAGAAGGCTTGTTTCACCTCGGTAATGTAGATGGTCGCCACGAATACGTTGTCGCTGATGGCGGACAGCAGCCCGTTGGCGATGAACAGCATGCCGGGTTGTTGATCGGCGGGGAGGGCCAGGACCCACTGGATCAGAGGCGTGAACAATTGTTGGTCGTGAATGACCGCAACCACCGCGAAGAACACCACCAGCAATGAAGTGAATGGCATCGCGTCCTTGAATGCGTTGCCGAGTCGATGTTCATCGGTGATGCCCGTGAACGCGGTAATCAATATGATCACCGTCAGGCCGATCAAGCCGACTTCGGCAATGTGCAGGGCCAGAGCCACGATCAGGACCAGTGCGGCGATACCCTGCACGATCAACGCGGCGCGTTGGCGTGAGGTGCGCTCGCGATTGTCCTGCTCCGCGTAGTCGGCCAGCACAACGCGCACGTTGTCCGGCAGCAGCGTGCCGTAGCCGAACCAGCGCAGTTTCTCCAGTGCCACGCAAGTGACCAGCCCGGCCACCAGCACAGGCAGCGATACGGGGGCGACCTTCAAGAAAAAGTCCACGAAATGCCAACCCATCTCATGGCCGATCAGCAGATTCTGCGGCTCGCCCACCAAGGTGCACACACCGCCCAGCGCGGTGCCTACGGCGCCATGCATCAGCAGACTGCGCAGGAACGCGCGGAATTGTTCCAGGTCCCCGTGGTGCAACGCAGGCAGGGCATGATCTTCATCGATGCTGCTGTCCTGGCGCGGGTCGTTGCCTGAAGCCACGCGGTGGTATACCGAATAAAAACCGACCGCGGCGCTGATGATGACCGCCGTGACGGTGAGCGCGTCGAGAAACGCCGACAGGAACGCCGACAGGAAGCAGAACATCAAGGCCAGCAGCGCCTTTGAGCGCACGCCCAGGAGCAGGCGGGAGAATAGAAAGAGCAGCAAGTCTTTCATGAAGTAAATCCCGGCCACCATGAACATCAGCAGCAGGATCACCGGAAAGTTGTGGATCAGCTCGTCGTACAGCGCCTTGGGGGTCGTCATGCCCAGCGCCAGGGCTTCGATCAACAGCAGGCCACCGGGCATCAAGGGATAGCATTTGAGCGCCATGGCCAGAGTGAAGATGAATTCCAGCACCAGCATCCACCCGGCAACGACCGGCCCAAGTGTCCACAACGCCAGGGCATTGAGAATCAGAAACGCGACGATGCACGCTTTGTACCAGCGTGGGGAATGCCCAAGAAAGTTATGCGCGAAAGCTTCAGCCATTGAACCGGACATCGGCTGCTCCTTTTATTTAGAAGCGCGCAACTTGCCGTAAGCAATAAGGAATATCAAGCGTAGGAAAAAATACGTTGGCAGCTCATGCCCAATACCGTGCCACGACGGCCTTGTAAGTACCGTGGAGTGAATAACCCCCCAGCAATATCTTCCCGTCTGCCTGGACCGCGAGAGTGGTGGCGGTGTCCAGGCTGTAGCCGAGCCGTGTGCGGGTCCAGCCTCTGCCTTGACCGAAAAACGGGTCGAGGTTGCCCTCCGGCAGATGCCGGGCCAGAACGAAATCCGCTTCGATGCCGCCGATGGTGGCGCCGGCGGTTACGAGTTTTCCATCGGATAGAATCTGCGCGGCGGTCCATTGACTCGCGCTGCGCCCGATCTGAGTGAGCCGGCATTGGCCCTGGTTGAAGTCCGGGTCCGGTTTCCCGTCCAGGCGTACCTTGAGTGACAGACACTGCATGGGGTCACGGCTGCTGCCGAATGCCTGCAGATCGCCGTTTCCATGCTGGACGATCTGACTGATCATCACGCTGCGTTCCTGCGTGGTGATGGACAGGAAACCGTTGTCGCCGAAGCTGTCATCGAGCTTGCCGCTGGGGTCATAGCGGGCCATCAATCCCTGTTGGGGCAGGTCGATGGCGCCTCCCACCAGGATATTGCCGTCGGCCTGAAGTGCGAGACAGCTCAGCCAGGTATTTTTCAGCAGCCGCCGGACCATCACGAAGCCGCCGCCATTGAAGCTGCTGTCCAGGCTGCCGTCCGGCAGCAGGCGGATCAGGATGCCGACGTGGTCGGACAATTGAAAATGATGGTTGGCCAACAGCAGGATCCTGCCATCGGCCTGAACGCGCATGTCGCTGGCCTCCAGGCCCGGTACGCCGGGGGGCAGCCAAGGGGCGCGCAGGCCCAGGGAAAGACCACCACAGAGCCGGATGACTTTCTTTCCGATGTTGCCGAATCCCGCGACCGCACGGCCTCGTTGATCGAACAGCGCCAGGGCGGGAAGGGTGCGGTCGGCACTTTCGTAATGAAGGCCTGACAGCAGGATTTGTCCATCGGGTAACTCGATGACCTTGCCCGCCGTCGCTTCATGACCTTGTTCGAACGCGCCAATGACGCAGCCAAGGGAACCAAAACTCTTGTCCGGCGAGCCGTCGTGGTTGAGGCGGGCAAGCCCGAAACGGCTACCGTGGGCCGTCTTGACCTTGGCGGCCACCAGAATGCGTCCGCTGCGATCAACGGTCATGTTCGTGGCCAGGCTTGAGGTGGTGCCGCCGAACTGAACCGACACCTTGCCGTTATCGGCAAAGCCTAAGTCAAGCTGTCCGGCGTGGGCCACCGTCTTCGGCAGCCCAAGGGCGAAGTGATCGAGCATGCATGCCTCTCCTTGCGCGTCGACCGGCCCGAAGGGGCGATGACTGCATGAGGGCAACATTCAATCCCTGAAAGGGATGACACACAACTGTCAACCTCTACCTATATAGAGGCGAATCGTGCCGGAACAATGACTTTTCGGCCCAGTACCAAGCCTGCACTCAATGGCAGGCTTGTTCCGGCGAGTTATTCGGGCATGGACCAGGATTGCAGTGTGTAACCTTCCTGGCTCAGTTCGGCACGGGCCTGTTTCAACAGGTCGGCCAGTTGAGCTGGATCGGTATAGGCACTGCTTGGGATCTGAGTGCGGCCAATATGGGTATTGGTGCGGTCGACGACGGTCAGGCTCAGTTCGCCGTTACCGTCTTGTGGGGCCCAGGCCACGCACTGAAAAGGTTTAAATGCGCGGTCGGCAATCAAAAGAGCTTCGTTGATACGGAGCGGGGCGTTCATGGCGTTTTCTCTTAAAAGTGCCCAATCAAATGATGTGCCGTCGGTTGGGCGTACCGTGCGGCGGGTTACTTGTACTGATGTCCCGAACCCCGGGACAGGTCACACAATCTTTGAAGAAATTTCGATTTTCTTTCAGACCCGGTGAAAACGCTTTTGTTTGAAAGCGCTATGAAAGAATTCAGGAGACGGTAACTAACGAAACGCTCGCTTATAACCGGTTTAGTGCGCTTCCCATAATCAAACGATACAAGCGCGCGTCAACTTCTTGCTACTGTTAGATGCAGGTTCGCCAAACACCTGTTTCTAATCATATTTCCTAACTTTGGCGCCAAGGATCAGTCATGATCGAAGCCAGTACGTTGCGTCGTCTGCTCGTGGTTGATCCCTGCGATGATTGCCATCGCTTGTTGCCGGGGTTACGCAGCTTGGGCTGGGAGGTGGACAGTTGTTCCCTCGATCACGCGGGTGACCGGGCCTGCGATGTTGGTCTTCTGCGACTGCAGCCTTGTCATCTGGAGCGCCCGGAAGCGGTCAAGGAATTGATCAGCCGCAGCGGTGCCGAGTGGATTGCCGTGCTCAACCAGGAAGTGTTGCGCCTGAAGAACGTGGGTGATTTTGTCTGCGAATGGTTTTTTGATTTTCATACCTTGCCGTTCGATGTCTCACGGGTCCAGGTCACGTTGGGGCGAGCCTTTGGCATGGCGCGTTTGCGCGGCCAGGGCTCGATTCATATCGAACAGCCCGAACATGCGTTGCTGGGCGACAGCAAGCCGATTCGCGAGCTGCGCAAGCTGTTGGGCAAACTGGCCCCCACCGAGTCACCGGTCCTGATTCGCGGCGAGAGCGGCACGGGCAAGGAACTGGTGGCGCGGACCCTGCATTTACAGTCCCAGCGGCGCAACAAGCCCTTCATTGCCATCAACTGTGGCGCGATTGCGGAGCATCTGATTCAGTCTGAACTGTTCGGTCATGAGAAAGGTGCGTTCACGGGGGCTCATCAGCGCAAGATCGGGCGCATCGAGGCGGCTCACGGCGGGACGCTGTTCCTGGATGAAATTGGCGACCTGCCTTTGGAGTTGCAGGCCAATCTCCTGCGTTTCCTGCAGGAAAAGCACATTGAGCGGGTCGGTGGCAGTCAGCCGATAGCGGTTGATGTGCGGGTACTGGCCGCTACCCATGTGGATCTGGAGGCGGCCATCGAGCGCCGGTTGTTCCGCGAGGATCTGTATTACCGCCTGAACGTGCTGCAAGTGGTGATGGTGCCCTTGCGCGAACGCCCCGGAGACTTGTCGATGCTCGCCAGTCATTTCGCTCATGCCTACAGCCAGGAAACCGGCCGCCGTCCCCGCAGCTTCAGCGAGGACGCGCTGGTGGCGATGGGCATGCACGATTGGCCGGGTAACGTCCGGGAACTGGCCAATCGTGTCCGTCGCGGCCTGGTACTGGCCGAGGGGCGGCAGATCGAAGCCAGGGACCTTGGCCTGACCAGTCATTCGGCGATCGTGGCGCCGATGGGCACCCTTGAAGACTACAAGACCCGCGCCGAGCGCCAGGCATTGAGCGATGTGCTCAACCGGCACAGCGACAACCTGAGCGTCGCAGCCCGTGTGCTGGGCGTGTCGAGGCCGACGTTCTATCGGCTGCTGCATAAGCATCAGATCCGCTAACGCCCGGCTTCCGTGCACAGCCCTGTGGGAGCGAGCCTGCTCGCGATGGCGGCGCATCAGCCAACACATGTATCGACTGATACTCCGGCATCGCGAGCAGGGCTCGCTCCCACAGAGTGGATAGCGTCTACCTTCAGGGTTTCAGAAGTAATACGGGAATTTCAAGCTGAAGCTGAAATCCGGTGCATCGTCGGTCAGCCCGATGGACAAGTTGGGCACGATGGTCAGGTTATCGGAGGCGGCTACAGTCATGCCGATGTTGAAGTAGCCGGCATTGGCGTCGCTGGAAACCACGGACTCCCAATCCCCGCCATCCTGCTTGAGCTTGCTTTTCTTCTGGATCAGGTCTGATACGGAGAACGACATGCTCATCTTCTCGTTCAAGGCAAAGGCGATGCCTGCGCCGAGCTGGAAGCTGTCGCCGATCCGCACTTTGCCCGGCACCTTCTGGTTGACCGTGGAACTGATGTCGTCGAACGACTCCTCGAAGTTATGGGTGTAGGACAAGGTGCCGAACAGAACGGCCGGATCGAACGTCTTGACCAGCGAGATCCCGGGTGTGATCGACCAGACACCGTTGCCGGTGGGCAGGTCCTCGGGCACGAACAGGTTGGTGTTGGCCTGGGATTGGCGCAGCTTGATGCCGAAGGGGTCTTTGCCGGTGGGCGCCTTGACGCGCAGCGTCACCACCGCATCGGGGGTGTCGACGGATTCGTCCATGAACTTGTAGGCGATTCCGAAATTCACGTCGCCGATGGTCGGGTCGCGGGTGACGGTTTCTTCGCTCGTCACCCCGGCGGCGCCCTGGTTGGCGCCGCCGGACTGATAGGTGGATTCGCGATAGACCACCGGCACGTTCAGATCGAACTGCCAACGATTGTCGAAGTTATAGCGACCGGTCAGGTCCAGTGTCCAGGTGTCGGCCTTGATCCGGTCCAGGTTGATGTTGCCGAGGAAAATCGAGTCCAGGGCCAGGAAACCGTTGAGGATCAGTTGCCGGGTGTCATAGCGCGAATAAGTCACGCCGGTTTCGAAGCTGAACTTGCCGCCACCAAAAAAACCGCTGGCCTCGTCATAGAGATTGGAAACGCTCTGGGCTGGCTGGGAGTCCTCGGCAAGGGATTGCCCGTAGCCGCTGCCACCGGTCGTCTGGTTGCCTTTCATGTCGGCCGGAGACTTGACCAGGCGCTTGGGGGGCGCAGCGACGGGTTGTTCTTCCACCTGGCGAACCCGTTGTTCGAGGATCGCCAGGGCCTTCTGCTGGACCTCGTATCGCTGCCTGAGTTCGAGCAATTCCTGTTTCAAGGCTTCGATTTGCGCATCCTGTGCCGCCTGCAGCACAGGGGTCGGGAGCAATGTGCTCAAACACATGACGGCGCGCAGCGATACGGATCGATACATAAGACAGGTCCATCCCTTCATGTCCAGGGGACGCAGGCAGCGTCATTCAATAACCCGGGGTGCGAAGACCACGTAGCTGAGTCAGGTTGCAGTCCAGCGCACCGGCACTCGGGCCGTTGTTGTTCAGCACCACATTGAGCTGAGTCAGGTTGTTGACCAGGTTGCTGTTGCCCAGCAGGCGGGTGTTTTGCAGCAAGCCACCCTGGGCCACTTGTTGCAGGGTACTGCCCTGGTTATGGCTCGCCTGGATCGCCATCTGTACGCCGCTGCCGGTGGCCGTGACCGAGACACTGCCGGCTGCATTACTGCCGGTGATGGTCTGGCCCTTGGTCAGTAGCTGACCCTGGGAGGGGGGCAGCGCGGGTGCCTGGTTGCCTTCCTTCACGTTGATGCTGACGTTGTTATAGGCCGTGTTGCCGTCGCCGGCGGCCCGTACGCTCTGGGTCACACCCTGGCCGGTGCCGAGGCCCGCGCCGCCGATGACAGTCCCTTTGCCTGTGGCCGGGGCATCGCCGTTGCCGGTCTGCTTGAGGGTGGAGACATAAAACTCGGGTTTGACGGTGGCAGCCTGGATCTGCATGGAACTGGTGGCGCCGATCAGGTCGCCGCTGGCGTTGCGCCAGGTGCTGCTCATGACGATGCCGAAGCTGATGACTCGCCCTGGCATGACAAAACGACCACGCAGCTCGGCAAGCTCCTGGTCCTTGATTTCGATGGGTTTGAATCCGCCGTGGGCGTAGCCCGAAGCCGTCGCGACCAGGCAGGCAAGCGACAGCCAGTATGAGATTTTCATGTACCGCTCCCGGAGCTTCCTGCTCCTTTTTGTACTTATCGTTGGCAGTGGTCGGCGATTAAAAAAAGTCGCTCTGTATGAAGCCGAAATCCATCAGTTCCGCATCCTTGACCGGATTGAACCCGTCCAGCTGGTTGCGCGCCGTCAGGGGTTGCGGAGGGCTGCGCAGTGCATTGGCCTTGTCGTAGCCGGGACCGACGATGGCAAAGACGATGCCGTTCCAGCCTTTGACGAAGTCATCGTGGGCGTAACGCTTGTGCCCCAGCACCGGATCGCCGATGTAGACCCATTGCCGGTCGGCCCGCTGCAATACCACGAAGTGCTTGTAGCCACGTATTTCCATCAGGACCACCACGGGAATCGTCACGGCTTCGAGCTTTTCCGGTGGTATCCGGTAGCCTCGGGCGCGCATGCCGATGCTTTCCACATAGCGCTTCATGTCCAGCATGGAAAAACCCTGGGTGCGGACCAGGTTCTGGTCGGCATTGATCAGCATGCCTTTGATGACCTGTTCTTCGTCGACGTCCAGCCAATAGGCCTGGCGCAGCACCGTGGCCAGCGCGGCGGCACCGCAACTGAAATCGGTTTTCTGTTCGACGATGTCGCGGAACTTGCGCTCACGCAGGCTCTGTACCGGTTTGTACACCAGCATGCCGCCCGGCAAGGCGGCGACGGGTATCTGCGCAGCTTCGGCCATGAAGGCCATGCACAGCAGCAGGGACAGGGCAGTGACGCGCATGACGGATGACGCCTCATGAAGAGCCTGGAAACGAAGCCCCGTTCCCAGGGCTTCGTTTCTTGCGTGGTTACATGCAGGCCTTGCAGCCGGCGGCGATGGACAGCGAATTGCTTTGCTGGTTACCCACGCCTGCCGAGACGTTGGCCCCGCCGTTGCCGGAGAAGCCGTTCATGGAGTTGTTCAGGGTGGCGTTGTTGATCACCGGATTTTTCCAGCCATCGGGGGTCAGCACTTGTTGGGTGTTGCTGCCGGCCAGTTCGAAAGTACCCACGGCGGAGAACTTGAACTTGTCGTCATCGTGGCCGCCATAGCCACCCCGGTTGTCCCAACCGCCATGGTCGTCTTCGGCGGTGCCGGTGCCCTTGGCCTTGAAGGTGCCGGAGGCGGAGTAGGTGCTGGTGAGGGTGTCGGTCTTGTAGGTGCGCACGCCTTTGTTATCGACCTGAAGACCGGTGGACGTTTGATCGGCCGAGGCCGACGCTTCTGCGATGCGGCCGCCTGAAACAGCGATGGCCAGGTTGTTTTTCTGTTGGTTGAAGTTGCCGGCGGTCACGTTGATACCGATGTTGCCGGAGCCGTTGTTGCCTGCGTTGGTGAGCGAGGCGGTGTTATGGGTGGAATTGTTTTTGACGTAGTTGTTGGTATTGGTTTGCGTGGCGCTGGAAGCGGCGACCGCGGAGCCGAAAATGAAACTTTCGTCGGCAGTGGCCAGGGCGGCGGCATTGTCCTGCTGGTTGCCGTCGCCGCCGGCGATGTTGGCGCCCATGTTGCCGTTGCTGCCATTGAGCGAGTCAGTGGCCTCGGCGGTGTTTCGGGTGGCCTGGTTGGTCACCACGTTGCCGTCGCTGTTCTGCTCGTCCATCACCGTAGCCCCAGCTCCGGCGTTGATGGACAGCAGTTGATCCAGCGTCGGCCCTTGATGGCCATGGTGACCATGACCGTTACCGTTACCGTTTCCGCCGGCCTGTGCGGCCATCGCCATGACAGCGGCGAGAGCGAAAACCAATGGTTTGAGTGCCATTGCAGGTTTCATGATGTTTCTCCTTGCTTGTCGTTGGTGAAGTGTCAGTTTTTGTTTCTTGTTTTTATTCCGGGTCAGTCAGCGACCCGGATGCTCAGGGTGTTGGCCATACGGTTTCCCACCCCGGCGCTCTGGTTCACCTGGATCACCCCTCGGCTGCCGGTGAATGCCTGGTCGCTGGTAACGACCTGGCGGCTTCCGGTTGGGGCGTCAGTTGCTCCTGAGTTCGGTAACAACGCCACGTTCTGTTGAGAAAGCGCGCTGTCGTCCATGCTCTGCGGCCGGGCACTGATGCCCACCCGCATGACATTGGCCATCTGGTTGTTGGCCCCGGCGGACTGGTTGACGCCCAGCACCCCGTTGCCGTTGGTGAATGAGTGGCCGCCGATGCGGGCGGTCGCGTTCATGGATGGGTTGGCCGGTGTATCCAACCGCTGGTGAACGTGGGTGCTGGCGTGTGCCTCGGTGCCGATGGCAATGGCCCGTACGTTGGTTTGCTGGGTCTGGTCGCCAGCCGCCTGGTTGACATTGAGGTTGCCGGTGTAACGGCTGCCGGAGTCCTGCAGGTTGGCATCGTTGATCACCGCCACGCCCGGGTCGGCGAACACAGCACAGGAACCGAACAGGGCGAGCAGCAACAGGGCAGGCTTCATGTCACTGGCCTCCGGCCAGCCGACCCAGCGGGGCCAGGCCGGAACTCAGCGAGCGGTTGATCGTGCCGGAGATCGCGCCACCACTGCCGCCACCGTGGCCGGCGCTCATACCGGGCATGCCGTTGGGGTTGGTCACCACGTTCAGGCCCTGTACGCCGGTGTTGGTATTGACGGCGTTGCGGATCGACGAGCCGCTGGCGACGCTGGCGAATTCGCCGTCGCTCAGTTCAGTGCGGGTGGTGGCCTGGTTGATTCGATCGGAGGGATTGGCATTGACGGTGGTCGGGTAGGGGTCTTTACCGCCGTTACGACCTATGTGTACGGGCTGTACGTCGCGGTCGAGAACAATGACGCCATTGCCCTCGGCCTGTACCGGCAGGCTGAGCGTCGTGCTGGCGGCGCAGCCTATCCACAGCAGGTAAATCAAACGCCTGTTGAAAATCCCCATGGCATCGATTCCTTCCTCGTTGCGCTGGCCCTAGTCAGCGCTGCGGGAGGAAGAGCAGGTGTCGTGCCGGATTTAGAAACTTATGTGAATTCAAAGAGTTATTTGCCGAAGAATAATCAGGCAAACGGAACCTGTTTCATCGATGAGACGACGCAGGCAGATTTTGATGGGTTGTCTGCCACCCGGAGGCTCTGGATCCAAGTTTTATCGGGGTGTTCCAAAACCTTGACAGGTACGATGTAGATTGGGTCAAACAGCTTTGGATCCGGGTTTGAAGGGGCAATGGTGTTTCATCGGTGAAGCACTCTCGTTGCCAGATCTTGCGCCGGAGGACCTCAGCCTCGGAGCAGTTGGCTGACGATTGTGAACACCTTGTCCCGACGTTGCGCCCAGTCACCTTCTATCGCTTGGAATGGCTGTTGGTGCCGAACCAGCCAATCCTGGATGGCATCATGGAAAACCATGCGGTCTTTCAGTTCGGGCTGGCAGCGCAGGCCGTCGCCGGTCCATTGCACCTGCTCGGGGCTCAGCAGCAGGTGCAAATCGTAATGGCGCGCCAGCAGGGCGGGCTCCAGCCAGTCCGGGCAATCGCCGAAGAGTGTCTGGCTCCAGAGGATGTTGCTCAGCAGATGGGTATCGAGCACCAGCAGGGCTGGCTGTCGGGCGCGTGCCGCGTCTTCCCAGGCCAACTGCCCGGAGGCAATGTCGGGAATGTCCGCCAGGCAGGTCTCGCGAGGGTTCTGCTCCATGAAGTGACGAACGTACTCATCCACCCGCAAGCCGCCGAAATGCTCCTGCAATTGCTTCGCCAGCCAGCTTTTGCCGGCGGATTCCGGGCCGGTCAGCACCACCACTTTCATGCGCGCAAGGCCGGGTCGGCGCGCCATTCCCGCCAGCCTTGCACGGCCAGCAGGGTGAACAGGGCATAAAGCGCAGCGGTCAGGTACAAGCCCTTGTAGACGAACAAACCCACGAAAATCACGTCCAGGACGATCCATAGCGGCCAGCATTGCACGCGTTTCTGCGCCATCCACCACTGGGCCACCAGACTGAAGCCGGTGAGTGCCGCATCGAGCCAGGGTTGCGCCGCGTCGGTCCAGTAGGCCATGGCGGCGCCGAGCATGAGACTGCCCACGGCGCCGATCATCAGCCCAAGCAGCACCGAAGGCCCACCCAGGCGCGTGACCTGTCGCCCGTCATGGTGCTGTCCGGCGCGGGTCCATTGCCACCAGCCATACAGTTGCAGCACGGCATAGACCACTTGCAGCAGCATGTCCGAGTACAGCTTCACATCGAAGAAGATCCAGATGTACAGCAGCACCATGACCAGGCCGATCGGCCAGCACCAGGGGTTCTGCTTGACGGTCAGCCAGACAGCGATCACGCCGAGGGCTGCGGCAAACAGTTCAAGCCCGGACATGGCAGTTCCTTGGAGAAGTGGAAGAGGGCGGGGATTGTAAACGCTAAGTTGGGAGCAGCTCCAATCTCAATCCTGCGCGGACCGAGGGCTGACAGGCGCTACAGCTCTTCTGTGGGAGCGAGCCTGCTCGCGATGACGGTGGTCCAGCATGCATCGATGCTGAATGTTCCGCCGCCATCGCGAGCAGGGTTCTCCTACAGGTGGCGGGTGCCCTAGACCCGAAATTGCTTGAGCAACCCGTTCAACTGCTCGCTCAGTTCCTTGAGCCGGACGCTCGCCAGGCTCGACTGCTCCGCCGCCAGGGCGGTGCTGTGGGAGAGGCCGGCGGCCTGGGTGACGTTCTGGTTGATGTCTTCCACCACATGGGCCTGCTGCAGGGTGGCGCTGGCGATGGAAGCGTTGAGGCTGTTGAGGTTGCGCAAGGCCTGGCCGATGGCGTTGAGGCTGGCGCCGGCCAGGCCGGCCTGTTCAATGGTCAGTTGCGAGGCCCGGCTGCTGTCGCTGATGACTTTCACCGCGGCTTCGGAATGATTCTGCAGGCGCTCGATCATCGCCTGGATTTCCGCCGTGGACTTCTGCGTGCGTTGGGCCAGCAACCGCACTTCATCGGCCACCACCGCGAAGCCCCGGCCCTGTTCGCCGGCGCGAGCGGCTTCGATCGCGGCGTTGAGGGCCAGCAGGTTGGTCTGCTCGGCGATGGAGCGGATGACCTCCAGCACGCTGCCGATCTGGGTGCTTTCGCTCGCCAGGGTGCGGATCACTTCCACGGCCTGGTCGATGGTCTGGGAGAGACGGTCGATCTGCTGCAGACTGCCGTCGATGTTGACCTGGCCTTGCTGGGCCTGGGATTCGGCGTCGCGCATTTCGCTGGCGGCATGTTCGGCGTTCTTGGCCACGTCCTGCACGCCATAGGTCACTTCGTTGATCGCAGTGGCGACCAGCTCCATCTGTTGCGATTGCTGTTGGCTGCGTTCCTGGGCCTGGGCGGCATCGTTACCCAGCTCATTGGACGACTGTCCCAGCGCGCCGGCCGAAGCCTGCAACTGGCTCACGACCTGGCGCAGCTTGGCGGTAAAGGCATTGAAGTGCCGTGCCAGTTGCGTGACTTCGTCTTGCCCGTGAGTATCGAGGGTCCGGGTCAGGTCGCTTTCGCCGCTGGCGATATTCGCCATGGCGTTGACCGTTTCCTGCAAGGGCCGCACGATGCTGCGAACGATCAATGTCAACAGCACGCCCATGATCAACGCGATGACCAAGCCGATCAGCGAAGCCTTGATCAGTTGGGCGCGGAATTCGGCCTGCACGTCATCCACGTAGACGCCTGAGCCGATGATCCAGCCCCAGGGTTCGAACAGTTTGACGTAGGAGGTCTTGCCCACCGGTGCCTCGGCGCCTGGTTTCGGCCAGAGATAATCCACCATCCCGGCGCCCTTGGATTTGGCGATGGAGACCATCTCGTTGAACAGGGCGAAACCGTTCGGGTCGCGAATCGCCGAAAGGTTCTGGCCTTCGAGCTTCGGGTTGGTGGGGTGCATGATCATGACCGGCGTCAGGTCATTGATCCAGAAGTAATCGGTCTCGTTATAGCGCAGGCCCCGCACGGCGCTGAGGGCCTGCTTCTGGGCGGCTTCACGGGTCAGGGTGCCGGCGGTTTCCAGGCCATGGTAATAGTTCAGCACGCCACTGGCGGTCTGGACCACATGCTGGGTTTTTTGCACCTTGGCCTGGTAAAGGTCGCTGTGGATCTGCTTGAGCATCAACGCGCCCAGCGTGAATACCATCAAGATGGCCACGATGAGGATGAGCCACAAGCGTCGGCTGATCGACACACTGCGCAAGCTATTCATACGCTGTCACTCCGGTTTCTTATTCTTGTCATCCACGCCAAACGGGCTGCTCTTGGCCATTACACGGCGGCGTTATCATGGCTTGTCTGATAGGATCTCGGCCCCGCAGCGCAAAACCTGAGCCTTCCTTTGATTTTTCATTGGTTTTTTTTGAAACGCCGCAGTTATTGTGCTGCGCTGCATGACACTTGAATATTGATGGGATCTTGCCAGGGCAGGGTCTTTTTGGGGGAAGAATGGATTTGTGGACTGCCTTTTCGGCACTGATTCTTGGCGTGGTTGAAGGCTTGACGGAGTTTTTGCCGATTTCCAGCACGGGGCACCAGATCGTCGTGGCCGACTTGCTCCAGTTTGGTGGAGAACGGTCCATGGCGTTCAACATCATCATCCAGCTGGGGGCGATCCTGGCGGTGGTCTGGGAGTTCCGGCGCAAGATTTTCGATGTGGTGGTGGGCCTGCCCACCCAGCCTGGCGCCCGTCGGTTCACCGCGAACCTGCTGATCGCCTTTTTTCCTGCCGTGGTCCTGGGCGTGTTGCTTTCCGACCTGATCCACCATTACCTCTTCAATCCGATCACGGTCGCCACGGCCTTGGTGGTGGGTGGTTTAGTGATGCTCTGGGCCGAGAAACGCCAGCACCGAGTGCACGTCGAAACAGTCGATGATATGTCCTGGAAGGACGCGTTGAAGGTCGGCCTGGCCCAGTGTCTGGCGATGATTCCCGGTACATCTCGCTCCGGTTCGACCATCATCGGCGGGCTGCTGTTCGGCCTGTCGCGCAAGACCGCGACCGAGTTCTCGTTCTTCCTGGCGATGCCGACGATGGTCGGCGCAGCGGTCTACTCGGGCTACAAGTACCGCGAGTTGTTCGTTCCGGCGGATTTTCCGGTGTTTGCCATCGGCTTCGTCACCGCGTTCATTTTTGCCATGATCGCGGTCAGGGGGCTGCTGCGGTTCATCGCCAGTCACAGCTACGCAGTGTTCGCATGGTACCGGATCGCGTTCGGTCTGTTGATCCTGGCGACCTGGCAGTTCGGCTGGGTCGACTGGACCACCGCGCAGCCATGAGCCGCTCGGCCACCCGTAAACCTATCACGCGCCCCGCCGGGGGTGCCGTGCAGCACCTGCGGCTTAAATTGATCGTGCTGGCGCTGCTGTGCGCCTTGCCACTGTCGGGTTCGCTGTTGCTCCTGCTCCAGGAAGCGTCGTGGCTGCCGCTGGCGGCTTACGCGGGTGTCAGCCTGATGACGTTCCTGCTTTATTGGAATGACAAGCGCAAGGCCCGCGCCGAGGCCTGGCGTACCCCGGAAAACGTTCTGCACGCCATGGAACTGGCGGGCGGCTGGCCCGGTGCGTTGCTGGCCCAGCAGGTATTTCGGCACAAGACCCGCAAGGTGTCGTTCCAGGTGGTGTTCTGGTTCATCGTGCTGCTGCACCAGGGCTTCTGGGTCGACCAGATGTTCCTCGGCGGCCGTCTGCTGACGCTGGCCTGAGTCAGGGCAGCAGCAGGCCCACCTGCGTGCGCTTGGGCAGCTTGCTGACCACCAACTGGTGGGAGCGTTGCAGCAGGCTGCGCAGTTCTTCGGCGCCCAAGGGGTAGGGCGTGTGCATGATGATCCATTGCGCGCGTGCCAGGTACGGGGCCGGGTGTATCCCTGGCCGGTCGCAGTGCCCCAGGAACAAATCCTTGTCGACCTTGAACGCCAGGGAGTCGCTGCGCAGGCCCTGCAAGGCGAACATCTTGTTCCCGGCGATGGAAAACACCCGCACGCCGCCCCATTTGTAATCTTCCCGGGCGCCGGGCAAGCCCAGGCAGAACCGTGCGACGTCCTCTTCGCTCAAACTCATAGTGTCCTGTCTCCGCAACGGTTGAATGCTTCCACCAGGTGGTCGATCCAGGCACGCACGGCCGGCAGCAGGCCCCGTCGATGGGGATAGACCGCCTGGAGCCAGCCGACGGGCAAGGACCATCCCGGCAACAATTGCACCAGTCTGCCGTCCCTCAATTCCTCCTCGCAATACATGCTTGGCAACAGGGTAAAGCCCAGGCCGGCGAGGGCGCAGGCGCGGCGAACGATGAAATCGTCGATGCCCAGGCGTGCTTCCAGGGCCATTTCGACGCTTTGCCCATCGTCGTTGAGCAGGCGAAGATGCACCAGGCGATCGGTTTCCAGCGCCCCCAATACGGGCAGTTGCTTGAGGTCTTCGGGGGTCTCGATCCGGCGTCCTTCGACGAATGCCGGGCTGGCGACCATGATCAATCGTGCCTGGCGCAACCGTCGGGTCATCAGCAATGGGTCCTCGTCCCCCAGGTCACGCACGCGCAACGCCACGTCGATGCCCTCGCTCACCAGGTCCACGCGACGATTGACCAGAATCATCTCCAGTTGCACCTGGGGAAATTTTTCCAGGAACTCGGCCACCAGTCCCGCCAGCATCTCATGGGCCAGGCCTACCGGGCTGGAGACGCGTAGCCGGCCGCGCGGTGCGCTGGTCATACTCGCCACCGCTTCGTCGGCCATTTCGGCTTCCAATAGCATCGCCTGGCAGTGGCGCAGATAACGTTCACCGACGGCGGTCAATTTCAACTGGCGGGTGGTGCGTTGCAGCAAGCGAGCGTCCAGGCGTTCCTCCAGCTCGGCGATACGGCGGGACAGCCTCGATTTGGGAATGCCCAGCGTGCGTCCGGCAGCCGCGAAACCGCCGGCTTCGACGACTTTGGCGAAGTAGTACAGATCGTTGAGGTCTTGCATGTCGCGGGCTCGATTGTCCTGTCAGTGGAACGAACTATCGCATTAATGTCGACTAATCAGCTATTGGTTTCATCGGTAGGATTCTCGTCAATCGGTCGCCTGGTAGCGATCCCTCATTTGGAGAGCATGCATATGAAACTTCTGCACATCGATTCGAGCATCCTCGGCGACAACTCCGCTTCCCGCCAATTGAGCCGCGAAGTGGTCGAGGCCTGGAAAGCTGCCGACCCTGATGTGGTCGTGACCTATCGCGACCTGGCCGCCGACGCCATCAGCCACTTCTCTGCCCAGACCCTGGTCGCTGCAGGTACCAGCGCCGAGCTGCGCGACGCTGCCTTGCAGCATGAGGCTAATCTCAGCGCCGCGACATTGGATGAATTCCTGTCGGCGGATGCGGTGGTTCTCGCTGCACCGATGTACAACTTCACCATTCCGACCCAGCTCAAGGCCTGGATCGATCGCATTGCGGTGGCCGGCAAGACGTTCACCTACTCCGAAGCCGGCCCGCAAGGCTTGTGCGGCGGCAAGAAGCTGGTGATCGTGTCCACGGCCGGTGGCCTGCACGCCGGTCAGCCGAGCGGCGTGGGTCATGAGCAATACCTCACGCATATGTTCGGGTTCCTTGGCATCACCGACATTGAGATCGTCCGCGCCGAAGGTCTGGCTTACGGTGATGACATGCGTACCAAGGCTATGGCCGAAGCCAAGGCGCAGATTGGCGAGCAGTTCGCCGCGGCGTAAGGCCTGGGTAAAAAGTCCTGCCCTTGCGGGCAACCTTCGTAAAACTCTGTATCCTGATCCTTCGAGGAGGGTCGGATGCAGGGTTTTCGTGTTTCCGGCGTCATGCTTGGCGCGCGACATGCAGGCCAGAGTGGCGAGCGACAGGGCCTTCCTGTTCGCTGGTGAAGGTGGAAGCGTTAATGACACGTCTTGGTGCAGGATTACTGCTTGGTTTGCTCGGCAGCCTGATGACGGTGCAGGCTGCACCGGCGTTGCATCCCCATTGGAGTGCCGGTTTCCATGAGCTGAGCTTTCTCGATCCGCTGGACCATCAGCCGATGCGTGCCATTGCTTTCTATCCGTCCACCGCCAGGGAGCAAACCAGCCAGTTGGGGGGCTACCAGATCGATGCCGCCCCGGACGCCCAGATCGCCATCGGCCGCTTCCCGATGCTGATGCTGTCTCACGGCAACACCGGTACACCTTTGGCCCTGCATGACCTGGCGACGTCACTGGCACGCAAGGGGTTCGTGGTGGTGGCGGTGATCCATCCAGGCGACAACGTCCAGGATCACAGCAGGCTGGGCACCTTGAGCAACCTTTACGGTAGGCCCATCCAGATTTCCGAAGCCATTACCGCGACGCTGAACGATCCGATGTTGTCGCCGTTCGTCAATGCCGGACAGGTGGGGGTCATCGGGTATTCGGCCGGTGGCGAGACTGCACTGATTCTGTCCGGGGCCACGCCGGACCTCAATCGGCTGCGACGGTATTGCCAGGAGCGGCCGGACGACCATGACGCCTGCGATACCCATGGCGAACTGATTGCTGACCGCGACGACCTGCAACCGGTGGCCGATCCCAGAGTCCGGGCTTTATTGCTGATGGCCCCGTTGAGTCTCAAGTTCGGTCGCCATACCCTGGCCGATGTCCATGTGCCGGTGTTGTTGTACAGCGGCGATGGCGACAAGCTGGTGGCTTTCGACAAGAACGCCGCGGCCCTGGCCCGCAAGCTGCCCACCGCGCCGGACTTCAAGACACTGGCCGGAGCAGGGCACTTCGTGTTCCTGGCGCCGTGCACCGACGAGCAGATTGCCGCGATGCCAGCACTTTGCACCGATGCCGATGGGGTCGACCGCAAGGACATTCATCGCACCATGATTTCCGAAGCGGGCCGTTTTTTCAGCGAGGCCCTGGGTAAGCCGAGCCGCGCCGGCATGCGGACAGCGGATCAGTAAGCGTTTTTTCCGGCGCGCTGACGCAGCAGCAAGGTCAAGCCCAAACCCAGGATCGACAGCAGCGCTGCGCTGAAGAAAATCCAGGCATAACCCAGATTCAACGCCACCGCGCCCATCAAGGGGCCCGCAATCGCCAGGGCGAGGTCGAAAAATACTGCATACGCGCTCAGTCCGGCGCCTCGACTGGTATTGGGCACTTGCTTGATGGCCTCCACGCCCAACGCCGGATAGACCAATGACAGCCCGAAACCGGCCAGCCCCGCGCCGATCAGGGCGAAGGCCGTGGAAGGCGCCAGCCACAGCAGCACCAAGCCCAGGGTTTCGATGCCCATGCAAGCGATGGCCGAGTTGAAACCACCGAAACGGCCGATGCTGGAAATGAACAGCAATCGCGACAGGATGAAGCAGACGCCGAAGACCGTCAGGCACCAGGCCGCGCCGGTCCAGCCGCGACTCAGGTAGAACAAGGTAATGAAGGTCGTGAGAGTGCCATAGCCGATCGACGCCAGGCACAGGCTCGTCCCGTAGGGCGCGATACGACCGAACACGGCCCGGAACGGCAGGCGTTCGCCGCGCACCACCGGCACTGACGGCTTGTTGCGAATCAGCAGCAACGCTGCCCCCGCCAGCAGCGACAAGGCGATCCCCAGGCTGGCGAAGCCCAGATCTCCCACCATGATCACGCCCAGCGGCGCGCCAATGGCGATGGCCCCATAAGAGGCGATGCCGTTCCAGGAGATCGAGCGGGCCGTGTGCTCGACACCGACCTGGCCCATGCACCAACTGATGGTGCCCACGCCAATCAAGCCTTGGGCCACGCCCAGCAACAAACGGCCGGCAATCAGGATGATCAGGCTCATCAGAGGCAGGCTTTGCAGCAAGGTCGAGATCAACGTCAGCACACCACTGAGCAAAATCCCCGACAGACCATAAATGATCGCCCGTTTGGTCCCTATGCTGTCCGACAGCCGCCCGGCCATGGGCCGGCTGAGCAGCGTCGCCAGGTATTGTGAGCCAATGGTCAACCCGGCCACCACCGCACTGAAGCCCAACTGCTCGTGGACATAGCCCGGCAGCACCGCAATCGGCAGGCCGATGCAGAGGAAAGCGATGAAGGTGTAGAACACGATGGAGATGATTTGCAGAGTGATCGACAGGGAGCCGGGGGCGGCTTGAGGCTTTGACATGGGGCTCGTTCGCGGGCAGCGGGGGAGAGAGCTCCATCATGGCGCGAGGTGGCAATAAAAGAAAGCAGGCTAACTAAACGTGCGGCTAGACACTGAAGACACATCAATGACCTGTGGGGAGCTGCGGTGAGTATGGATTCCGGGCGTACTCCGAACCAGAGTGGGAGCGGGCTTGCTCGCGAAGACGGCGGCACGTCCAACACTGACCCTGACTCTGAAACACCGCTTTCGCGAGCAAACCCGCTCCCACAAGTACTTGTGTGCTTGAGATGTAAAAAGCCCTGTCACATTGGACAGGGCTTTTCATTACAGCGCTGAATCGTCTTAGAACATCACACCCTGACTACGCAGGTAGTCATCATAGGTGCCACTGAAGTCCACCACGCCGTCCGCGCTCAGTTCGATGATGCGGGTCGCCAGGGACGACACGAATTCCCGGTCGTGGCTGACGAAAATCAGCGTGCCCGGATAGTTCTCCAGCGCCAGGTTCAGCGCTTCGATGGATTCCATGTCCAGGTGGTTGGTCGGTTCGTCCATCACCAGCACGTTCGGCTTCTGCAGGATCAGCTTGCCGAACAGCATGCGGCCTTGTTCACCGCCGGAGATCACCTTGACGGATTTGAGGATCTCGTCGTTGGAAAACAGCATGCGGCCCAGTGTGCCGCGGATCATCTGTTCGCCTTGGGTCCATTGGCCCATCCACTCGAACAGGCTGACATCGTCTTCGAAGTCATGGGCATGGTCCTGGGCGTAGTAGCCCAACTCCGCGCTTTCGGTCCATTTCACCGAGCCGCTGTCCGGCACCAGTTCGCCCATCAGGGTGCGCAGCAGGGTGGTCTTGCCGATACCGTTGGGGCCGATGATCGCCACACGCTCGCCGGCTTCGACGGTGAAGCTGAAGTTCTTGAACAGGGTCTTGCCGTCGAAGCCCTTGGACATGCGTTCGACGGTGACTGCCTGGCGATGCAGCTTCTTGGTCTGCTCGAAACGGATGAACGGGCTCACGCGACTCGACGGCTTGACCTCGGCCAACTGGATCTTGTCAATCTGCTTGGCGCGGGAAGTGGCCTGCTTGGCTTTCGAGGCGTTGGCCGAGAAGCGGCTGACGAAGGTCTGCAGTTCGGCGATCTGGGCTTTCTTCTTGGCGTTGTCCGACAGCAACTGCTCGCGGGACTGAGTCGCCGCGATCATGTACTCGTCGTAGTTGCCCGGGAACAGGCGCAGTTCACCGTAGTCCAGGTCGGCCATGTGGGTGCAGACGCTGTTCAGGAAGTGCCGGTCGTGGGAAATGATGATCATGGTGCTGTTACGCGCCGTGAGGATGTTTTCCAGCCAGCGGATGGTGTTGATGTCCAGGTGGTTGGTCGGTTCGTCGAGCAACAGCACTTCCGGATCGGAGAACAGGGCCTGGGCGAGCAACACTCGCAACTTCCAGCCTGGCGCCACCTCGGTCATCGGACCGAAATGCTGGGCCAGCGGAATGCCCAGGCCCAGCAACAGCTCACCGGCACGAGATTCGGCGGTATAGCCGTCCATTTCGGCGAACTCGGTTTCCAGCTCGGCCACGGCCATGCCGTCTTCTTCGGTCATTTCCGGCAGCGAGTAGATGCGATCACGCTCGGCCTTGACCTTCCACAGCTCCTCGTGGCCCATGATCACGGTATCGATCACGCTGAATTGCTCGTAGGCGAACTGGTCCTGGCGAAGCTTGCCCAGGCGCACGTTCGGCTCGAGCATCACCTGGCCGCCGGACGGCTCGAGATCGCCGCCGAGGATTTTCATGAAGGTCGACTTGCCGCAACCGTTGGCGCCGATCAAGCCGTAGCGATTGCCCGCGCCGAACTTGACAGAAACGTTTTCGAACAACGGCTTGGCGCCGAACTGCATGGTGATGTTAGCTGTAGAAATCAAGGGGTTATCCGGAATCGGCGAAAAGGGGCGCATGATTGGGGCGGCGATTGTACTGATCTGGCCGCGTTAACGATAGGGTGTTGCCTGGGCATGACAGTTTTTCACAATTGAGGGTAACTTTCAGTTACAAACTGTGGCTAAAATGCCATCTCTGTTGATGCCACCCTTTTTGCCCCTTGGCTGGCCAGGGAACGTCCTCCGGTTCCTGATCGGCAAGGAGCAGTCCCTTCACTCCAGTTGTGTGACGAATCGCGTGAAACTCATCATTGCTGCGATCTACATTCTTTCCATCGGCTATGTGCACCTGCGCGGACGCGTGCGGCATAAGCTCGGGCGCCAGTTGAGCGACCACTCGTCCTTTCTTGCCCCCATCAACTGCCTGCTTTATCTGTGTTCGAAGCTGCCCAACAAGCCTTTCCTGAACCCGGCGCACTTTCCGGACCTGAGCCCATTGCAGGCACACTGGGAGGAAATTCGCGCCGAAGGCCTGAGCCTGCTGCAAGCCGGCGAGATCAAACGTTCCAATCAATACGACGATGTGGGTTTCAACTCGTTCTTCAAGACGGGCTGGAAGCGGTTCTATCTGAAGTGGTACGGCGAAAGCCATCCCTCGGCCATGAAGCTGTGTCCCCGCACCACCGAGCTGGTGCAAGGCATCGGATCGATCAAGGCGGCAATGTTCGCCGAGTTGCCGCCGGGCTCGAAGCTGGTGCGTCATCGCGATCCTTATGCCGGCTCCTATCGATATCACTTGGGCCTGGAAACCCCTAACGACAGCGGTTGTTACATCAATGTCGATGGCGAGCAGTACCATTGGCGCGATGGCGAGGCGGTGATGTTTGACGAGACGTTCATTCATTACGCCGAAAACACGACGTCGGACAATCGCATCATTCTGTTTTGCGACGTGGAACGACCGTTGAAATACCGCTGGGCCACCGCCTTCAATCGCTGGTTCAGTCGCACCGTGATGGCCGCCGCCGGCGCGCCGAACGATGCCGGCGACAAGACCGGCGGGCTGAACCGGGCATTTTCCAGACTCTACAGGATCCGTCTTCAAGGCAAGGCGCTGAAGAAACGCAACCGCACCTTGTATTACCTGCAAAAGTGGGCGTTCTTCGGCGGGCTGTTGGCGATCTTCGTCTGGATCTGAACCGTTCCCGCTGTGCCGCTACGTTTCAATCCCGGGTTTCTCTGCTTCCAGTTGTTCCCACATCCTGGCCGTGATCCGTTGGCGATGGTTGTAACCTGACCACGGATCGGCGCCCAGACTCCTGGCCCGCTCGAGTGCCGTATGGATGTCCCACTGCTGGGCGTTGCGCAGCCCATCGAGTTCGGCCCGGGCGATGGGCACTGACACGGGCAGGCCCGGTCGGGCGCGCACCGAATAGGCCGCGACCGTGCTGGCGCCCCGGGCGTTACGCAGGTAGTCGATGAATATTTTTCCGACGCGGTTTTTTGGCCCCATGGTCGCCGTGACCCGTTGTGGCATCTGCCGGGTCATGAACTGGGAAATGGCTTTGGCGAATGCCTTGGTGATGTCCCACCCCTCACTCCGTGCCAATGGCACGATGATGTGCATGCCTTTGCCGCCGCTGGTCTTGAGGAACCCTTGCAGCCCCAGTTCATCGAGCAGCGAGAGTGTCATGCGGGTCACGTCGAGCATGGCGCTCCAAGGCAGCGACGGATCGGGGTCCAGGTCGAGGACGAACAGATCGGGTGTTTCGATCCGGTCGTGGGTCGCGGTCCAGGTATGCAGTTCCACCGTACCCATCTGCGCCGCGCTGATCAGCGCCTGGGCGCTGTCGATTTCCATCAGGGCTGCATGACCCGGATCCAGTTGCGGATCCAGTTGCCTGATATGGGGGATTTCCAGGCGGTCGGCGTGTTTCTGGAAGAACTGCTCTTCGCCGATGCCGTCCGGCGCTCGCAGCAAGGCAACGGGTCGCAGCTTCAGATGGGGCAGAATCCATGACGCGATGTCGGCGTAGTATTGCGCCAATTCTACTTTCTCGACCCCACTGACACTGTCGATGACTCGCTCGGGATGGGTGATTTTCACGCCGCTGACTTCCACCGAGCGCTTTCTGCCGCCGCGTTTGGATTCAGGTGCCGTGGCCTTTATCGGCAGGGCTTGCTCGCGAACGACTTTGCTGGCCGGTGTATCGGTCAACAGGTCGAGGAAAGCCGCCTGGCGCACCAGGCCGCCGCGGGTCCATTCGGCGAACTCGACTTCGCACACCAGGGTCGGCTCGACCCACTGTACGCCGCGACCCTGGCTGGCATTGAGTGGTTTGCTCAGGGAGGAGGCATTACGCTCATGGCGCTGGAGTTGTTCATGTAACTGCTTGAGCTGCGATCGGGTGAGCCCTGTGCCTACCCGGCCGGCATACACCAGCCCGTCCGGTCCGTTGACTGCCAGTAGCAGCGCACCGAAACCGCTGCGCGTGCCTTTCGGGCGGGTGAAACCGACAATGACGAAGGCTTGGCGCAACCGGCACTTGAGTTTGATCCAATCGGTGCTGCGCCGGGATACATAAGGACTGCCCAGGCGTTTGCCGATCACGCGGTCCAGCGAAAGGGCGGCGGCGCTCTCGAAAATCTCATCCTGGCTGGCGGAAAACGCTTCGGAGAACCGCAGGCGCTTGCTTGCGTTGTTCGCCAGGGCTTTTTTCAGCGCCGCACGCCGCTCTTCCACCGCGAGCATTCGCAGGTCCTTGCCGTTGAGAAACGGAGCGTCGAACAGGAAGTACACCATGTCCACGGTGCGGCCGATTTCAAAGGCTTGCCGCAGGGCGGCAAGATCGGATTGACCGGTATCGTCCAGCAGCACCAGGTCACCGTCCAGCCAGCTATCCCCCAGATTCAGAGCAGCCAGGGCATCGGCGTGTAATTGGAGGCGTTCGGTCCAATCCTGATGATTGCGATTGAACAGTCGGACTTCGCCGCCCCTGATGCGGGCCAACAGTCGATAGCCATCGAACTTGACCTCATAACGCCATTCGCCAGGCGGTGGTTCCTCCACGGGCGTGGCCAGTTGCGGGGACAGGCGTTCAGGTAAGCGAGCGGGTACTGCGATCCGGTCCAGTCTATTGTCGGGTCGAGCCATTGTTTCGTCCGGTTCGGTATCGGGCAATCGGGCGTGTTCATTTTCGGCCATGACCATGACAGTTTCCCTTGCAGTGCTGGCGCCGGGGGACTAGCCCCGGGAAGCCTTGGTGGCTTTTTTGGCAGGCGCGGATTTACGAGGCTTGGCGGGTTTCTCGGCGTTTTTTCCGCCGGGCTTGTCGGCCGCCTTGCCTTTGCTGCCCAGGCTGCGCTTGAGCAGTTCGGTGAGGTCGATGACATCGGCGGTCTTGCGTTGCTCTTCGCCCGGGTCGGTTTCCACGGCTTCGAGGCGGCCCTCGTTGGCCTTTTTCTCCACCAGTTCCATGATCTTGTCCTCGAAACTGTCCCGGTATTGCTGGGGATCCCAATCGCCACTCATGTCTTCGACCAGGCGCTTGGCCATTTCCAGCTCACCCTTGGCCAGGGTCGGGTGAGTCACCTCATCGCCCAACTCCAGGATGTCGAGGTCGCGCACTTCGGCCGGCCAGCGCAACATCACCAGCACCAGGGCCGACTCCAACGGCATCAGCGCCGCCAAGTGTTGGCGGGTATGCAGTACGACATGGGCCAGGGCTACCTTGTTGGTCTTTATCAAGGTCTCGCGCAGCAGCGCATAGACCTTGCCGCCGCGTTTGTCGGGGGCCAGGAAGTAAGGTGTATCGATGTTTTGCAGCGGGATCGCTTCGCTGTCGACGAAGGAAAAGATGTCGATGGTCTGGGTGGACTTGGGGTGGGCGGAGCGGATTTCCTCTTCGCTGAGCAGCACGTATTGGCCTTTTTGGTACTCGACACCCTTGACGATGTCTTCCTTGGTCACTTCCTTGCCGGTGACCTTGTTGACCCGCTTGTAGCCCACCGGGTCCATGCTGCGCTTATCCAGCCAATCGAAATCCACCCCCTGGGAGGACGTCGCCGACACCAGCGCCACGGGAATATGGACCAGCCCGAAACTGATTGCGCCTTTCCAGATTGCCCGTGCCATGGAGGGGTTTTCCTTACCGATGAAGAGTCTCTCTGGTGACCTTTGCGCCTTGGCAAAAGTTTCCATGGAAAACGCTGCCGGCGGGTGGCTCAGGCTCGTGCGCAGATGCCTCGTAACATCTGCGTCCGATCATTTGCCTAACATTTACTTACCATTTATTAAAAAAACCACGAACCTGTGGCGTAGCGTACTTTCGATATATCTGAGCGATTTCGCGACGCAGGAGATACCCAATGCACAGGCTGATACTCGCTATCTCCACGCTATTGCTGGCCAGCGCCGTCCAGGCCGCCGCGCCAGGTCCTGGGGCTGTGGTCGTTGCCCAGAACCTGCCAGGCAACAACAACCCCTACAGCAATCCGATACGCCGGGCGAACCCCAACAGTATGCAGGGCACCCAGCCCAACGTACCGACGATTCGCAACAACCCGACAGTCCCCGTGCCCCGGCCGCCCACCCTGGAAAACGGTGGTATCGGCAACGGTTATCCTCGCTCGGGGCCTGCGCCGGGTTCGCCCAGGCCGACCATTGAATCCAATACGCCTCCCAGGGGCCCGAACGACAATCGATAGACCACAGAAGGAAATGTGCATGGTGCGTAAAACATTCCTGGCGGCGCTCGGCACCAGCGCTGTCCTGACACTTGCCATACCGGCCTTTGCCGCCCCGGTCCAGTTATTCAAAAGCGAGGAGGGCACCGTGGAGGTGACCACCGTGGCCAAGGGGCTGGAGCACCCCTGGTCGGTGGCATTCTTGCCGGGGCAGCGAGGCATGCTGGTGACCGAGCGACCGGGCAACCTTCGCCTGGTCAGCCCCGACGGGCAGGTGTCGGCGCCGTTGGGCGGCGTGCCAGAGGTCTGGGCCAATGGCCAGGGCGGCTTACTGGACGTGGTGTTGTCGCCGGACTTCAATCGGGACCGTACGGTGTATCTGTCCTATGCCGAGGGCGGCGAGGACGGCAAGGCCGGCACCGCGGTAGGTCGAGGGCAATTGTCCGAAGACCTGACGCGGCTGGAGAATTTCGACGTGATTTTCCGCCAGCAGCCCAAACTTTCCACCGGCAACCACTTCGGCTCGCGATTGGTATTTGACCGCGATGGCTATCTGTTCATTACCCTGGGAGAAAACAACGACCGCCCGACGGCCCAGGACCTGGACAAGCTGCAGGGCAAGGTGGTGCGCCTCTACCCTGACGGCAAGGTGCCGAACGATAACCCCTTTGTCGGCCAGAAAGACGTCCGGCCGGAGATTTGGGCCTACGGTGTTCGCAATCCACAGGGAGCCGCACTCAATCCCTGGAATGGTACGTTGTGGGAGAACGAACACGGCCCCAGGGGCGGCGATGAACTGAACATCATCGAGCGCGGCAAAAATTATGGCTGGCCGCTGGCGACCCATGGCATCAACTACTCCGGTGCGCCGATTCCCGAAGCTCAGGGCAAGACTGTCGAAGGAGCACGTGGCCCCCACCATGTCTGGCAGGTTTCACCGGGACTCAGTGGCATGGCGTTCTACGACAACGACCGTTTCAAATCCTGGCAGCGCAACGCGTTCATCGGGGCGCTGGTTTCGAAGAACCTGATCCGCCTGGAATTCGAGGGCGACAAGGTCGTTCACGAAGAGCGCCTGTTGGGCGAACTCAAGGAACGAATCCGTGATGTGCGCCAGGGGCCGGATGGCTACCTGTATGTGCTGACGGATGAAGACGAGGGCGCGCTCTATAAAGTGGGACTCAAGTGACCAGAGTTTGTAGGAAAAGTCACTGAGCGGCTCTGGAAAGGTGACCTGTCATCGCTTTTTTCCTGCCAGCCGACGGATGCCCGTTTTCATAGTGGCAATTAGGGCTACTCTAGTTTCCGACGCATCAGCGTTGTTGCAGTTTGCAAGAGATACGCGCCGCTTCCTTGCATTTTGCCCGAGGAAGCCTACGCGTTGACACGCCAAGTGATTGATTTATATCAAGCAGAAACGTGGCAATTGCAGGCATATTTTTTGCGGGATGATCCAAGAGTTCACTTGAAGAACTTATTGATTGAAACGCTAAAAACGAACGGCACGACATTTCGTAGTCCCAGATCCGCAGGGAAGGAACGGAGAAGAAGTATCGTCGCCGTAAAAAATAAGTTGGACGCCTCAACAGGAGAGAGTCGCCATGTTTTTATCTGCCCTCGAAATGCGAAGCATCATTGAAAGCAGCTTGTTGCCCAAGCGCTCGCAATGCACCTTGTCACCGGACCTGTCGATGACCATCAAGGTCTTCGACGACCATGAAACGGACCGTGTGGCTTTGCTCAAGACCGATATCGATGCCAACAAGCTCACCAGCTGCCGGGCAATCAACGACCTTATCGCCGAATTACGCACCGAACTCCAGCATAATCACGGAGCCGGTAATTACTTCCATCAGCAGCACCGGATGACCGGACGGTAAGCCACGCCGGTCAGTGACGTTGACGTTGGGCTGGGCTCATGCCCAGACCCAGCGTCCCGTTTCCTCATTTTATCCCTCAGACGAGCTGCTGGCGGTACGGCAGGTCCGGTCCTGTCTTGCTGCATGTAAGAGCCGCCGCACGCATCGCAAAGTCGAGCATCGCGCTGATCTGGTCCCGGGTCAGGGCGTGAAGGCCTTCGGCCGAATCCATTTCGTTCTCGCCCAGCCAAGTCAACAGTGCTGCCTGGAAGGTGTCGCCTGCGCCTACGGTGTCGGCAACCTCGACCGCGAGGGCGGGCATCGACCAGCTGCCATGGCCTTGACTGAACACCGTAGCGCCCTGGCCGCCACGGGTCAGGAACACCAGTTGGCAACGATGCTGGAGCCAGCTTCTGATCACGCTTTGTGGGTCTTGCCCGGGGTAGAGCAGGCTGAGGTCTTCGTCGCTGACCTTGATCAGATCGGCATATTGCACCAGCGTCGCGATCCGGGCGCGCCATAGCTCGATGTCTGGCTGTGGGTTCAGTCGCACGTTCGGGTCGAGGCTGATCAGGCGCTTGCCGCTTTCCCGTTGCGCCAGCGCCAGCAATGTATCGGCAATGGGTTGCACCACCAGGGAGAACGAGCCGAAATGCAGGCCGCATACCTCTGGCCCCAATGAGGGCAGATGTTCCAGGCTCAATTGCCGATCCGCGCAGCCTTCGCCACGAAAACTGTAATGGGGTGAGCCGTTGGCACCGACGGCAACCATCGCGAGCGTCGTCGGTGCATCGAAGTCCACCAGGTATGTCGTGCTGACACCTTCGTGGAGCAGAACCTGATGCAGGCGCCGGCCGAGATAGTCGGTGGACAATCCACCGAACAAGGCCGACTCCATTCCCAGTCGTCGCAGCCCTACCGCCACATTGAACGGCGAGCCGCCGGCAATGGCCTTGAAACTGACCTGCGAAACCGGGCCGCCAGCCTCGTCTTCACTGAAGACATCAAACAGTGCTTCACCACACACCAGATACATAATGACTTGCTCTCAAAGGGTTGCGACGTGTTGTCGGTAACGTTCGTAGGCCTGCTGGGACGCTGCGACATGCTCGGCGACCGGCCGCGTCTCGCTGGTCGGGTCGAGTTTGACGCAGCGCTGGCACAGTTCGCTCAGGCTTTGCTGTGATCCTGAATGACACCAGGCTGCCTGAATGGCCGCGCCGAGCGCAGCGGCTTCGCTCTGCTCGGTGCAGATGACCGTGGTATCCATGATGTCGGCGACGATCTGCCGCCAGACCGGGCTCTTCGAGCCGCCGCCGATCAGGCGGATGCTCCGGGCTTCGAGCCCGTTGGCGCGCAGCAGGTCCAGTCCGTAGCGCAGGCCGAAGGTGGTGCCTTCGACCACCGCGCGGCACAAGTTGGCCCGGTTCAGGTTGGTGGTCGTCAAGCCCAACAGGCTGGCGGTGGCATGGGGCAGGGCAGGCACGCGTTCGCCGTTGAGAAACGGGAGCATGCACACGCCATCGGCGCCAATCGGAGCCTGGGTGACCAGGGTGTTGAATGCGTCGATGTCCAGTTCCAGCAGCTCGCGCACCGCGCCGGTGGCGTTGGTCAGGTTCATGGTGCAGATCAGCGGTAGCCAGCCGCCGCTGGAGGAACAGAAAGTGGCTACCGAGGCCTGCGGGCTGACCACCGGCTCCTGGGCGTAGGCGTAGACCGTGCCGGAAGAGCCGAGGCTCATCGTGATCACGCCGGGCTGAATGTTGCCGGTGCCAATGGCGCCCATCATGTTATCCCCGCCACCGCTGGCGACCACGGCATCGGGATTGATGCCCAGGCGTGCGGCAATGGCCGGCAGGATCCGCCCGACGGGTTCGTGGGCGTCAATGAGCTCCGGTAATGCCGATTGCAGTCGGCCGCTGGGGTCGATGTGGTGCAACAGCTCAAGGTCCCATTGACGGGTACGCACGTTGAAATAGCCGGTGCCGGAGGCGTCGCCGTATTCACTGCAATGACGGCCGGTGAGCCAGTGATTCAGGAAGTCATGGGGCAACAGGATGCTGGCGATGCGGGCGAACACCTGGGGATGGACGTCACGGGTCCACAACAGCTTGGACACGGTGTAGCCGGGGGCGATGACCACGCCGAGGCGCTCCAGGGAGCCGCTTTCGCCGCCCAGGTGTGCCAGGAGCCGGTCGTTTTCAGGCGTGGTTTCGGTGTCGCACCACAACTTGGCCGGACGCAGGACCTGATCCTGGTCATCGAGCAGCACCAGACCGTGCTGCTGCCCGGAAACGCCGATGCCGAGAACGGCCTGACCGTCCACGCCGGCGGCGGCCAGTGCCTGATGAGTCGCCTGGATGAACGCATCGATCCATTGCCCGGTGTCCTGCTCGCGACAGCCATTGGGACCGCTGATCATCGTGTGGGCCGCGGCACCCTGGCCCAGGACCTGGCCGGTGACTGCATCAAGGATCAGGGCCTTGGTGCCTTGGGTGCCGCAATCGATGCCCAGGAACAGCTGCTGGTTTGCCATACAAATCCTCGGATCAAAGAACAATCGACACACAACCTGTGGCGAAGGGTGACTCATTGTGGCGAGGGGATTTATCCCCGTTGGGACGCGAAGCGACCCTCCACATCCATCTGGCACGCCGCAAGCCGGTTGCACTTGGGGCCGCTTCGCAGCCCAGCGGGGACGAATCCCCCTCGCCACAGAAAGACTCTGCGCATGCGCAGTCTAGCCCGCCTCAGCCAACACCCGCTCAAGCGTGTGTGTGACCCCATGCTCGCGCAAGCTGTTGCAGCACCATTCGAACGCCGCCACGAATTCCGCCGAACGGGGAATGGCTGTGCCGAAGATTTCCTCCACTTCCAGCATCCGCTGGGTGACCAGCGCATCGTCGGCCACCAGCGCCTGGCAGAACGCGGCGCGCGGATCGGGAATCGAATAGCTCACGCCATTTTCATCCTCGCCCTTGAGGTACACCGCCCAGGCCGCCACCACCAGCGCCGCACGCCGGGTATCGCCACCGTCGGCAATCAAGCGGTTGATGGTGGGCACGGTGAATTTGGGGAATTTCGACGAGCCGTCCGAGCATACCCGTTCCAACTGGTCGGCGATGGCCTGGTTGGAGAATCGTTCGATCAGCGTGTTCTTGTAGTCGCTCAGGTCGATGCCCGGCACCGGTGCCAGTTGCGGTGTCACGTCCAGGTCCATGTAGGCTCGGATGTAACGCACGAACAGCGGGTCGTTCATGGTTTCGTGGACGAAACGATAGCCTTTGAGGAACCCGAGATAAGTCAGGGCGAGATGGCTGCCGTTGAGCAGCTTGATCTTCATTTCCTCGTAAGGCGTTACGTCGTCGGTGAACTGCACGCCGACCTTTTCCCAGGCCGGGCGGCCATTGACGAATTTGTCTTCCAGCACCCATTGCACGAACGGCTCGCAGACCACTGGCCAGGCGTCGTCGATCCCGTGTTCATCGTGCAACTGCAGACGATGGGCCACGCTGGTCATGGGCGTGATGCGGTCGACCATGGCATTGGGGAAACTGACGTTGCGGTCGATCCACAGCCCCAGGTCGGCGTCGCGCAACGCGGCGAAGGCGAGCAAGGCCTTGCGGGTCACCGCGCCGTTATGGGGCAGGTTGTCGCAGGACATCAGGGTGAACGCCGGGATGCCATTGGCCCGGCGCTTGGCCAGGGCGGCACAGAGGAAACCGAACACGGTCTTCGGATCGTCCGGGTGGTTCAGGTCGTGTTGGATCTGCGGCAGGTGGGCCATGAACTCGCCGTTGCTGTCATCGATGCAATAGCCACCCTCGGTGATGGTCAGCGAGACGATGCGGATCTGCGGGTCGGCCAGTTTGTCGATCAGTGCCCGGGCACCGTCTTCGGCCAGCAGCATGTCGCTGATGGCGCCAATGACCCGGACTTCGGTGTCATCGGTATCGCCCAGCTCAAACAGGGTGAACAGGTAGTCCTGCCCGGCCAGATCATCCCGGGCCCGGCGGTCTTCGGCCCGCAGGCCCACGCCGCAGATGGCCCAGTCCAGGCCTTCGCCGGTGTTCATCAGCGCATCGGTGTAGTACGCCTGGTGAGCCCGATGGAAACCGCCGACGCCGATGTGGGCGATGCCCTGGCGGATATCGTTCAGCGGATAGGCGGGCAGGGCAACCCGTGGGTGGAGGTTGTGCAGGTTTTGTCGGTTGAGTTTCATCACGCGTCTCGGTAATCAGGCGGCGGCGCGCAGCGCGCGGGTGAGCGCTACGCCATCGGCATCGAATAAATGGCAGTGTTCGGCATCCAGGTGCAGGTTCAGTTGCTCGCCGAAACGGCTCGCCAGGTCACCGCGAACCCGCATGGTCAAGGCTTCGCCGGAAGCGGTGGTGACGTGGCAGAAAGTGTCACTGCCCAGCCGCTCGCTGACGTCGGCGGTCACTTGCAAGGTGCATTCGCCCGGTTGTGCCAGGTTCAGGTGTTCCGGACGGATCCCCAGGGTCACCGCGGCGCCGACGTTCAGGCTGGCACTGTTGACCGGCAATTGAATGCGAGTGCCTGCGTCCAGCAGCACCTCGCAGCCCTGGGCGCTGACGGCCGTGACCTTGCCCTTGAGAAAACCCATCTTCGGTGTGCCGAGAAAACCCGCGACAAACAGGTTCGCCGGTTGATGGTAGAGCTCCAGGGGTGAACCGACCTGCTCGATGCGCCCGCCGTTGAGTACCACCACCTTGTCGGCCAGGGTCATGGCTTCAACCTGATCGTGGGTCACGTAGATCATGGTCGCCTGCAGTTCCTTGTGCAGCCGCGCCAGCTCCAGGCGCATCTGCACCCGCAGCGCGGCGTCGAGGTTGGACAGCGGTTCGTCGAACAGGAAAATTTTCGGGTTGCGCACGATGGCACGACCAATCGCCACCCGCTGACGCTGGCCACCGGACAACTGCTTGGGCTTGCGTTCGAGCATCGGCCCCAGTTCGAGGATGCGCGCCGCTTCGTTGACCTTCTTCTCGACCTCGGCCTTGGGTACGCCGGCCAGGTCGAGGGCAAAGGACATGTTCTTGCGCACGCTCATGTGCGGGTAGAGGGCGTAGGTCTGGAACACCATCGCCAGGTCGCGCTTGGCGGGGCTGACTTCAGTGATGTCCCGGCCGTCCAGTTCGATGGTGCCGTCGCTGACTTCCTCCAGGCCCGCGATCAGCCGCAGCAGCGTGGATTTACCGCAGCCCGACGGACCGACGAACACCACGAACTCGCGGTCGTTCACTTCCAGGTCGATGCCCTTGATGATGGAAAAACCTTCGAAGCCTTTTTGCAGATTCTTGATCTTGAGGTTGGCCATGGGGTGGGCCTCCACTTTTTGTTAATTGGGTAGGGCGCGTTATTTCACGGCGCCGAAGGACAAGCCGCGGACCAGTTGTTTCTGGCTGATCCAGCCGAAGATCAGAATCGGCGCGCAAGCCAGGGTCGAAACGGCGGACAATTTGGCCCAGAACAACCCTTCGGGGCTGGAGTAGGACGCGATCAGGGCGGTCAGCGGCGCGGCTTTGGACGAAGTCAGGTTCAGTGACCAGAAGGCCTCGTTCCAGCACAGGATCAGCGACAGCAGCACGGTAGACGCCAGGCCGCCCTTGGCAATCGGCAGCAGCACCCGGACCATTTCCTGCCACAGCGTGGCGCCATCCAGGCGGGCGGCTTCGAGAATGTCGCGGGGGATGTCCTTGAAGTAGGTGTAAATCATCCAGACCACGATGGGCAGGTTGATCAGCGTGTAGATGATGATCAGCGCGATGCGGGTATCCAGCAGGCCAAAGTTCTTGGCCAGCAGATAGATCGGCATCAGCACGCCCACCGGCGGCAGCATCTTGGTGGAGAGCATCCACAGCAGGGTGCCTTTGGTGCGCTGGGTTTCGTAGAACGCCATGGAGTAGGCCGCCGGCACTGCGATCAGCAGGCACAGGGCGGTGGCGCTGAAGGAAACCACCACCGAGTTCCAGGCGAAGCTGAAGTAGTCGCTGCGTTCGTTGATGTGCAGGTAGTTCTCCAGCGTCGGCATGAAGATGAACTGCGGCGGTGTGGCGAACGCGTCGATTTCGGTCTTGAAGCTGGTCAGCACCATCCAGAAGATCGGGAAGAAGATCAGGAACGCGATGGCCCAGGCCAGCGTGCCAAACAGCAGGCTTTGCAGCCGACGGGATTGTTGAAGTGTCATGGCGGCGGCCTCAGTGCTTGTCGGTGAGGTTTTTGCCGATCATCCGCACGAGGATGATGGCGGCGATGTTGGCAATGACCACGGCAATCAGGCCTCCGGCCGATGCCATGCCGACGTCGAACTGCACCAGTGCCTGGTTGTAGATCAGGTAAGCCAGGTTGGTGGAGGCGTAGCCGGGACCTCCGTTGGTGGTGGTGAAGATCTCGGCGAACACCGACAGCAGGAAAATGGTTTCGATCATCAGTACCACGGCAATTGGCCGAGCCAGGTGCGGCAGGGTCAGGTGCCAGAAAATCGCGATCGGACCGGCTCCGTCCAGGCGCGCAGCTTCTTTTTGCTCCTGGTCGAGTGATTGCATGGCGGTCATC
This sequence comes from Pseudomonas sp. AF32, assembly GCF_022342325.2. Taxonomy (NCBI): domain Bacteria; kingdom Pseudomonadati; phylum Pseudomonadota; class Gammaproteobacteria; order Pseudomonadales; family Pseudomonadaceae; genus Pseudomonas; species Pseudomonas sp. AF32. The sequence continues at coordinate 119,354 of NZ_RQJK02000007.1, read as the reverse complement.
AGGATGAGAATCGCGAAGGGCAACCATTGCCAGCTCACGATGATGATGATCGACAGCAGCGGGTTATGGGCCAGCCAATCCACCGGTTGGGCGCCGAACAGTTTCCACACCGAGGCGAGGATCCCCGAGACCGGGTGGAAGATCAGGTTTTTCCAGATCAGAGCCCCGACGGTGGGCATGATGAAAAACGGCGAGATCAACAGTACCCGCACGATGCCGCGGCCGAAAAACTCGCTGGCCTCCAGCAACGCGCTGATCAATACCCCGAACACCACACTGATCAGCAGCACACTGCCCACCAGCAACAGGGTATTGGTGGCGCCGGGCATGAAGCCCGAATCGGTCAGGAAGTAAGTGAAGTTCTCCAGCCCGACAAATTCATTCTCGCCGGGGTAGAGCAGGTTGTAGCGGATCATCGAGAAATAGACGGTCATGCCCAGTGGCACGATCATCCACAGCAGCAACAGGGCCACCGAAGGGCTGACCAGGAACCAGCCGGGATTGGTCACGCGGATCTTGCGAGCCGGTGGAGCCATCTCGATGGGGGCTTTGGCGGTTGTCGTTGACGTATTCATGGCGTTGAACCGTTTTGTGCAGGCCTATGAAGATCCACTTGGGAAACCCTCCACAGAAGAGGTCCCCTTGTGGGAGCGGGCTTGCTCGCGAAAGCGATTCGTCAGGCGCATCGATGTTGGATGTGCCGGCCCGTTCGCGAGCAAGCCCGCTCCCACAAAACAGCGGAGAGCGGGAGCCTCGGGTTACTTGGGATACCCGGCGCGCTTCATCTCGCGTTCGGTGGTGGACTGCGCGGCGGTCAGCGCCTGGTCCACGGTCTGCTGGCCGGTCAGTGCGCCCGAAAAGAGCTTGCCCACCTGGGTGCCGATGGCCTGGAACTCCGGAATGGTCACCAATTGGATGCCGATGTACGGCACAGGCTTGAGGGTCGGAGCCTTCGGGTCGGCGACTTTCAGCGATTCCAGCGTCACCTTGGCAAACGGCGCGGCCTTCATGTACTCCTCGCTGTAGGTCGAAGTCCGAGTGCCTGGTGGTACGTTGGCGATGCCGTCGGTCTTGGCGACCAATTGACTGTATTCCTTGGACGTTGCCCAACTGGTAAAGACCTTGGCCGCGTCCTTGGCTTTGGAGCTGGTAGGGATCGCCAGCGACCAGGAATACATCCACGAGGTGCCCTTGTCGGTTTTCTCGTGTGGGGCAAAGGTGAACCCGACGTGATCAGCCACCTTGCTTTGCGTCTTGTCGGTCACGAATGAGCCGGCGACGCTGGCGTCGACCCAGATGGCGCATTTGCCGCTGTTGAACAGTGCCAGGTTTTCGTTGAAACCGTTGCTGGAAGCGCCGGGTGGGCCGGATTTTTTCATGTTGTCGACGTAAAAGCTCAAAGCGTCTTTCCACTCGGGGCCGTTGAATTGCGGCTGCCACTTCTCATCGAACCAGCGAGCGCCATAGCCGTTGGCGAGGGTGGTGATGAGCGCCATGTTCTCACCCCAACCCGCTTTGCCCCGCAGGCAAAGACCGTACTGCTCCTTGGACTTGTCGGTGAGCTTTTGCGCGAACTCACCGATCTGGGTCCAGGTCGGGTGTTCGGGCATGGTCAGGCCCGCGTCCTTGAACAGGTCGGTACGGTAGTAGGTGATCGAACTCTCGGCATAGAACGGCAGGGCGTACAGCGAGCCCTTCACGGACAAGCCGTCACGCACGGAGGGAAAGACGTCGTCCAAGTCATAGGAGGCAGGCAGATCCTTCATCGGCTCCAGCCAACCCTTGGCGCCCCAGAGTGCAGCTTCGTACATGCCAATGGTCAACACGTCGAACTGCCCGCCCTGGGTGGCGATGTCGGTGGTCAGGCGCTGGCGCAGGACATTCTCTTCGAGTACCACCCAGTTCAGCTTGATGTCCGGATGCTCGGCTTCGAAAGTTTTCGAGAGCTTCTGCATGCGAATCATGTCGCTGTTGTTGACGGTGGCAATGGTGAGGGTCTGCGCGCCGAAACTGACGCTGCTGAGGGTCATGCAGGTGGAGACAAGCAGAGCTTTTACCGAAGGTTTCATCGCGCACTCCTTTTCCGAGCCAGGCAGGCTGCGGAAGGACAGTTATTGTTTTTGTCTTCCGGATGAAAGGAAGAATGTGCGCTGATTACAGCCTTCAATCGACGGCGTGACAAATCATCCGTAGCACTTGCTCTGATACTTTTTTGCACTGAGTGAGGCCCTCATTGATGAGGGAACTGAGCGCTCAGCCCTGGTTCTGCTCCGTTAGCCGCTGCACCGCCAGCCGCCGGTAGTGGGAAGGGGTCATGCCCTTGAGTTGCTGGAATCGGCGATTGAAGTTGGAAATATTGTTGAACCCCGACTCGAAGCACACGTCGGTGACCGGTTTGTCGCCATCGGCCAGCAGCTCGCAGGATTTGCTGATGCGCAGTCGATTGACGAATTCGACGAAACAGCGGCCGGTGGCCTGCTTGAAGACGCGGCTGAAGTAAGTGGGTTTCATACCCAGGTGCTCGGCGACTTCTTCCAGCGGCAGCTCGCGGGCGTAATGGGCGAAGATGTAGTCCACGGCACGGTTGGTGCGGTCAACGCTGTGCTCATCGGCCATCTGTGAGGAGGTGGCACCGGAGAGCAACTGATAGTCATCCGTGGTGGCCAGCAGTTCCATCAGAATGAAAAAGTAACCCAGGCGGCTCATGCCTTGGGAGTCGGCAATTCGCTGCATCAGGATCGTGGCCTGGCGAATGGTGCGCTTGCAACGAAACTCGATGCCATAACGGGCGCGTTCCAGCAGCGGGGCGATGGTCTTGAGTTCGGCAAACACTTGATGGCCGCTGTCGAACAACTCGTCGGTGAAGTTCACCAGCATGTCGCGCTTGGGCACCACTTCGTTCTCGGCCACCTGGCTGATCCAGTTGTGGGGCACGTTGGGGCCCGTGAGGAACAGCGTCTGCGGGTAGAAGTTGCCGATGTAATCGCCGATGAACACCTTGCCGGAACTGGCGACGATCAGGTGCAGCTCGTATTCCTTATGGAAATGCCAGCGCACCAGCGGGCATGGAAAACCGTGCTGGCGATAAATGATGGACTGTCCGTTATGGTCATCCATCAACTCATAGGAGGGGTCGTTGACTCTCGCTGTTCGGGTCATGAGGCTGCGCTTTTATTGTTATTGCCGCTGGATAATGCCCCCTTCGCCAGACGCGTGCCACCCCGGATGCTCATCCGGCGGTCGCTTGGCCATGTCCGGCGCGGGGGATACCTATACCGTTGCCTATGACCGGCATGCGCCCGAAAAAGTCCACGCCGGTGAAAACTGCCGGGATTCAGGAACTGCCTTCAGAGGTGGCGATTCTTCTCCTCGATCCACTGGGACATGTATTGGGTGCTCTTGTGCTGGTGGTGGCGCAACATGCTGCCAATGAAGTTATCCCGACGCCGTTGTGCCAGGTTGGCGCGGCAGGCGAGGACACTTTCGATCAGTGCCGGGCCGTGAACCTGCTGGCGGTAACGGTTCGCCAGTAGCGCACGGCCGGCATCCTGGGCCTGGGCCCAGCGTGTCGGATCGCTATACAACTGCACGGCGGCGTTGGCGATGCCCTCGGCGCTGGTGGCAATCGTTCCGGGCCACGGCATCGTGTCATGCATGGCTTCTGCACCGATGGGCGTGGTGACACTGGGCGTGCCGCATAGCATGGCCTCGATCAGTTTTCCCTTGATGCCGGCGCCAAAACGCAACGGGGCCAGGCAGATGCGTGCCGCCGACATGACCTGCAAGGCATCTTCGGCCCAGTTCATGATGTGAAAGCCCTGGGCTGGATTGTGCAGCGCTGCCGCTTTGGGAGGGGTGTAGGCGCCGTATAGATGCAGTTGCGCGCCGGGCAGTTGCTGGCGGATCAGCGGCCAGATGGCGTTTTTCATCCAGAGCACCGCATCCCAATTCGGCGCGTGGCGGAAGTTGCCGATGCTCAGAAAATGCGCCCGGCCGTCGAACGGCGCCAAAGGCGCGTCCGGCAGATCCAGCATCAATGGGCACCACAGCAGCAGGCTACGGGGCAGTCCGAAATGCTCCACCAGCAGTTCGATTTCGATCTCGGACACCATCAGATTCAAATCGCAGCGGTACAAGGCGGCGATTTCCCGCTTCGCCATCTCGGTGTCGGCCATCCGTTGGAATTCGTCGTGCAGCGCTGGTGCAAAAAGATCGCTGAAATCCTGAGCAGTATCGTCGACCTTCAAACGGTCTTTCAGGCGCTGATGGCGCGCATGGCGCAGGCTTTGCAGGTCGGATGTTTCCAGCAACCGCAGGGCATCGGGGCAGTGTTTCTCGACCCGCCAGCCGAACTGCTCCTCCATCATGAACTGGTCGAACAACACGATATCCGGCGCCAGTTCACGGATGAATGCATCGAAACTGCTGTTGTTGAGTTCGATCGGCACCTCACGGATGCCCAGCGCGACCAGGTCGGCACGGATCTCGCCGGGGCGAGCGGGGCTGCTGAAGGTGATATCCCATCCTTCGCCCAGGAACGTCTCCAGGATCTGCATGACGTGCCCACCGGCTGCCGATGAGCGGGGTTCGGGCCAGACGTAGCCAATGACCAGGACCTTGAGGGCGGAGGGATGGGACATGAGCAGGTGTTTTCCTAGGGGTAATCAGGCGCAGGTGCTGCGTGGGGCGCCGATAGTGACCAAGAACTCACTCCAGCTCAAGGCAGGATGCTCTTGACCTTGTCACGTAGCTGGTCGATGGAAAACGGCTTGCCGATGACCGCCATGCTGTCAGGTACATCGATGCTTTCGGCATAGCCGCTGGCAAACAGGACCGGCAGGCCGGGACGCACCGAACGAGCTTGTCTGGCGAGTTCGCGACCGTCCATCACCGGCAGGCCGACATCCGTCATCATCAGGTCGATGGGTTGGTCAAGGTTGCGCAGATGCTCCAGCGCCTGTTCACAGCCGTCCGCCTCGAGCACCCGATACTCCAGTTCTTCAAGTACATCGACGATCAGCATGCGGACGATGTCGTCATCTTCGACTACCAGAACAGTGGTGTTAGTGACAGGGGCGGCGGTGGACATAATCGTTATTCTCGGAAAAATGAAATCGGGAGTGAAAAAAGACCCTATGCATGAGTAAGTCGCGAGGTGGGACAAGTTCCCGGGGCTGTGGAAGAAAGGATCTATAGTACAAGAGCTGACAAGGATAGTCGCTTCCTTGCTACTGGCTGGCCGCCGTCGGGGAATACAGCCTTGACTCGTCAGAAATGTGGATCCAACCCGTCATTTTCGGGCACACTCCATGGTTTTCAACTGTTCGCCAAGGTCCTTCTCATGACTCCTTCGTCTTCGGTTGACGAGCAAAGTTTCCGCAAGCTGCTGATCCGCAACATCAGTCTGCCACTGGGCGTGGGTGCCCTCAGTGCGGTGTTTTTCATCGTGTTGATCACTTACCTGCTGTCGGTGATCCAATGGGTCGGGCATACCGACCGGGTGATCAATAATGCCAACGAAGCGCTGAAACTGAGCGTTGACCTCGAAACCGGCATGCGTGGCTACCTCTTGAGCGGTGACGAGCATTTTCTCGATCCCTACGAAGTGGCCAAGCCGCGCATTGCCGTTGCGCTGGATACATTGTTGGAATTGACAGCCGATAACCCTGTCCAGACTGACCGCATACACAAAATACAGGCGCTTCAGGTCGAATGGGCGAACTACGCCCAGAGCATGATCGACCTGCAACGCAGCAGTGGCGATTACCGTGGCGCGGTGAAGGCCGGGCGGGGCAAGCGCCTGACGGATGAGATCCGCAAGACCTTCGAGGACATCGTCGATACCGAACAGCAACTGCACGCGGCGCGCAACGAGAAGGTGCGCACCACGACGCTGTGGAGCATTACCCTGTACCTGATGTTCGTTGCCGCAATCAGCGGATTGCTGGCCTATATCGGTCGGCGGGATCTGTTGGGGCTGTCCAGCAGTTACAGCGCCAGTCTCAAGATCCAGCAGCAGAGTGCCCTACATCTGGAAAAACAGGCCTGGCTGCGCACGGGGCAGACTCAACTGGCCGAGCAGGTCCTGGGACAACTGAGCCTGAACCTGCTGGGGCGCAACATCCTGCAGTTCTGCGCCAGGTACCTGGACACAGCCGTTGCCGCGCTTTATGCGCGTGAGGAAAACGGTACGCTCAAGCGTGTCGCCACTTATGGCATGTCCCGAGAGGACGATGAAAGGGAGCAGGTTATCGTTGCCGGTGAAGGCATTGTCGGCCAGGCCGTGCAACAAGGGCGACTGATCCGCCTGGACGAGGTGCCCGCCGATTACCTGAGGGTCAGTTCGGGGCTGGGAAGCGGGGCGCCCAACAGCGTAGTGGTGGTTCCCACCAGCGACGACGGCCGGATCAATGGTGTCGTCGAACTGGGCTTCCTGCGTCCCTTGACCGACCGCGATCTCGAGCTGCTTGAGCGGGTCGCCGGCAACATCGGTACGTCCATAGAGGCTGCTCGCTACCGTCAACGTTTGCAGGAAGTGCTCGCCGAAACCCAGCAACTGAACGAGGAGTTGCAAGTCCAGCAGGAGGAGCTCAAGACGGCCAACGAAGAGTTGGAAGAACAGTCGCGCATCCTCAAGGAGTCCCAGGCGCATCTGGAAGTCCAGCAACAGGAACTGGAGCAGACCAACGAACAACTGGCCGAGCAACGCGACGCCATGGATCAGAAGAACACCGAACTGAACCTGGCCCAGTTGCAGTTGCAGGAACGTGCCGAAGAGTTGCAGCGATCGAGCAAATACAAGTCCGAGTTCCTTGCCAACATGTCCCACGAGTTGCGTACGCCGCTCAACAGTTCATTGATCCTGTCCAAGTTGCTGGCGGAAAATCCTCAGAAGAATCTCAGCGAGGAGCAGGTCAAGTTTGCCGAGTCGATCTACTCGGCCGGCAATGATCTGCTGAACCTGATCAACGATATTCTCGATATTTCCAAGGTCGAGGCCGGCAAGTTGGAAGTCCGGCCGGAGAACACCAGCGTGCCGCGCCTGGTGGAAGGCTTGCGCGATATGTTCAAACCCCTGGCGGCCGATAAGGGCCTTGGTTTCGAAGTGCAGTTGCTGCCGGACGCGCCCACCATGTTGTACACCGACCGCCAGCGCCTGGAGCAGGTGCTCAAGAACCTGCTGTCCAATGCGGTGAAATTTACCGAACAGGGTACGGTCTGCCTGTCGGTGGCCGGCCAGCCGGGCTCCGGCATCGCGTTCATGGTGCGGGACTCGGGCATCGGTATTTCCGCCGAACAACAGCAGATCATCTTCGAGGCGTTCCGCCAGGCGGACGGCACCACCAACCGTCGTTACGGGGGCACCGGCCTGGGGTTGTCGATCTCCCGGGATCTGGCCACGTTGCTGGGTGGCTCGATCTCTGTTTCCAGCGAACCGGGGCAGGGCAGCGTGTTCACGCTGGTCTTGCCCGAGCGCTATGTCGAGCCGGGGAACGCACCGGTAGAACCCAGGACATTCACCCCTACGGCGACATTACCCGCTCCGGCGTCCTATGTGCCGGCGCCGGCTCCCGCGCCCGTGATCGCCGATGTGGACACTGTGGCCCGCTTCGCCGACGACAGGGACAAGGCCCCCTTCGACACCCGCTGCATCCTGGTGATTGAAGACGAACCCAAATTCGCCCGGATCCTGTTCGACCTGGCCCATGAACTGGGCTATCAGTGCCTGGTGGCGCACGCTGCCGACGAAGGCTTCGACCTGGCTTCCCGCCTCAAACCCGATGCGATCCTGCTGGACATGCGCCTGCCCGATCATTCCGGCCTGACCGTGTTGCAGCGGCTCAAGGAACAGCCCGAGACGCGGCACATTCCGGTGCATGTGATTTCCGTCGAGGACCGCGTCGAGGCGGCGCTGCACATGGGCGCCATCGGCTATGCGGTCAAGCCGACCACCCGTGAAGAGCTCAAGGACGTGTTCGCCCGCCTGGAAGCCAAGCTGACCCAGAAGGTCAAACGCGTCCTGCTGGTGGAAGACGATGACTTGCAGCGCGACAGCATCACCCGGCTGATCGGCGACGATGACATCGAGATCACTGCGGTGGGCTTTGCGCAGCAGGCCCTGGACCTGCTGCGGGACAACGTCTACGACTGCATGATCATCGACCTCAAGCTGCCGGACATGCTCGGCAACGATTTGCTCAAGCGCATGTCAGCGGAGGAAATCTGTTCGTTCCCGCCGGTGATTGTCTACACCGGGCGCAACCTGACGCGCGATGAAGAGGCCGAGCTGCGCAAATACTCGCGCTCGATCATCATCAAGGGCGCCCGCTCTCCGGAGCGGCTGCTGGACGAGGTCACACTCTTTTTGCACAAAGTCGAATCCCGGTTGTCCCATGAACGTCAACGGATGCTCAAGGCTGCCCGTAGCCGCGACAAGGTATTCGAAGGACGCAAGGTGCTGCTGGTGGACGACGATGTGCGCAACATTTTCGCACTGACCAGCGCCCTGGAGGCAAAAGGCGCAATCGTGGTCATCGGCCGTAACGGCTTCGAGGCGATCGAGCGCTTGAATGAGAACGACGACATCGACCTGGTGCTGATGGATGTGATGATGCCGGAAATGGACGGTTTCGAAGCCACTGCGTTGATCCGCAAGGACCCGCGCTGGCGCAAGTTGCCCATCATTGCGGTGACGGCCAAGGCCATGAAGGACGATCAGGAGCGCTGCCTGGCGGCGGGTTCCAATGATTACCTGGCCAAGCCGATCGACCTGGATCGTCTGTTTTCACTGATTCGCGTGTGGTTGCCGAATATGGAAAGAATTTAGTGGAACGTGACACTGACATTGAACTTCGTTTACTGATCGAAGCGATTTACCTCAAGTACAGCTACGATTTTCGGGATTATTCCGGCGCTTCCATCAAGCGCCGGGTCCTGCACGCATTGAGCCAGTTCGAATGCCGGACGATTTCCGCGCTCCAGGAGCGCGTATTGCACGATCCGGGCATGTTTATGCAGTTATTGCAGCTGCTGACGATTCCTGTCAGTGAGATGTTCCGCGACCCGTCGCATTTCCTGGCGATCCGCGAAGAAGTCGTTCCCTTGCTCAGAACCTATCCGTCGATCAAGATCTGGATCGCCGGTTGCAGCACCGGGGAAGAGGTCTATTCCATGGCGATCCTGTTGCGGGAGGAAGGCCTGCTGGACCGCACGTTCATTTATGCCACCGACATCAACCCCAGGTCGCTGGAGAAAGCCAAGCAGGGCATTTTCTCCCTGGAAAACGTCAGGGCCTATACCCAGAATTACCAGCGGGCCGGTGGGCGACGGTCGTTTGCCGACTATTACACCGCCGCTTACGATTACGCCATGTTCGACAAGACCCTGTGCCAGAACGTGACCTTTGCCGATCACAGCCTGGCAACGGACAGCGTTTTTTCTGAAACTCAATTAATTTCTTGTCGTAACGTATTGATATATTTCAATAAAAAACTGCAAGATCGCGCCATCGGGTTATTCCATGAATCGCTCAGTCATCGAGGGTTTCTGGTGCTGGGCAGCAAGGAAACCCTGGATTTCTCTTCATACGGCAATCAATTCGAACCGCTGGTCAAACAGGAACGGATCTATCGCAAGTTATGAACCAGACGACGGACGGACCCAGGCCGCGGGTAGAGGCCATTGTCGTCGGCGCGTCCGCCGGCGGAGTCGACGCGCTGCTCAGGGTGTTCGGGCAGTTGCGCAAGAGGTTCAGCCTGCCTGTGCTGGTCGTTCTGCACCTGCCCGACGAGCGCGACAGCCAACTGGCCGGGGTCTTCGGCCATCGCTTGGCGATACCGGTGGAGGAGGCGCGGGACAAGCAGGACATCCAGCCCGGCACGCTGTACTTTGCCACGCCCGGTTATCACTTGTCGGTCGAGGCCGATCGAAGTCTGTCGTTGAGCCTGGAGGAACCGGTACATCATTCCCGCCCCTCCATCGACATCCTGTTCGAGTCCGCCGCGGACGTCTATGGGCCGAACCTGCTGGCGGTGTTGTTGACTGGCGCCAATGACGACGGTGCCCGTGGCCTGGCCAGGGTCAAGGCGTTGGGGGGGATCACGGTTGTCCAGGATCCCGACGAAGCCCAGGTTTCGACCATGCCCGAAGCGGCGCTGGCGCTGCACGAGCCGGACCATATCCTCACTTTACAAGGCATCAGCCATTTGCTGGCCGGGTTGGAATGAACGACATGCCACAAGAGATTCAAGCCAAACTGCTGATCGTCGACGATCTGCCGGAAAATCTGTTGGCACTGGAGGCGCTGATTCAAGGCGCTGACCGCAAGGTCTTCAAGGCGCTGTCGGCTGACCAGGCGTTGTCGCTGCTGCTGCAACATGAATTCGCCCTGGCGATCATTGATGTGCAGATGCCGGAAATGAACGGCTTCGAGCTCGCCGAGCTGATGCGCGGCACCGAGAAAACCCGCAGCATCCCGATCATTTTCGTCAGCGCCGCCGGGCGTGAACGCAACTATGCCTTCACCGGTTATGAAAACGGTGCGGTGGATTTCCTGCACAAGCCGTTGGACACCCACGCGGTCAGGAGCAAGGTCAACGTGTTCGTTGAGCTCTATCGCCAAAAGAAGGCGGTGAAAGAGCAGGTGGTCGCTCTGGAACAGAGTCGCCGGGAGCAGGAGGTGCTGCTGCAACAGTTGCAGGCCGCTCGCAGCGAACTCGAACAGGCGGTGCGCATGCGTGACGATTTCATGTCGATCGTCGCCCATGAGGTGCGAACGCCCCTCAACGGCCTGATCCTTGAAACCCAGCTGCGAAAGATGCACCTGGCCCGGGATAATGCCGCCGCGTTCAGCCTGGACAAGGTGCGGGCGATGGTCGAGCGCGATGAGCGCCAGATCAAGAGTTTGATCCGCTTGATCGAAGACATGCTGGACGTGTCGCGGATTCGCACCGGCAAACTGTCTATCCGTCCGAGCCGCTTCAACCTGACCACGCTGGTGGAGAACCTGTTGCGCAATTTCCAGCCGCAGATCGTGGCGGCCGAATGCGCGTTGACCTTTACCGCCGAGCCCTCGGTGGAGGGGCACTGGGATGAATTCCGGATCGAACAGGTGGTGTCGAACCTGCTGACCAACGCGTTGCGCTATGGCGGCAAGAGCCCTATCGACGTGCGGGTGTACAAGACGCCCGGCCACGCGTGCATCGAAGTCCAGGACCATGGCATAGGCATCAGCGAAGAGAACCAGAGGCGCATCTTCCAACAGTTCGAGCGGGTGTCATCCAAGGCGGTTTCCTCCGGCCTGGGGTTGGGGTTGTTCATTTCCGAACAGATCGTGACCGCCCACGGAGGCACCATTACCGTCCACAGTCGCATCAACGAAGGGGCCTTGTTTCGCGTGTGTCTGCCTTTGCAGAAAACCGTCGGCCCGACGCAACCTCCGGGTGACCCTATGGTCGTATCAGCAGCTATTGATCGAACAAAGGCTTCTCATGAGTGAAGATGCGCAAGATGTTGTATTGATCGTCGAGGACGACCCCTCGGTCATGACGGTGTTGTCCGCTTACCTGTCGGGCGAAGGGTATCGGGTGCTGGAGGCCGAGAACGGCGAGAAGGCATTCGAGATCCTGGCAAGCAAACCCCACCTGGACATGATGATTACTGATTTTCGTTTGCCGGGCGGTATTTCCGGGGTGCAGATTGCAGAGCCGGCGGTCAGGTTGCGCCCCGACCTGAAAGTGATCTTCATCAGCGGGTACGCCGCGGAGATTAAGGAAACCGACAGCCCGATCACCCGAACGGCGCCGATCCTGGGCAAGCCGTTCAAACTGGATGAATTGCAGGGCATCATGCGGACAATGTTGTCCTGATTTCCTGAATTGTCGGCAGGCTAGGAATGTTCAGGCCCGGATCATTTCCCGCACCTTGGCCGTCAGTAAGTCGAACGTGAACGGCTTGGTGATCATCTGCATGCCCGGGTCCAGGAAGCCACCGCGTACAGCGGCGTGTTCGGCGTAGCCGGTGATGAACAGCACCCGCAGATCGGGGCGCAACTGCCTTCCGATTTCCGCCAGTTGCCGGCCGTTCATGCCGGGCAGCCCCACGTCGCTGACCAACAGATCGATGCGTTGATCCGATTGCAGGATCGGGATCGCGCTGTTGGCGTCGGCGGCTTCGAGGAAGGCATAACCCAACTCGCTCAGCACCGCGCTGACCAACACCCGTACCGCGGGATCGTCTTCGACGATCAACACGGTCTCGCCCTCCTGTGCATGGGGGGGGTGCCGGTTATCGACGGTAGGTTCATGCACTGCTTCACCATGGAAGCGCGGCAGATACAGATTGACCGTGGTGCCTTGGCCGACAACGCTGTCGATGGTCACGTGGCCGTGGGACTGCTTGCTGAATCCGTAGATCATCGACAAGCCCAGCCCTGTTCCCTGGCCGATGGGTTTGGTGGTGAAAAAGGGGTCGAAGGCGCGACTGACGACGGCTTCCGGCATGCCGCAACCGGTGTCCTGCACGCTCAGTACCACATAGTCGCCGGGTTCGAGGTTGGTGTAGGTGTCGGTGAATCCGCTATCCAGATATTGGTTGAAGGTCTGCACCACGAGTTTCCCGCCATCGGGCATCGCATCCCGGGCGTTGAGTACCAGGTTGAGCAGGGCGCTTTCCAGTTGGTTGGGGTCGGCTTCGGCGATCCACAGTTGATCGTCCAGTTGCATATCGAGCCGGATGCTTTCGTTGAGACTGCGTTGCAACAGTTCCCCCATGGACAGCACGAGGGTGTTCATCTGCACGGCCTTGGAGTCCAGCGATTGTCGGCGCGAGAAAGCCAGCAAGCGATGGGTCAGGCCGGCGGCGCGGTTGGCGGAGGTCACACCGAGGTCAATCAGGCTGTCCAGGTCTTCGGTACGACCGCGCGCCAGGCGCCGGCGCAGCAATTCCAGGCTGCCGATGATGCCGGTGAGCATGTTGTTGAAGTCATGGGCGATGCCGCCGGTGAGCTGGCCGACCGCTTCCATCTTCTGGGATTGGCGCAGGGCTTCTTCGTTGTGGCGCAGTTGGGCGGTGCGTTCTTCTACCTGTTGTTCGAGGGTTTCGAGGGTATTTTGCAGGCGCAATTCGCTGTTGCTGAGATCGATCAGGCGGTCCCGGGCTTCGTATTGCCTTCGACGACCGCGCAGGGCAGTGGTGACCAGGCTGATCAGGGTGACCGGATGAAAGGGACGCTCCAGGAAGGTGACGTTGCCCAATTGCGAGCCATAGCGCGCCGCCGGGTTCCGTTCCGGGCCGCCATGGTGGGTCAGCAATACGATGGGCAAGTCGGACCAGGCCGGCTGTTGCTCGATCTGGTGAAAGAGGGTTTCCAGGTCGGGCCCTACCAGGGCCTCGGTCGACATGACCAACAGGCCGGCCCCACGCTCCAATTCTTCGCACAAATGGGCCAGGTGCTGACAGATGAGGCCCGGAAGTCTGGCCTCATCGAGAATATTCAGGGCGACCTGGCTGTCCCGTCCCAACGGTGCAAGAATCAGAGTCCGTTCGGACAAGGGCTCGGCCGACGTCACTGTAGAACATCTCCGAGCAGCGGGTTGCTTTCGCCCAGATAGGTCGGAACCCCGCGCAATACGCCTTGGAAAGCGTCCAGTGGATCGCCAATGGTCAGCCCCTGGCCGCTGATGCGGTACTCGCGAATGGTGGATTCATGGGTGCCGGTGCGTTTCTTGATGATCGATATCGCACGCCGGACCTGGCCCAGGGCCTCGAAGTAACGCAGCAGAACGACGGTGTCAGCCAGATAGGTGATGTCCACCGGCGCTTGCATGTCACCTACCAGGCTGTGCTGGGCGACGGTCATGAAGGTCGCGGTGCCCTTGCGGTTGAGGTAGAGCAGCAGCTCATGCATGTGCAATACCAGGGCATTTTCTTCCGGCATGGCGGCCTGGTAACCGTTGATACTGTCGATTACCACCGTCTTGATGCCAACTTCGTCGACGCAACGGCGCACCCGGTGCGAGAACTCGCCGGGAGACAGTTCGGCGGCGTCGACTTGTTCGACCAGCAGGTCACCGGTGCTGCTCAGTGCCTCCAAGTCAATGCCGAGTTTTTTCATGCGCTCGAACAACAAGCCCAGTTCTTCATCGAATACAAACAGCGCCGCTTTTTCCCCGCGGCGTACGGCGGCTATTGCAAAAACCATGGAAATCAGCGACTTGCCGGTGCCGGCCGGGCCAAGGATCAGGGTGCTGGAGCCTGTCTCGATACCGCCGCCCAATAGCGCATCCAGTCCTTCTATCCCGCTGGAGAGCTGATCCCTCGCAAACCCACTGCGGTGCTCGGCGGCCACCAGGCGGGGAAACACATGCAGTCCGTCGGCCATGATGGTGAAGTCATGGAACCCGCCGCGATATTTCTGCCCACGGTACTTGATCACCCGCACACGCCGGCGTTCGGCGCCATAGTCGGGCGTGAGTTCTTCAAGGCGGATCACCCCATGGGCAACGCTGTGCACGGTCTTGTCCAGGGACTCGGTGGTCAGGTCGTCCAGGAGCAGCACGGTGGCGTCATACCGCACGAAGTAATGCTTGATGGCGAGAATCTGGCGGCGATAGCGCAGGGAGCTTTGGGCCAGCAGACGGATTTCCGAGAGGCTGTCGAGCACCACTCGGGTCGGCTTGACGCGCTCGACCACTTCGAAAATCTGTCGCGTCGCTTCGCCCAACTCAAGGTCCGAGGAATACAGCAGGCTTTGCTGGTGTTCGGCATTGAGCAGGTCTTCGGCGGGTGTCAGTTCGTAAATATGGATATTGTCGCCCAGCGTCCAGCCGTGGGATGCCGCGCCCTGGCGCAGTTCACGCTCGGTTTCCGACAACGTGATGTACAAGGTGCATTCACCCGCCTGAGCGCCGGCCAGAAGGAATTGCAACGCGACCGTGGTCTTGCCGGTCCCGGGTTCCCCTTCCAGCAGGAACACATGGCCGCGGGACAAGCCACCGGACAGGATGTCGTCCAGCCCTTCGATACCGGTGGCGGCTTTTGCGTCGATCAACTCATTGGATGTGGACAAATATAGCCCCTCATGGCTAAAGAATTCGATGTCTGAATACTTGACCTTTGGTGGTGATGGCGGTTCCGCTTTGTCCTGCAAAACGTGCTCGGCTGCACAGTTGCGTAGCGGCTACAGGCCTTGCTGCAGCGCCGGATCGTCCGGGTTCAACTGCTCGAGTTTCGCCAACAGAATCTGCACATTCTGCAACTGTCCGGTCTCCTTCCAGTAGTTGATCAGCAACACCCTGGCCTTGCGGTCAGCCGGATAGCGCTGGACGATTTCCTGCAACTGCCTCTGCGCCGCTTCCAGTTCTTGCTCGGCGTGCAGGGTCGTTGCCAGGTCATAACGGTACTGACGGTTCTCGGGCTCCAGTTCGACGGCTTTTGCCAGGCCAAGTACTGCGTATTCGCTCTGGCCATGTTGCAGCAGCCACATACCCAGCGCATGTTGCAGATAAGCCGACGCTGGCTGGGTTTGCAACTGTCGGGCGAGTAATTGTCGTGCGGCCTCGCCCTGGCCCTGTTTGTCCTGGACTTCAATCTGCAGGACCACGGCCGGCAGATTGTCCGGTTGCAGGCGCAGGGCCTGCTCAAGGGCTTGTTGGGCTTTTTTCAGCTCGGCGTTGTGCAGGTGCAGCCGGGCGAGTTGGCACAAGGACTCGGCGGTTTGCGGACCGTCCCCCAGCACCTGTTTCCAGGTATCTACCGCCAGTTGCATAGCCCCGAAATACAGGCCAAGGTCGTCCGGGGACAGGCCCAGGAGTGCGTTCACGGCAGCAAACCGGACGCTCGACTCATCATCGTCGAGCAGCGGCCCCAACAACAGGCTGCGCTGGTTGGCCGGTACCAGTCCGACGATGCTGCCAATGGCTGCCCGACGCACATCCGCCGATTCGCTGTGCAGGTCTGCATCCGCCAGCTTCAGGGCCTGTGGGCTCGGGTAATTGGGCAGTTCGGCGTGCAGCCATACCCGGCGCTTGGGCGAGAGATCGGGGCGTCCCAGCTGTTGATAGAGCATCCGCGCCGCCCCAGGCTGCCCGTTGCGTGCATATTCCAGGGCTTCGCTGTAGCCACGCTTGATGGCTTCGGGGATCTGCGGCGTGGTACTGCGCAACCACACCGCGACAAGACCGATCACGATCAGGACGGACAGACAGAGGAGCAGATAGCGGCGAGGCGAGGGCATGCAGGAAATCCATAACCAGATGGCGTGAAAATCCTGCAAGCTTCGGTCAGGCCGGGGCGTGAGTCAAACCCTGTGGCATTTGCACTGGCCTGTGCAGGCAGGCAAAAAAAGCCCCGCGTCCGAATGAGGCGCGGGGCAAGGAATTTGGTTGGTTGCGGCCAACCAAAGGAGCTCGGGTGCGGGGCGGTCAGTTGCTGGCGACGGTCTCCGGCTGCCAGCCTCCGCCCAGGGCCTTGTAGATCGCTACGATGCCGCGATACAGGTCCACTTCGGCCTGGGCCTGAGTGTCTTCGGCGGCCAGGCGTTCACGCTGGGCGTCGAGTAGCACGAGAAAGTCCACGGTGCCTTCGCGGTAGCGGATCTCGGCAAGGTCAGCGGCGGCGCGGCTCGATTCGCTCTGGCGGATCAGCGAGATCAGGCGTTGCTGGCGCTTGCCGTAGTCGCTGAAGGCGTTTTCCGATTCCTCCAGGGCCAGCAGCACTTGCTGTTCGTAGGTCGCCAGGGCGCCTTCAGCCTCGGCGTTGGCGCCGCGCAGGCGGGCCCGAACGCTGCCCAGGTCAAAGGCTGCCCAGGTAATGCTCGGGCCCAGCGCCCAGGCGTTGGCCGCTGAGGAGCCGATCTGCGAGCCACGGCCGGCGGTGAAACCGAGGAAACCACTCAGGCTGACCCGCGGGAACAGGTCGGCCTTTGCGACGCCGATGCGCGCCGTGGCGGCCGCCAATTGCCGTTCGGCACTAAGGATATCCGGACGCCGTTGCAGCAGTTCGCCCGGATCGCCAATGGGCAGGGCCTTGGCGATGGCCGGCAGTGCTTTGGGGCTCAGGTCCACGCTCAGCTTGTCCGGGCGCTCGCCAAGCAAGGTGGCGATACGGTTGCGCTGGCGCACCTGTTCGGCTTGCAATTGCGGCACGCTGGCTTCCACCGAGGCCAGGCGTGCATCGGCGCGCACCACGTCGAGTTGATCGCCGACACCGGCATCGCGCAGGCTTTCGGTGATCTTGCGTGACGCCTGCTGGTTCTCAAGGTTCGCCAGGGCGATTTTCTCCCGCAGCTGGGCGCCGCGCAGTTGACCGTAGGCATCTACCAGCTCGGCAATCAGGGTCACCTGAAGCTGATAGAGGTCGGCTTCGGCGGCCTGCTGGTCGGCATCGGTGGCCTCCAGGTTGCGCTGGATGCGTCCGAACAGGTCCAGTTCCCAGGCCATGTCCAGGCCCAGGTCATAGCGCTCGGTATTGACCCGCTCGTCGGTCTGTCCCATCGGATTCTGGCCTTTGCCCAGGTTGCTGCTGGCACGGCTGGTGATGGTCGGCATGGCGTCATTGCTGGCGTCATCGCGAATCGCCCGGGCCGCCCGCAGGCGGGCGAAGGCGACGCGCAACTCGCGGTTGCCTTCCAGCGATCGGGTGACCAGTGCATTGAGCGTCGGGTCGTCGAATTGCTGCCACCAGATGCCTTCGAAACGGGCCCGGTCGAAGTTCTTCTGGCCGGCGGCGCCGTCGGTGGCGGTGGTGATATTCGCCGCCTCCGTCTGCGGTGCCTTGTAGTCCGGGCCGACGGCGCAGGCGCTCAGCGCCAGGACCAGCAAGCTCGGCATGAACACTTTCAAACTCATTGCTGTGTCTCCAGTTTCAAAGCCCGGGCCGCCTTGCGGGCCTCGCTGCGCTCGACGAAGTTGCGGATCAGTACGTAGAACACCGGGGTCAACAGCAAGCCGAAGAAGGTCACCCCGAGCATCCCGGAAAACACCGCGACACCCATGGCGTGGCGCATTTCGGCACCGGCACCGCTGGAGAACACCAGGGGCACCACGCCCATGATGAACGCGAAGGACGTCATCAGGATCGGCCGCAGACGCAGGCGGCAGGCTTCCAGGACCGCAGCGAGCGGATTCATGCCTTCCAGCTGTTTGTCCTTGGCGAACTCGACGATCAGAATCGCGTTCTTACAGGCAAGCCCCACCAGTACGATCAAGCCGATCTGAGTAAAGATGTTGTTGTCGCCACCCGACAGAATCACCCCGGTAATGGCCGACAGCAGGGTCATCGGTACGATCAGGATCACTGCCAGCGGCAGGCTCCAGCTTTCGTATTGCGCTGCGAGTACCAGGAACGCCAGCAGTACGCAGAGCGGGAATACGAACAGTGCAGTGTTGCCCGAGAGAATCTGCTGGTAAGTCAGGTCGGTCCACTCGTAGGTCATGCCGTTGGGCAGTTCTTCCTTGAGCAGTTTCTCGATGGCTTTTTCGGCCTGGCCGGAGCTGTAGCCAGGTGCGGCGGCACCGTTGATCTCGGCGGTGATGAAGCCGTTGTAGTGCATCACGCGATCCGGGCCCGAGGTGTCACTGACCTTGAGGAAGGTCGCCAGCGGGATCATTTCGCCACGGTTGTTACGCACCTTGAGCTGGCCGATCTGGTCAGATTCGAGACGGAACTGTTGCTCGGCCTGGACGTTGACCTGGTAGGTTCGGCCAAAGCGGTTGAAGTCGTTGGCATACAGCGAGCCCAGGTAGACCTGCAGGGTGTCGAAGATATCGCTGACGGCCACGCCGTGGGTCTTGGCTTTTTCACGGTCGATGGCGGCATCGACCTGAGGCACGTTCACGGTGTAGCTGGTGAACAACCCGGCCAGTTCCGGCACGCTGCGGCTCTTGGTGATGATATTCATGGTTTCTTTGTACAGCTCGTCGTAGCCCAGGTTGCCCCGGTCTTCGATTTGCAGGCGGAAACCACCGATGGTCCCCAGGCCCTGTACCGGCGGCGGTGGGAAGATCGCCATGTAAGCTTCCTGGATTTCCGAGTACTGGCCGTTCAAGGCGCCAGCGATGGCACCGGCCGACTGGCTCGGGTCCTTGCGTTCATCGAAGGGCTTGAGGGTCACGAACACGATGCCGGCGTTCGGGCTGTTGGTGAAACCGTTGATCGACAGGCCTGGGAAGGCCACGGCGCTTTCCACGCCGGGTTGCTTGAGGGCCAGGTCGGACATGCGCTTGATCACGTCTTCGGTGCGGTCCAGGCTCGCGGCGTCCGGCAGTTGGGCGAAGGCCACCAGGTATTGTTTGTCCTGGCCGGGCACGAAGCCGGTCGGCGTGGTCGAGAAGCCGAAGAACGTCAGCACCATCAGGCCGGCGTAGACGAACAGAGCGATGCCGCTGCTGCGGATTACGCGGGCAACCGTGCCTACATAGCCATGGCTGGCACGTTCGAAGAAGCGGTTGAACGGACGGAACAGCCAGCCACCGAGGATCCGGTCCAGGAAGCGCGAGAAACGATCCTTGGGCGCATCATGGCCTTTGAGCAATACGGCAGCCAGCGCAGGCGACAGCGTCAGGGAGTTGATCGCCGAGATCACGGTGGAAATCGCGATGGTCAACGCAAACTGTTTGTAGAACTGCCCGGTCAGGCCGCTGATGAATGCCGCCGGTACGAACACGGCGCACAGCACCAGAGCGGTGGCGATGATCGGCCCGGTCACTTCGCCCATCGCCTTTTTGGTCGCTTCCACCGGGGCCAGTCCCAGCTCGATGTTGCGCTCGACGTTCTCCACCACCACGATGGCGTCGTCCACCACGATACCGATCGCCAATACCAGGCCGAATAGCGACAGGGCATTGAGCGAGAAGCCAAACAAGTGCATCACGGCAAACGTACCGATCAACGACACCGGTACGGCGACCAGCGGGATGATCGAGGCGCGCCAGGTTTGCAGGAACAGGATCACCACCAGCACGACAAGGATCAGCGCTTCGAACAGGGTATGGACCACCGCTTCGATGGAGCCGCGCACGAAGATCGTCGGGTCATAGACGATGCTGTAGTCCATGCCGGCCGGGAAGCCCTTCTTCAGTTCCTCCATCTTGGCGCGAACGTCGTTGGAGATCTGAATGGCGTTGGAGCCTGGGCGCTGGAAGATCGGGATCGCCACCGCCGGCTGGTTGTCCAGCAGCGAGCGCAGGGCGTATTGACTGGAGCCCAGCTCGACCCGCGCGATGTCTTTCAGGCGCGTGATCTCACCGTTGGCACCGGAGCGGATGATGATGTTCTCGAACTCTTCTTCATTGACCAGGCGACCCTGGGTGTTGATCGAGAGCTGGAAGGCCTGGGCACTCGGCGCAGGCGGCGCGCCCAGGGCACCGGCGGCGACTTGGCGGTTCTGTTCGCGGATCGCGTTGACCACGTCGGTGGCGGTCAGGTTGCGCGAGGCGGTCTTGTTCGGATCCAGCCAGACCCGCAGGGAGTAGTCGCCCATGCCGAACAGCTGTACATCACCCACGCCACCCAGGCGCGCCAGCTCATCCTTGATGTTGAGCAGGGCGTAGTTGGACAGGTAGAGCATGTCGTAGCGTTTGTCCGGCGAGGTCAAGTGCACGACCATGGTCAGGTCGGGCGAGGCCTTGTCCACCGTGATCCCGATCCGGGTCACTTCTTCCGGCAGCTTGGGCTCGGTCCGGGTGACGCGGTTCTGCACCTGCACCTGGGCGTTGTCCAGGTCGGTGCCCAGGGCAAAGGTGATGGTCAAGGTGATCTTGCCGTCGGCGGTGGACTGCGAGGACATGTACAGCATGTTCTCGACACCGGTGATGGCCTGCTCCAGGGGCGCGGCCACGGTTTCGCCAATGACCTTGGGGTTGGCGCCGGGGAAGTTGGCACGCACGACCACGGTCGGCGGCACGACTTCCGGGTATTCGCTGATCGGCAATTGGAACAGCGAGATAGCGCCGGCGATCAGGATCAGCAACGACAGCACCGCTGCGAAGATCGGCCGTGAAATGAAGAACTGGGAAAATTTCATCTTGGATTCAGTCCCTTAACCGCGTGGGGTCGCAGCGGCCAGTTTGCCCGCCGCTCCGTTTGTCGCCTTGGAAGGCGCGACTTGGGGCAGGTTGCTGGCTTCGAGTGCTTTGCGTTGTTGGGCCAGGGCCGCGAGGGTTTCTTCGCTGGCCATCGGCACGGTTTCAGGGGTTACCGGTGCACCTGGACGCGCCCGTTGCAGCCCCTTGACGATGATGGTGTCGTCTTTGCTCAGGCCGCTACGCACGATGCGCAGGCCTTCGATCTTCGGCCCCAGTTCGACGGCGCGATACGCGGGCTTGTTGTCGGCGTCCAGCACCAGCACGAATTTCTTGCCCAGGTCGGTGCCCACGGCTTCGTCGTTGATCAACACGGCGGAGTAGGTGCCGCTGCCCACCAGCTTCAGCCGGGCATACAGGCCTGGGGTGTAGGCGCCGTCCTTGTTGTCGAACACGGCGCGGCCACGGATGGTGCCGGTCTGCGGATTGACCTGGTTATCGATGAAGTTCATCTGGCCCAGGTGCGGATTGCCGTCCTCGTTGGACAGGCCCATGTAGACCGGCGTGGTCTGGCCGCGCTGGCCCTGGCGGGCGAGTTGGGTGTACTTGAGGAAGACACGCTCGTCGGCGTCGAAGTAGGCGTAGACCTTGTCGGTGGACACCACGCTGGTAAGCGTCGTGGTATCAGCGGTCACCAGGTTGCCGGCGGTGATTTCCGCACGACTGACGCGACCGCTGATGGGCGAGGTGACGCGGGTGAAGCTCAGGTTCAGCTTGGCCAGGTCCAGTTGCGCCTGGATGGCCGCGGCGGCGGCACGGGCCTCCTGGGCGGCGGTGGCGCGCGAATCAGCCAACTCGGCGGAAATGGCATTGCTCTGGCGCAGGCGTTCGCCACGCTGGGCTTCGTTCTCGCTACGGGTGGCGGTGGCACGGGCCTGGGCGAGCTGGGCTTCGAGACGACGCACCTCGGCCTGGAAAGGGCGAGGGTCGATCTGGAACAGCAAATCGCCTTTCTTGACCAATGCACCTTCGGTAAAGGCCACTTCGTCGATCTGGCCGGAAACCCGTGGACGGATCTCGACGGTTTCCGGTGCCTCCAGGCGCCCGGTGAACTCGTCCCATTCGTTGACCGGTTGTTCCAGTACCTTGGCTACACTGACCTTGGCAGCTGGCATGGAAGCCGCGGTATCGGGAGTCTTGCCACAGGCACTTATCACCAGCACCGCCAACAGTGCGAGGGGAAAGCGCAGTTTTGAAAGTGAATGTTCCATGGATAGCTCCGCCAATGTATTGAGAATGGGCGGATAATGCGTGGCGGGAAGGGAAGGAACGAATCGAATGAAGCAAAGATAACTATCATTCGGAATGATATAAGCCAATGGCCATCCCACTGCGCAGGACGGCTATGGATTATCGGGGCAAATAGAGCGCCTGTATGCGTTCGAACGTCCCATCCTGGCGCAGGGCTTCAACGGCTTCGCGCAAATCCTGGACCATTTTCGGTGCGCACTGCTTCGAACAGGCGAGGTAAAGATCGGCATTGCTGCCAACGGGGCTCATGAGCAATGGGCGTTCGGACACTTTCGGCCAGATATATCGGCTTTCCGGAACGCCGTTGAACCAGGCATCGATGCGTCCCATCAACAGCATCTGGGCCGGATTGTCACCAATGGTCAGTGGATAGATCTGATCGTCGCCGAACCCCTCGGAGCGCAGGATTTCCTCCTGCGCACTGCCCAGGCCTACACCGATCTTGCGGTAGGTTTCCCTGGCTTGGGCAAAGCTGTCCACCTGTCGATCAAGGCTGAAGAACGCACGCTCCATCGGCATGATCGAGGCGATCCAGGTAAAGCGGTCCTCGCGCACGGGGATGCGTGACAGAGGCGCGATCAGGTGATCGCGCTCCTCGCTGACATGCTTTTGCGCCCTGGCCCAGGGGAGTACGTGAACTTTTACCGCATACCCGGCCCTGGCCATGGCCTCCATGGCAATGTCGCCGACGATGCCATGACCTCGGGGATCATCGACGAAAGTGAGTGGGGGAGCATCCAGGATGTGCAGTTCGATCAGCAACGGATCGCCGTGCGTGGGACCGGCGCCCAGCAGTGTCAGCAACAGGCAAAGCCGGCGGAACGCCTGGGCACGCACATTCGACACGCGGGTGATCCGGCTCATGATCGATACTTCAGGCATTGAAAAGTGGAGCGCCATTCTACGCAAATGGCGCCGGGCAATCTTCCCGGAGACGGATGCGTTTTTCTGAAGGTATAGATCATCCAATCGACCAACGCCTGGGGACTCGTTCAAGTTGCGGTGGGCGTGCGCTGGCGTTGTCCTTTAGAATCGCCGGTCCTTGCCGATATAACGCCTGTAGCCGGCATCGCGCAGGTACCTCGGAAATTGCCTCCAAGGCAATCCTGTAACCGTTCCCATCATGATGTATCAGGTTGGCCCTGCGCCAACCTCAGGTAAACGAACCATGTCAGCCCACCCCAAAACCGAGCTGGAAAGCGCCCTGGCCCTGTGCAAAGGCAGTTTTCTTTCCGTCGGTTTCTTCAGCTTTTTCGTCAACCTGCTGATGCTGGTTCCGTCGTTCTACATGCTCCAGGTTTATGACCGTGCCGTCGGCAGCGCCAGCCTGTCGACGTTGTCGATGCTGACGCTGATCATGCTGCTGTTGATGACCACGATGGGCGGGCTGGAGTGGGTGCGTTCACGGATCATGGTGCGGATCAGTACGCGTCTGGATACGCTGTTGGGCCAGCGCCTGTTCGACGCGAGCTTCAAGCAGGCCCTCTACAGCAGCGGCATGAATGCTTCGGGCCAGCCGTTGAGCGATCTGGGGAGCTTGCGCCAGTTCCTGACCGGAAACGGCCTGTTCGCGTTCTTCGATGCGCCTTGGATTCCGATCTATCTGGCGGTCATGTTCATCTTCCATCCCTGGTACGGGTGGATGGGGGTATTGAGCGCGTTGCTGCTGGGGGCGCTGGCCTTTGCCAACGAGAAGCTGACGCGGGGACCATTGCAGGCGGCCAACCGGGAACAGATGGCTGCCACGACCTTCATCAACAAGAGCTTGCGCAATGCCGAAGTGGTCGAGTCCATGGGCATGCTGGCGAGCCTGCGCCAGCATTGGAGCGGGCGTATTCATCAGGTCCTGACCCTGCAGAGCCTGGCCAGTGACCGTGCGGCGACTGTTGCCGCGGTGTCCAGGACGTTCCGCCAGATCGTCCAGTCCCTGGTGCTGGGCCTGGGCGCCTATCTGACGATCACTCATGAGATTTCACCCGGATTGATGATTGCCGGCTCCATTTTGCTGGGGCGGGCGCTGGCGCCCATCGATCAGTTGATCGGTGTGTGGAAAGGCTTTCTGGGGGCTCGCTCGCAATATGCGCGGTTGCGCGAGCTGCTGACGAAGGTCGCCGCAGAGCCGGAGCGCATGTCGTTGCCAGCACCTGAAGGGGCGATTCGCGTCGAGGGGTTGTCGGTGGGGGCGCCGGACAGTCGCAAACCGATCATTCGTGGCGTGGGCTTCCAGGTAGCGGCCGGGGAGGTGGTCGGCATTATCGGTTCCAGCGGCGCCGGCAAATCCACCCTGGCCAGGGCACTGTTGGGAATCTGGCCAGGCCTGGCCGGCACCGTGCGCCTGGACGGGGCGGACATCAGTCAGTGGCGACGGGACGAGCTGGGTCAGTACATCGGTTATCTGCCTCAGGACATCGAGCTCTTCGAGGGCACCATCAGTCAGAATATTTCCCGCTTCGGCCCGGCCAATGCACCGGCAGTGGTGGCCGCCGCACGCATGGCGGGTGTCCATGAGCTGGTGCTGCAACTGCCCGAAGGCTATGACACCGTGATCGGCGCCAATGGCGGCGGCTTGTCCGGCGGCCAGCGGCAACGCATCGGCCTGGCTCGCGCCCTGTACGGTGAACCGCGCCTGGTGGTGCTCGATGAGCCGAACTCCAACCTGGATGATGCTGGAGAAAAAATGCTCGCCCAGGCGTTGCAAAAACTCAGACAGAGCCGGGCCACGGTGTTTGTCATTACCCATCGGTCCGGGGTATTGGCGCAGGTGGATAAGCTGTTGGTGCTCAATCAGGGCGAGTTGAGTCTGTTCGGTCCGCGTGACCTGGTCCTGGCCCGATTGCAGGGGGGCTCGCCCGCGTCTCATCAGGCAGCGGCGATACAACCGAAGGCACCGGACGAGTCTCTTTATGCAAAATAATCTGCATCCCTCTGTCGACATGTCCGGATTACCCATCGATGACAAACCGACTCGGCGCGTCGGTTACCTCATGCTGCTGATCACCTTTGGCCTGTTCGGCGGCTGGGCAGCACTGGCGCCGCTCGACAGCGCGGCACTGGCTCCGGGCGTGGTGACGGTTAAAAGCTATCGCAAGACGGTGCAGCATCTTGAAGGCGGCATCGTGCGCGAACTGCGCGTGCATGATGGCGACAAGGTCAAGGCCGGGGATGTGCTGCTGGTGCTCGATAACACCCAGGCACGGTCGGAAATGGAGGCCATGCGCAGCCAACTGATCGCCGCGCTCGAACTACAGGCCCGGCTCGAGGCTGAACGAGACCTGGCGCCCGAGCCCCTGGCCGTGCCGACGCTGGACCCAAACGATCCGCGCGTGCGTGAAGCGCGAGACAGCGAAGCCCGGATCTTCCAGACCCGACGGACCTCGCTGCTGGGCGAAATCGGCCTGCAAGAGACGACCATCGGGCAAATCGAAGAACAGATCCGCGGGTTCAAGGCGATCATCGCCAGCAAGCAGACGCTGGCAGCGTCCTATGAAGAAGAAATTATCGATTTGCGGGCACTGCTTGCCGAAGGCTACGTAGACAAGCAGCGCCTGCGGGAGCAGGAGCGCAGTCTGGCGCGGCTGCGGACCGAAATTGCCGAAAGCCAATCGGAAATCGCGCAGGCACGGGTCCATGTCGACGAAGCGAAATTGAAGATCCTGCAGCTCAAAAAGACGTTCGCCAGTGAAGTCGCGGGCCTGTTGGGTGATGCGCGGACCAAGGTCTACGAGCTGCGCGAACGTCTGGCCACTTTGCAGGACCGCGACCAGCGCACCGATATCGTCGCCCCCGAGTCGGGCATGGTCATGGGTATGACCGTGCATACCCTGGGCGCCGTGGTCAGCCCTGGTACCGCGCTGCTGGATATCGTGCCGGCCAACGAGGAGTTGATTGTCGAGGCGCAAGTCTCGCCGATGGACATCGATCGCATCGCACTGGGCAAGCCGGCGAAGATGCGCTTCAGTGCCTTCAAGAGCAGCACCACGCCCGTCGTCGACGGACAATTGGTACAGATATCCGCCGACCGTCTGACCAACAAGGACACCGGCACGGCCTACTACCTGGCCCGCGTGGCCCTCACCGACAGTGGGCGTCAGGCCTTGGGCAATCTTGCACTGGTGCCCGGCATGCCGGTCGAAGTCTTGATCAATACGGGCGAGCGGACCCTGTTGCAATATCTGATGCAGCCTGCCAGCAACGCATTCGCCCGTTCGTTGATCGAGGATTGATATGAAATCCCTGATCGCGGTGTGTCTGCTGCTTCTGCCGTTGAGTACCCTGGCTGACAACGAATCTGCGCTTCCCTATGTCGATCTGTGGCAACTGCATCGGGAGGCGCAAGGGGCCGACCCGCGCATCCTGCGGGCCCAGGCCATGACCCGTAGCGGGAAGGGCAATGAAAGGGCCGCCCTGGGCCGACTGCTGCCGCAGCTCAGCGCCTCCGGCAGTGTCAACCGCAGTCGACGGGAGGATGACCTGGGCCGCATCCAATACAACGGTAAGCGCATGGCCATGGTGCTCAGCCAGGTGATCTACGACCCGCAGGTCTGGCGCAGCTACCAGAAGTACGTGGAACTGACCCGGAAAGGTCAATACGAGTCCGACGATACCCAGGTGCAGGCCAGCATTGACCTGTCCGAGCGTTACTTCGCCGTGCTCGCTGCCGAAGATGAACTGTCCCTGGTGCGCAGCGAGCTGGCTGCGACCGAGCGTAATCTCAAGCGGATCAATGCGCTGTATGCCCGCCAGATGGCGATGGTGACCGACACCCTTGACCTTGAAGCACGCGTGGACGCGCTGAAGGCTGACGAGATTGAAGCCAGTAACAAGGTCCAGGTCAGCCGTGAAGCCATTTCCGAGCTGGTAGGGCGCGACGTTCAGGAACCCTTCAAACGCATCGGCGACAGCCCGGCTTTCACCCTGCCGGCGCAAGCGCCGGACTATTGGGTGCAAACGGCACTCGACAGCAACCCGGCGTTGCATGCCCGTGAGCACAGTATCCGCGCCGCCGACGCCGCGATCGGTGAAGCGAAGGCCGGCCATCTGCCCCGGCTGGGCCTGAACCTGACGGCGCAACGCAGTGACATCGGTTATGAAGGCGCGTTGACGCCTCGCTCGGACAACCTCGTCGCCTCCCTCGATTTGCAAGTGCCGCTCTACAGTGGCGGTTCCACCAGCGCCCGGGTTTCGAGTTCCGAAAGCGACAAGGAGGTGGCCCAGCAGGAGTTGGAAGCCCTGCGGCGCCAAGTGGTCAAGGAAACCCGCACCGCTTATCTGGGCATGACGGCCGAGCTCAGCCGGATCAAGGCGACACGCCACGCGCTGGAGTCCGCTGAGAAGTCACGGATGGCGACGGAGAAAGCCTTCGGCTACGGCGTCAAGAACGCCGTCGATGTGCTGGACAGTATCAAGGAAGAGTTTCGCGCAAGGCGTGATTTCTATCAGTCCCAGTACCGGTTCGTGACGAGCATGCTCGTGCTGCATCGCTGGAGCGGGAGGTTGGGGGATGGGGATATTCGTAAGGTTAATGAATGGCTTATCGCGCCAAGTAAATAGCGTCAAAATTTGAAAAAATACTGGCTAGATGATATCAATGCCGCCATTCCACATCATGATCTCTTGCTGCGGCCCCATCCAGGAAGGGTTGCAGATTTGCACACAGGAAGTTTCGCATGCCTAGTCCACTCGGTTATTCATCTGTTTTATCTGCAAAGCTGACGGGCAATGCGCAAATCGATAGCTTGATCTATGGCACCTACTGGTCAGGCACAAGCAGTGGCACATCCCTGACATACAGCTTCATAAACATCGGCTCTTTATTCCCCCGCTCCTACAGCGACGAAAACGAGTACGGGGCCACCTATGCCCTGACGTCAGCGCAGAAAACCGCCGTTGTCGGCTCGCTCGCCGAATGGAGTTCGGTTGCCAATATCAAGTTCACCCAAGTCAGCGAGACCTCCGCGAATGTCGGTGACTTGCGCTTTGGCGGCTATTCGTGGATGGATTCCGACACTGCCGCCTGGGGTTATTTCCC
The DNA here is from genome assembly GCF_022342325.2 of Pseudomonas sp. AF32. NCBI lineage: Bacteria > Pseudomonadati > Pseudomonadota > Gammaproteobacteria > Pseudomonadales > Pseudomonadaceae > Pseudomonas > Pseudomonas sp. AF32. Next base: position 90,995 of record NZ_RQJK02000007.1, on the reverse strand, counting down.
TGGCCAAAGCGCCGCCGCAGGGGATGTCTGGATCGGGCCGGTGACCAACGAACCGGCTCCCGCCCCAGGCACCTACGACTATCTGACGTTTATGCATGAGGTCGGTCATGCGCTGGGTTTGAAACATCCCTTCTCCCAAGGGCTGACAAACAACACGGTGCTTGCGGATCAGTACGACGATGTTCGTTACACGATCATGAGTTACGGCAACGCGTATTCCTATGAACCCACCTCGCCCATGTTGCTGGACATTGCTGCGATCCAAAGCCTCTATGGCGCCAACACGCTTTGGCAGACGGGCGATAACAACTATCGCTGGACCGCTGACCAGTCGGTTTTCGAGACCATCTGGGACGCTGGCGGCACTGATACCATCGACGCAAGCAATCAGGCGGCAGCGGTCCGTATCGACCTCAATGAAGGGCAGTTCAGTAAAATCGGCAAGGCTTTCCTGAACCTGAATACCCAGGAAGCATTCAATGAAGGGCTGGCGATAGCTTACGGCGCCAAGATCGAAAATGCAGTCGGCTCAGCCAATGACGATACCCTGATAGGTAATGCGCTGAGTAACGTTCTGAATGGTCTTGCCGGCAACGACACCATGGTTGGCGGTGCAGGCAACGACATCTACGTGGTTGATAATGTCGCTGATACGATCAACGAGGCCAGTGCCTCTCTGACAGAAATCGATAGCGTCCTCTCGTCCACCAGCTACAGCCTGGGAACGAACCTGGAAAACCTCACGCTGATCGGCACCGCTTCCATCAGCGCGTCCGGCAACGGGCTGAACAACCGTATCACCGGTAATGCGGGTGCCAACTCCCTGAGCGGCGGCAGCGGTACCGACACGCTCATCGGAGGCACTGGCAACGACATTTATGTGGTCGACAACGTCGGTGACGTGGTCAGCGAAACCAGCACCCTGGCCAGCGAAATCGACACAGTGCTTTCTGCGGTGAACTGGACCCTGGGCGCAAACCTGGAGAACCTGACACTGCTCGGTACGGCGGTTATCAACGGCGTCGGCAATACCCTGAACAACAGCCTGATCGGTAATGCCGCCGACAACGTGCTCAATGGCCTGGGCGGCGCGGATATCCTGGACGGCGGGGCCGGCAGTGATGTCTACGTGGTCGACAATGTCGCTGATACGATCATCGAGGCAAATGCCTCTCCGACGGAAATCGATGGCGTCCTCTCGTCCGTCAGCTACAGCCTGGGAGCGAACCTGGAAAACCTTACGCTGATCGGCGCCGCTTCCATCAGCGCGTCCGGTAACGGGCTGAACAACCTCATCACCGGTAATGCGGGTGCCAACTCCTTGAGCGGCGGCAGCGGTATCGACACGCTCATCGGAGGCACCGGCAACGACATTTATGTGGTCGACAACGTCGGTGACGTCGTCAGCGAAACCAGCACCCTGGCCAGCGAAATCGACACAGTGCTTTCCGCGGTGAACTGGACCCTGGGCGCAAATCTGGAGAACCTGACGCTGCTCGGTACGGCGGCTATCAATGGCACTGGCAACGCTCTGAACAACGTGTTGACCGGCAACACCGGCGACAACGTTTTGGACGGCGGGGTTGGGATGGATACGCTGGTCGGGGGCGAGGGGAACGATAACTATGTCGTTGACAATCTGGGTGACAAGGTTATCGAGCTTGCCGGTGCAGGCCGGGACGTGATTCTCTCCGCGGTCAGCTACACCCTGTCGGCCAATGTCGAGGACGGCCAGTTGCTTGGCACGGCTGAGCTCAACCTTGTCGGCAATGCCCTGGACAACAGCCTGATCGGTAATGCCGCCGACAACGTGCTCAATGGCCTGGGCGGTGCGGATAGCATGGACGGCGGGGCCGGCAATGACGTCTACGTGGTTGACAATGTCGCTGATACGATTACCGAGGCAAATGCCTCTGCGACGGAAGTCGATGGCGTTCTGTCGTCCGTCAGCTACACCCTGGGAACGAATCTGGAAAACCTCACGCTGACTGGCGCTGCCGCCATCAATGGCACCGGCAACGCCCTGGACAACGTGCTGACAGGTAATGCCGGCAATAACGTGCTGAACGGCGGTGCAGGCAACGATCAACTCAATGGCGGCGCGGGCGCCGACACGCTGATCGGTGGGCTGGGCACCGATATGCTGACGGGCGGGGAGAGCGCTGATCGATTCGTCTTCGAAGCGTTGAACGAGTTGGGCAACGGAGGTATTCGCGATGTCATCCTCGACTTCAACAGCCTGCAAGGCGACAAACTTGACCTGTCTAAACTGGATGCCAATAGCCTGACCACCTTGAACGATGCGTTCAGCTTCATCGACTCGAATGCCTTCACCGGCGCCGGGCAGTTACGCTTCGTTGACCACGTGCTCTACGGCAACGTCAACGGCGACCTAGCCGCAGATTTCGAGATTCAGCTGGTCGGGGTCAATACCTTCGGTACCAACGATCTGGTTGCCTGACAAGCGATTCAGCGGCCTGCGCAAGATCGATCCGTTGCGAGTGAGCAAGCTTGCTCACTCGCAATATTGATTCGAGCAACTGGACAGTGTCTGGCTTATAGCGACGCCCTGATCACCAATGGGCAATCCACTGGCTGGGGCCCCGCGACTTGCAGGGTCTCGATCAGGTGCCGGGCCGCTTTGCGACCGATTTCGTAGTACGGCAGTTGTACCGTGGTCAGGGGCGGGATGAACAATTCGGCGATGCCGATCATGTTGTCGTAGCCAAGCACGGCCACATCGCCGGGGATTTTCAGACCACGGCCCAGCAGCAATTGATAGGCGCAAAAGGCGATACGGTCGTTACCACAGATCAGGATGTCGAATTGAGGGCGGCCCTCGATGATGTGCCGGTCAAGAATGGCGGCTGTTTCATGATAGGCATCGTGATCGGAAAGGTCGTATTGCAGCAGCGCGTCGGTTGATAGCCCGAATGCCTGGCAGGCACGCTGCAGGCCTGCTTGTCGCAGGCTCCAGGCCAGGCTGCGTTTTGGCAGATTGATGCACAGCGGACGCCGATAGCCTTGGCTCAGCGCGTGTTGGACGGCGCGGTGTTGCCCGGTCTCGTCATCCGGTACATAACTGACCAGGCGACTGTCATCCTCCAGGCAATTGGCGAGCACCAGCGGCTTGCTCTTCAAGCGTTCGGGAATGCTCACCTGGCGCAACCCCATTGCACTGAAGATCAACCCGTCGGGACGGTGCGACAACATGAGGTCGATGTCCTGATCGGTGGGCGGGTTGTTCAACAGGTTGAGGATGAAGACGTTCCAGCCTGCTTGCTGTGCAGTCTGTTCGATTGACAACAGCAGCTCGACAGCGAAGGGTGTGGTTGCGGTATCCAATGCGAACACACCGATGGTGCGTGCCTGGAGGTTATCGCCGCGCATTTTGCGCGCCGACAGGCTGGGTACGAATTGCAGCTCATCGATGGCGCGCCGCACCCGCTGAAGGGTTTCGGCGCTCAGTTTTTCCGGACTGTTGAGCGCCCTGGAAACGGTCATCAGGGACACGCCGGCCAACTGTGCAACGTCTTTGACTGAGGTCATGCGAGGTGAGGCCAATCAGGTTGACGCGCAATCATGACACAGGGCCCTGGTTTCTCGCGACTCCAGCGATAGCGTTCATAGCCAGCCCGACCCCAGCGGCCACGCGTGGGTAATAGCGACGTGCCCACCCGTCCCGCTGGCCAGCAACTTTACGCCCAGGCTGTCGGGTCGAGGATAGATGCGGCTGCTGAGGCTGAAGCGTCCTTCTTCTTCAAACACCTCGATGGACGAACGATCAAGAAACACACGCAGTCGCAACTGCTCGATCGTTGGGTCGATCGGTACGCTGCGCTGACCGTCGACTTGCGCCCCCGAACGGCTGCGATCCAGCACCAGGCGTTGCAATGAAGCATCGTAATAGAGCAGGGTTTGTTCGGTGTTTTCACCGTCGGGACCGCAGCGCAAGGCGACCCCCAAGCGGCCATCGGTGCAGCCGGGCAGATCCAGATGTACATGGATTTCCAACACATCGCCCCTTACGTGCGACACCCATTGCGTGCCTGAACCGGCCCACGGTGGCGTGCCTGGAAGTGGCGCCTGACGCAAGGCCGTCAGTTCCCGGGCCGGGAACACGCGCAGGCGATCGGCATGGAGCTCAAGTTCACGGGGCAAACCGAGCATGCCGCACCAGTGATGCGCCTGGCTCGGCATCGGGCTTTCCCACATATCGAGCCATGCCCACACCAGGCGCCGACCGTCGGCAGCCTCCAATGTCTGCGCGGCGTAAAAGTCATGGCCATTATCCAGCTCGATGAACGGCCCGCCGGTGAAGTGCCATTCACTGTCGAGTCGGCCTACCCGGTAACCGGTCTGGTACTTGTTGAGCCGTTCGTAACCCTGGGGTTGCATGCCCTGGGGCGAGTACAGCAGCACATCGTGCCCGTTCAGTCGGAACAGATCCGGGCACTCCCACATATAGCCGTCGCCCTCACTGCCACGATCGACGTAATCGAGAAATTCCCAGGCCTGCAGATCAGCCGAACGGTACAGCGGCAGCAGGGGCCTGTCGCCCTGGCGTGCGCCGGCAATCAGGTACCAATGGTCATCCTCCTTCCATACCTTGGGATCACGAAAGTGCATGATCGAGTCGTGGGGCGGGGTGCCGATGACCGCGCCATGCTTGACGAAGCGGACGCCATCCGTGCTGGTGGCCAGGCACTGGACTTGACGGATCAGGCGTTCGTCGCCCACATCCCCCAGCCAGGTATGCCCGGTGTAGATAAGCGCCAGGGTGTCCTCGTACACCACCGCGCTGCCGGAAAAGCAGCCGTCGCGGTCGAAGTCATCGCCCGGTGCCAGGGCAATGGGCAGATGCTGCCAATGCACCAGGTCGGCGCTCTTGGCATGCCCCCAATACATCGGTCCCCATTTCGCTTCGAAGGGGTGATGCTGATAGAACACGTGATATTCGCCGCGAAAGTACACCACGCCGTTAGGGTCGTTCATCCAGCCCGCCACGGGAGCCAGATGATAGGCGGGTCGATAGTCGTGGACCACGCGGGGCAGGCTATCGACAAGTGCCCGCTGTGCCTGTTCGAGATTCGCCGAGCGGTGGGTCAGGGACGTGGATGCGTTCATGGTATTCAGAGCCTGGATCATAGGGCGCCAGCAGGTGCCGAGCGCAGGGGAATGCCATCAGGCACGGTTGCACTGGCATGGCGCTTCAAGGCCACTCCGTTGGCGTCGAACAGGTGCAGTTTGTCCAGGTCCAGGCGCAGCCTGACCTGATCGCCTGGCTGCCAGCCGGCATTGGCCTCGCAACGACAGATCAGTGGCTCATCATGGCCGGTGTCGACGTGTACATAGGTTTCACTTCCGAGGTATTCGACCCCGGCCACGACAACGCCAGTGGCCCCCGGCGCGGCTTCAAGTGTCACGTGCTCCGGGCGGATCCCCAGGCTCAGTTGCGTGTTGGCCGCCAGCGCGGCGCTGTCGAAGGGCAGGGTGGTCTTGCCCAGCACAATACTTTCAACCAGGCTGGTTTTCCCGGGTTCATGCAAAAACGCTGCATGAAAATTCATCCTGGGCGAGCCCAGGAAACCGGCGACAAAGCGGCTGGCCGGGCGTTCATAGAGCTCTCGGGGCGATCCGATCTGTTCGATGCGACCACCGTTGAGCACGACAATTTTGTCGGCCAGTGTCATCGCCTCAACCTGATCGTGAGTGACGTAGATCACGGTCGAGCCCAGCCGGGCGTGTAGCCGGGCGATCTCGTTGCGCATCTGCACCCGCAGCGAGGCATCGAGGTTGGACAGCGGCTCATCGAACAGCAGGATGTCCGGTTCCCTTGCCATGGCTCTGCCCATGGCCACCCGCTGACGCTGTCCACCCGACAACTCCCTGGGTTTGCGTTGCAGGAGTGTGTCCAACTGCAGGATTTGCGCGGTCTTCAGCACCCGTTCGCGCAGGCTGGTCTTATCGGTCCTGGCCAGCTTGAGACCGAAGCTGATGTTGTCGTAGACGCTCATGTGCGGGTACAACGCATACGACTGGAACACCATGCCGACGCCACGCTCACGGGGTTCCAGGTCATTGGCCCGGCGCCCGTCGATCAGCAGGTCGCCGTCACAGATCGAGTCCAGTCCGGCGATCAATCGCAGCAGGGTTGACTTACCGCAGCCCGAAGGGCCGACGAACACCACGAACTCACCCGCAGCGATTTCCAGGCTGACGTCACGAAGAATTCGCATGTCACCCAATTGTTTGTTCACGTTGTGCAGCTTCAATTTGCTCATGATGTGTTCCTTGTCTTTGTCGGGCCTCAGCCCTTCAACGCACCGGCAGTGAGACCGGAAACGATCCGGCGTTGGAAGATCAGTACCAGGATGACCAGCGGGACGGTGACCAGCACCGAAGCCGCCATCAACAACCCCCAGGGCAGTTCATGGGAGCTGCCGCCGGAAATCAGCGCGATGGCGACCGGCACCGTGCGCTGGGTGTCGGTGAGGGTGAAGGTCAGGGCGAACAGGAACTCGTTCCATGCCGCAATGAAGGCCAGCAGGCCCGTGGTGACCAGTGCCGGCCAGAGCAGCGGCAGCAGCACGCGGGTCAAGGTGACCCAGGACGAAGCGCCGTCCATGATTGCCGCCTCCTCCAGCTCGTGAGGCAGTTGCCCCATGAACGTGGTCAGTATCCAGACGGTAAAAGGCAGGGTAAAAATCGTGTAGCTCAGGATCAGCGCCCAGGACGTGTTGTACAGGCCCAGGGCGCGTATCACCTCGAACAGCCCCGACAGCACGGCGACCTGGGGAAACATCGACACCCCAAGCACCAGCATCAGTACCGTGCCTCGTCCGCGAAACTTCACCCGGCCCAATGCATAGGCAGCCGTCAGGCTGAGGAACAACGCCAGCGCGACCACGCTCAGTGAAACCATCAGCGAGTTACCGATAGCGCGCACGAACGAGGCCTGGTTGAGCACTGCGGCATAGTTTGAGAAGTCGGGGTGGTCGATCCAGTAGCTCACCTGGAACAAGGCAGTGGACGACTTCAGCGACGTCACGATGGCGTAGTAGAAAGGGAAGATCGCGTACAACAGCAGAATCCCGATCAGGCACCAGAACCCGAGACGCAGCAGCGCTTTTTTCAGACGTCGCGGGCTCATGAGCGGGCCTCCATCTGACGGCGTCCGAGGTACAGGTACACCATGGCGATCATGGCTACGACCAGAAACAGCAACGTCGAGGCTGCGCTGCCGTACCCCACATCCTGGAATTCGACCAGGTGCTGGCGGGCATAGACCGACATGCTCATGGTGCTCGAAGCGTTCGAGGTCAGCACATAGATCACATCGAACACCCGCAGGGCGTCGAGAATCCGGAAGATCGCCGCCACGAGCAAAGCGGGCAGCAGCAATGGCAGGGTGACGCGCCAGAACACTTTCAACGGGTGGATGCCATCGACTCTCGCGGCTTCGTAGCAATCGCCCGGCAACATTTGCAGGGCTGCCAGCATCAGCAGCGTGACGAAAGGGACGGTTTTCCAGACATCGACGATAATCACCGCCCACATCGACAGATCCGCGTCTGCCGTCCAGGCGAGAGGCGCGTCAATCAACCCGAGGCCCAGCATCAGATGATTGATGATGCCGAACTGGTCATTGAGCATCCATGACCAGATCTTTGCCGAGACAATGGTCGGGATTGCCCAGGGAATCAGGATCAACGCCCGCACCAGGGAGCGTCCGGTGAACTTGATGTTCAGTAGCACGGCCACCAGCAGCCCCAGGACCATTTCCAGTCCCACGGACACCACGGTGAAATGCAACGTGTTGCGCACCGCATTCCACCATTGCGGATCGACCAGCACACCGGACCAGCCCGAGCCGCTGTAGAACAGATAATTGCTCAAGCCGACAAAGGCACCGCCCGTGGTGTCCGCCAGGCTGGCATCGGTCAGGCTGAACCAGAAGGTTCGCAGCAGTGGCCAGGCCGCGACCAGGGTCAGGCACAGTAGCATCGGCGCCAGGAAAACCCAGGCGGCGCGTACTCGGCGACGTTGCAGGGGCGTTTCCCGGGCCGGCAGAAGCTCGGCGCCGGGCGCATGGACAGAAGAGACAGACATGGTGATTTTCCTTCCTTAGAGACTTACCAGTTCCGGCGTTTGATCCGTGTGAGTTCACTTTCCAGTTCCGCCAGTGCCTGATCGACCGGCAACTCGCCGGCGAGCACTCCGTGCACCTGGTCGAAGAACGCATTGGAGACCCGTGGATAACGGGCGGCCGTGATGGCAGCGGGACGCATGACGCCATCGTTGAGAATGCTGCGCAGTTGGGCGTAGTACGGCATGGCCGCGAGCAGTTCAGGGTCCTGATACAGCGATTCGATCACCGGGTTGTAGGCGCCTACCAACGCCCGATGTTTCTGCTGTTGGGCACTGGTCAGGTAGCTCACCAGCTCTGCGGCAAGCTTTGGCCGAGCGCTGTAGCGCGAAACCGCCAGGCCCCACCCTCCGAGGGTTGACGCATGGCTGCCAGTCGCGCCGCCACGGGGCAGGGGAGCGACGCCGACCTTGTCCTTTACCGCACTGTCCGGGCTTTGCACCAGGGCCCAGGCATACGGCCAGTTGCGCATGAACAGGGCATTTCCGGACTGGAAGACTCCCCGTCCTTCTTCCTCGGTGTAATTGAGCACCCCACGGGGCGAAATATCCCCGATCCAACTCTTTGCCAGCGTCAAGGCCGTTCTGGATGCCGGGGTGTTGACCACGATATCGCCCTTCGGACTGACCAGGCCGCCGCCCGGTTGACTGCTGATCCATTCCAGCGCATTGCACGTCAGGCCCTCGTAGGCCCGGCCCTGGAAGACATAACCCCAGGCGTTGGTATTCCCGGCGTTGCGCTCCGCCTGTTGTACATCCCTGGCGGTGGCCGTCATTTCCTCCCAGGTCTGCGGCACCGGCTTGTTGTATTTGTCGAGCAAATCCTTGCGGTAATACAAAAGCCCCGAGTCGGTGAACCAGGGCATGGTCACCAGCCGTCCATCCACCGTGGCGTTATCCACTTGTGCCTGGAAGTAACCCTGGGTGGCGTTGGCGGGGAGCACCTCGCGCAAATCCATCAGGTGGTTGGCCAGCATCCCCGGCCAGACCATATCGATCTGGATGATGTCGATGTCGCTCGACTGCGCACTGAGGATCTGCTGGTAGAACGACAACCGCTCGGTCGCCGAGTTAGGGGTGGAAACCACATCGACGCTGTGACCGGTCTGTTTCGACCACGCTTCGACGGCCTCCTTGCACAGTTGCAGCTCTGCACCCACCGCACCGCAGGAGATCGTCAGATCGGCCGCGCTGGACAGGGTAGGAAGCCCTGCAAAAGCGCTGAGCAGTGCAGCTGGAAGGAGCGATTTAAGTCGTTTCATAAAGCCCTCTTTATTTTTGTTTTTATAAAAGTTAACGTTAACATCACCAAATGTAGCAGCGTATTTGCGATCAGGCATCTCTTTTTTGAAGGAACGTGACACTCGGTTTCGAGGAAGAAAGGGCGCTCGCAAGACAGAACAATAAAAACAAGACAGGGATAATTCACATGCAGAAAGCATCAGGCTGGTTCATCGCAGGCATGCTCGGAACCTCGGCGGTCACGGTCCAGGCCGCGACACTCGAGGAGCGCATGGCAGCTTTCGAAGCCCGCACCAGTGCAGCGGAAAGGCGCGCCGCCGCTGCCGAGCAACAGGCCCAGGCACTCGCCAGAGAGCTGCAACAACTCAAACTCAGCACGCCAGCCTTGCAACCGACAGCGTCTGCCACGCCCCACGCAATGACGCCCACGGTGGATGAACGGTTGGCAAAGCTCGAAGCCAGTCAGCAACGCGTTGAAAAAGCGGGCAGTGGTGCGCATCTCACGGACGGATTCAGCTTCAAGGGCTATGCGCGCTCCGGATTGCTGATCAACGATGGGCTGGGCGGCGGTCGCGGCGGGCCCTACACCACCCCGGCCGGTTCCGTCGGTGGTGCGGTCGGGCGGCTTGGCAACGAAGACGACACCTACATGCGCATCGACTTGTCAAAAGAGCTGTATGCGCAGAACGGCACCCGTTCCAAATTCACCGTTTCCATCGCCGATGGCGTGGAAAGCTCCAACGACTGGACGGCAGAAGAAAGCAACCTGAACGTGCGCCAGGTCTTTACCGAACTCGATCATCTTGCCGCTTTCAAGGGCAATCCGATGTTCGAGAACGCCACCCTCTGGGCAGGCAAGCGATTCGACCGGGACAACTTCGATATCCATTGGCTGGACTCGGACGTTGTCTATCTGGCCGGTACCGGCGGCGGGATCTACGACGTGCAGATGAGCAAGGACTGGCGTTCGAACTATTCCCTGATCGGGCGCAACTACGGGGACTTCAGTGAGGGTGGGGTCAATGCCGATGTGGAGAGCTACATCCTGACCTCCAACCAGTTTTTCGACAACGGACAGTGGCAGTGGATGTTCAACGCGATCGGTTCAAAGAAAAACGATTTCGCCACCCGCGCCAATGAAGCGGGCTTTACGCCGGCGGATTCCGGTCTGCACAGCATGGTCGCCAATCATCAACGCAACTTTTTCGGTAGAGAAGGCTTCTTCAAGACGGCGCTGCTCTATGGGCAAGGCCTTGGCGCGGAGGTCAAGAACGTGGGCGCGGACGGCGAACTCATCGACGAGGCTCGCGCCCTGCGCCTGGCGCTTTATGGGGAAACCCCGATTGCACCTGGGTGGCGCATCGGTCCCAGCCTGCTGGCCGAGCAGAGCAAGGATCGGTACGTCAAGGGTGACGACTATCGCTGGATGACCCTGAACGTGCGGCTGGCCAACGAGATCAACAGCAATTTCGAGATGGCCTACGAGATGAGCTGGCAGACCATGGACCTTGATCCCAAGGGCTACATGCAACGCAACGCGGTCGATGGCAACTTCTGGAAATTCACCGTCGCACCGACATTCAAGCCCGATTTGGGAGACCTGCTCACGCGTCCTGAATTGCGCCTGTTTGCCAGTGTCATGAACTGGTCTTCGGATCTGGACAGGTACAGCGCTTCGGATTCGTTCGGCAAGACGGACTTCAATGCCGGTGGTGTCTGGCAATACGGGATTCAGATGGAGACATGGTTCTAGGGTTTGTGCGCAAAGATGTCGAGCGGCGATCAGGCAAGACCCGCGGCGACCGGGACAGCAAATTCTTTTTCATGAAGATCAAGAATGACTTTCCCGGTCGTCCGTGAAGAACCGTTTATAGCTTGTAGCCTCCACTGGCCTCGATCACCTGGGCGGTCACCCAACGGCTTTCGTTCGAGGCCAGATACGCCACGACGGCGGCGATGTCCGAGGTTTCGCCAAAGCGGCCCAACGCGGTATCACCCTCGATCAGTTTCACCATGTCGGCGTTTTCCCGTACGGCAGTGTTCATGTCTGTGCATACCCAGCCTGGCGCCACGGCATTCACGGTGATGCCGTAAGGGCCCAACTCCTGGGCAAGCGCCTGGGTCAGGTTGTTGATGCTGGCTTTGGCCATGGAATAGATCGGCACAGCCGACATGGCACGCGAACCGGCAGCGGAGGAGATATTGATGATTCGTCCATTGTCGGAAAGACGACTGAGCGCGGCTTGAACGACAAAAAACGGTGCTCGGGCGTGGACCGCAAAGAGCGTGTCCCAGTTGTCCGGGGTCGCCTCTCGCAGACCACCCCAGCCAGAGTTTCCAGCATTGTTGACGAGAATGTGCAGCGTTTTGCTGCCGTTCCGTTCGATGAGTTCGCGGTCGAGTTGTTCGAAGAGTGGCGCAATGGCTTCCGCGTCGGCAAGGTCAGCGTGAAGCGCAAAAGCGCTGCCGCCGGCCCTTTTGATTGTCTCGACCACCTCATCGGCGGCCGCCTTGCAAGCGTTGTAGGTCAGGGCGACCGTTGCCCCTTCCTGTGCGAGGCGCTCGGCGATCGCGCGGCCGATTCCCCGCGACCCTCCGGTCACGAGGGCGGTTCTCCCAAAAAGCGGCTGTGGCATTTGATACTCCAATTCGAATTCAGGTCAGAGGGGCCGCACGAACATAGAGCGATGTGTCCGGCTTCCGGTAATAGAGGCTTTACCTCTGGACAGTGCCGGCGCTGGCCAACTCCAGGAACAGGGCGATATGGATGGGGGGAAGCCCCTCCAGCGTTCCGCCGACGGGCGATGGACGTTTTGTCGTGCTGATCAGCTGGCGAGCCTGTTCCGGGGAAATCGGCTTGCCCGGTTGCCGGTAAGTTTCCTTGGCTTGCTCCTCGGTCAAGCCCTCTGGAACAGCAGGGGCGTAGGGCCAGAAGTAGATCGGCGTGTTGGGTTCGATGCGCCAGCTGTCGGCGAGTGAGCCTGCATCGACCACGTCGTAGCCAACAGCCTCGATGAAACGCCCGACGATCTCCTTGGCGACAGCGTCGTCGCCGGCAATGGGCAGGGTGGTGCGTTTGGCATCGCCTTTGGGGCGAGCGCTGTACTGCATGTGAATCCAGCCGAGGTTGTGAATCCCCTTGATGACTCTCGCGCCCTCAAGGTGCCGCTGTACCAGTTCGCTCGACGTCAGCTCGGCGCTGTCGAGGTCGGTCCGGCGAAAGTCGCCGAGGCCTGGGTAGTAGTTGGTTTGATCGAGGACGACCTTGCCGATGAGTTTGTCGGCCGGCAAGGCCTGGAAGTTCGCCAGGGGAATGGCCAGCGAGACGATATCGGCGGCGGCGATCGCTTCTTCGACCGTGCCCGCGCGAGCGAGCGGGCCGAGTTCCTGGATCAGCCCGGAGAGTGATTCAGGGCCACGGGAATGGCTGATCACGACGTTGAAGCCTGCCGCTACGGACAGATGGGCGACTGCTTTGCCCACAAGGCCCGAGCCGATAATTCCGATTGTTTGGGTCATTTTGAATATTCCTTCTATGACGACAGATTTTCGTGTCAGTGGGTAGACGGGCCGAACTGTAGATCTGATCTGCCGATTGATAAATCGAGTCAAAAATCACACACTGTTGTCCATGAATACATCAATCGATCTGCCGGAAATGCGCGTCTTCGCCGCTGTTGTCACTGATGGCTCCTTCACTGCGGCTGCGGACCGACTCGGTACGGACAAAGCCCGAGTCAGCCGCATCGTCCGGCGCATGGAAGAAAAGCTCGGCGCACAACTGCTCACCCGCTCGACACGCCGCCTCAGCGTGACCGAAGTCGGGCGCGACTATTTCGAACGCGCCATGTGCATCCTGACCGCCGCGGAGGCAGCCGAAGCCGCGGTGGCGCAACAGTCCAGAGAGCCAAAGGGGTTGCTCAGGATCACCGCGGGTTCTGAATTCGGTACGATGGTCGTGGACCGATGGATTGCGGCATTTCTGCGGCAGGCGCCGAACGTGACGGTGGAGGCGGAATACACCAATCGCCTGGTCGACATCATCCACGAAGGCTTCGACGTCGCGATTCGCGTTGGCACGCTTGAAGATTCAGGGCTTTCGGCACGCAAGCTCGGAGAAGTGAACTACGGGCTCTACGCAACCCCTGCGTACTTGAGCCGTGGGCCGGTGGTTGCCGGCGTCGGCGACCTGAAGCATCACGACCTGATCATGAAAACCACGCGCGGCCGCTCGACCTGGAGCCTGGTCAACGGCGCGAAGACAGAGAAGGTCACAGCTGCGCCGCGCTGTGCGGTCAACAGCACGATCGCCGCGAAAAACCTGGCGCTTGAAGGAATAGGTATCGCGCAGTTGCCTCGTTTCATGGCTGAACCGCATGTGGCCGAGGGCACACTGACTTGGGTGCTTCCTGGTTGGGCAGAGATCCCCGCGCCGGTCCACGCGGTATTCGCATCGAGCCGCTACATGGACCCCAAGGTGCGCAGTTTCGTGGATTTGAGCCTCAGCGCGTTCAAGAGGGGCAATGGCACATCGGATTGAGGGGCCCTCCAATAATTCTCCCTACCCTTTGGCTTTATGGTAGATAAATCCAGTAAATTGTGGCTAAAGCTGGTAAATGCGCGATAAGGCACAGTTTAAGGGAATTAAGCGGCTTGATAGGGTTATGCGTTAATTCAATAGTTTGGGAACTAACTGGCACAGAATGGGCTAGGTACACACTATGTCGGATTTAAGCTTCAGCAAGCCGAGCGAAGTCGTCAAGCGGCTCTGCAATCGCTTGCGCACGATCCAAGGCCGCATCGATCAGAACGTAGCTCGGTTACACCACCGACGCGGACAGCGGTCGCCGTTGAAGATGTGAGAGATTGGGCGTCAGCCTAGAGACTATCCGGATCCCCGAAAAACATCTGAATCCGCGAACGCAACCAACGCTCTCCCGGATCATTGTCCTGTGACCCACGCCAAGCCATGTGCAGTTCGAAACTGCGCACTGGAATGGGCGGATCTTCAGCGCGCACGCCCCCCGCGGCCGTCAGGGCGTCGGCGGTGTAATCGGGCACAGTGGCGATGATGTCGGTGCCCGACAGCAGTGTGCTCAAGCCGTTGAACTGCGGAACCGCCAGTACAACGTGGCGCTTGCGGCCGAGCTTTTCCAGTTCTTCATCGATGAAACCGCTCAGGTCACCGGCAAACGACACCAGCGCATGGGGGCGGGCGCAGAATTCGTCCAGGGTCAATTGCCCGGGCGCGGTGTCGGCCCGTAGCACCTTCGGCGAGCTGCGCCGCAGTACCTTGCGCTTGGCATTTGCCGGCAGGTCATCGGTATAGCTGACCCCGATGGAAATCTCTCCGGACGCCAGCAGGCTCGGCATCAGGATGTAGTTGACCCGGCGCACCACCAGCACGATGCCGGGCGCTTCGGCGCGCAGGCGCTTGAGCAGCATGGGCAGCAGGGCGAACTCGGCATCGTCCGAAAGACCGATGCGAAACACCGAAGTGCTGGTGGCCGGGTCGAATTCCGCTGCCCGGCTGACCGCCGTGGAAATCGAATCCAGGGCCGGGGACAGCAGCGAGAAAATCTCGATGGCCCGCGCCGACGGTTCCATGCTGCGGCCGGTGCGCACGAACAGTGGGTCATCGAACAGGCTGCGCAGCCGCGACAACGCCGCGCTGATGGCCGGCTGGCCAAGGAACAGCTTTTCGGCGGCGCGGGTTACGCTGCGTTCATGCATCAGTGTTTCGAACACGATCAACAGGTTCAGGTCGACACGACGCAGGTCATTACGATTCATCTGGGGTCCTGGCAGATTCGGCAAGCTTGACGTGAGCGGCCATTTAAGAACAATGGCCGGCATGAATCTTACGGGGAAAGGCTGGTACTCTGCACCGGCTAATTGAATTTTCCTAGGCTGGATGCCTACAGGACTGGTTCGTTTTTTGGCTGCGGAATCAATGACAGGCATGTCGACTATTAATAGCCACTGATGGTCATGGGTAAAAAGCCCGGATAGAGTTCATGGCATTAGAGGTTACTTTGACGAGGTTTGCGATGTCCCGCACGATCCGTTTTCACAAGTTTGGTGGTGCCGAAGTGCTCAAATGCGAAGAGCAGACGACGGCTCTTCCTGCGCCAGGAGAAGTGCAGGTCCGCGTAGAAGCAATCGGAATCAGCTGGTACGACACCCTTTGGCGCCAGAACCTGGCGTCGTCACAGGCGCGGCTGCCCTCTGGCCTGGGTCATGAAATGGCTGGCGTAGTGACCGCCGTGGGTGACGGTGTCGATGATCTGGCGGTCGGCGACAAGGTTGCCAGCTTCCCCGCCGAAAGTCCGAACGATTATCCCGTTTACGGTGAGGTCATCGTGCTGCCACGCACCGCGCTGACCCGGTACCCCGACGTCCTGAGCCCGATCGAAGCCGCCGTGCACTACACGCCGCTGCTGATCGCGTATTTCGCCTATGTCGACCTGGCACGGGTCAAGCCCGGGCAGTTCGCCCTGGTGACCGACGCCAGCCATTGCGCCGGTCCATCCTTTGTCCAATTGGGCAAGGCGCTGGGCGTGCGGGTGATCGCTGCCACCAAGACAGTCGAAGAGCGTGATTATCTGTTGTCTCTGGGGGCCGAGAAAGTCATCGTCACGGAAGAGCAGGACTTGCTGATGCAAATCAACAAGCTCACCGACAATCGAGGCGTCGACGTGGTGTTCGATGGGCTCGGCGGGCCGCAGATGTCATTGCTCGGTGATGTGCTGGCGCCGCGAGGCAGCCTGGTGTTGTACGGCCTGCAAGGCGGCAACCAGACGCCGTTCCCGGCCTGCGCGGCATTCCAGAAGAACATCCAGTTCTTTGTACACTGCATTGGTAATTTCACCGGCAAGCCGGAACTGGGCATTATCCAGGACCATGTAGCGTTGCAACGGGCACTGCGCGATATCAACCAATTGACGGCCGATCGCGTACTGTTGCCCCTCAAGACCCGAGTCTTCCCGTTCGGGGAATTTGTCGAGGCTCACCGCTACATGGATGAATGTCCTTGCCGTGAGCGCGTTGCCCTTCAGGTTGTCGATCCCGCCTGATTCCCGTCTCGCGCAAGAGCCAACGCTCCGGGCTCTTGCGCTCCCTGCGACCTGATCGGTCATTCCTGTCCATTATCCGAACGCTGACGGCTGTGAGCGGACGCGGATGAGGGTGCCTGCCGTCTCGCTCGAACCGACTCCGTTTGCCGTTGCGCAACTGAGCTGGTTTTTGTCATTAATCTGTATCTTCTAATCATTATTGAAGTCCTGATAATTGAACGCTGGTTTTCAGCTCAAGGAAGAAGTCGTGGTGCAATACACGCTTTGGGAAGGTCTTCATCCTTCAATACCTGTTCAAGAGGTTTCGGTTGTTTCTTGTTTCGGGTTCTTTTATCGAACATCAGAAAAACAATGTGGGTCAGCTGCCCAACCAAAGTTCGGCATGTTCTTTGTTTTCTGTACTCATTGTCTGTGGGACGTTGTCGGAAATGTCCTAGGACGTGCCGGCGGACCGGCGGGAGCCAATGAATGTGCGGGTTTCAGCGAACCGCTGAAAGGAAATGGGTTAATGCTGGATGTATGTGTCAAATAATTACAACAAGCAAAGATCAAGCGTATTACCAATACTCTTTGCAGTAGCGGAACAGTTTCTTTCGCCCATCACGTCACGCAGTCACCTTGGTGGGTGCGAGGCCGATATTTGAATTTCCAGGTAAACGGTTATGAGTGCAATTCATGAGCAGGCAATGATTCATGTGTATCAACAGATTCTGCAGCGACTGTTAAGTTTCTATTCCCGTGCGGAGCGTACGGCGCTGCAGCTTTTGATTCAACGTCTGATAGTCGCTGCCGGGGGTATCGAACGGATCGGCGATTATCGGGTGCTGACCGTCCAGAACGGGAGTCGGGACAGTTTCTATGTCCTGACGGCCTTAAGGGCGGCGCAATTGAGTATTGCCGGCAGGTATCCGGTCACCTTCAACCTGCGTGTCGCCACGCCGCGGTTGAGCGAGACCCGCCAGTCGACCCTGGAAAACATCCATCGCTGCTACAGCGCGTTGTTCGTCTACGATGACCCCCGTGTCGAGCTGCTGATGGCCGATAACCGTGAAGTGCTGCCCTTCAACCACCGTCAGTCGTTGTCGGTGGGCGGGCACGAGTCCAATCGCATGGACATGCTGGTTCTGGGGCACCTCCGTTCTCCCGACAGTCCCCTGGAGGTCGGTGACGACGGCTATCTGGCAATGGCGGAGTTCTATCGCCACATGGCGCGCTGGGAAGCGGGGGTCGATTCGCTGGTGAGCAGCGATACGCTGCGCCAGCAAAAGCAGTTCATGGCGGGTTTTCGACGGGCGACCCGCAAGATCGGTCTGGTCACCGAGCAAACCTGCACCTTCGACAGCCTTTTCATGCAGCTCGATAACCTTGGCGGCGACCTCTTTCAGCATTTCTACGGGGCGCATCGGGTTCAAGCCTGGAAGCCCGAGGGCAGCTTCCAGGCCTGCCGGCGCGTCGGGCACATTGGTATCGATGACCTGATCGTGGGTCGCTCGGAAGAAACCAACTGGCCGCTGTTCAACGAATTCCTGCGGGTACGGACCGACGATTTCATCGCCTCGGCGCCGGAAAACGACTACCTCAGTCCGCTGCTGTCGGCTCATTTGCATGGCCTGCAGGCCTATCACCTGCATGGGCGCAGCTACGAGGCGGGCTATGGCGACTACGCGCAGCGAGCCATCATGATCCTGCATCGCAAGCAACTGCCGGAACATGTCTGCGCGCAGGCTCGGGAACTGTTCGGGCCGCCTTCGGCCATTGCCGAACGTCGTGCCCAGGCAGCCCACGAAGCGCTCAAGACGCTGGGGCTCAACGAAGTGCAACTGGTGTGCATGCTGTTCGCGCCCTTTGTCGAAAAAGGTGCAGGGCTGGAACATTTCCTGCGCTGCTGTCATCCCGGCATGCTGGTGGCGATGCCGGACCTGCACAAGGCCATGCAGGGCGGCCCTATCGCCGATCAGGTGGCTCAGTGGATGGTGGACGTCAGTGGCCTGTCCATCGACATGCTCGGCAGGCTCTATGACGCGAGCATCGCGCTGCCGGAGCGGGAGGCCGCGCCGGGATTCGACCCGCAGCTGGACGTTGCCGAGGCCGACACCGGGACGGGCGCCGATGACCTGTGCGAACGTTCGGCCGGGCATTGAGGAGCGACGCTTGGCGGGTTCTCTCAGCACACATCCGGTCGTTTCAGTTTCGGTACCACGGGTAACGGTTGCGCTGGCGGGCCCGAAGCCATGAAGGGTGGACGAGAAACGGATTTCGCCTATCAGGCGGTTTATCGGTACCTGACAACGTTGATCAACGAGCTGGGCGCAGATGCCCGGGTGCGTCTGCCATCGTTGCGGCAGTTGGCCGAGCGCCTGAATGTGTCGATTTCCACGATCCAATACGCCTATTCATTGCTGGAAAAGGAAGGACGGGTCTATCCCATTGCCAAGTCCGGTTATTACGCGTTGCCTGTGCCCAGCATCGCCACCCTGGATGATGGTGACGATCTGCTCGAGACGCTCTATGTCAATGCCCGGCGGCCGGGGATGCGAGTGCTCAGTGCGGACGAGCCTGCTTCGCTGGCGCCGCTGGACAGCCCGCTGCTGTTACTCGAGCGCGAACTGTTGCGCCAGTATCCACGCACTGCCCAGATGCCTTCGCAACCCTGGGGCGAGCTGGAACTGCGCACCGCCCTGGCGGCCCGTTACACATCCTCGCCGGCCCGTTGCTGGAATGCCGATGACGTATACATCGGCGCCGACCTGAGGGGCGTGCTGGAAATCCTCATCGCGGTCCTGGAACTCAAGGGCGCCACCGTCCTGATCGAATCACCCTGCGACTGGACGCTCCTTCGTCTGATGCAGGCCGCTGAAGTCCACGTTGTCGAGTTGCCGTTGCTGGCGGACGGTGAAATCAGTCTCGAACAGCTGGAGCAGTTGCTGGCGAAAGAATCGGTGCGCCTGGTGGTGCTCTCCTCGGTGTTGAACATGCCCAGGGGCACCTTCGTTCCCGAAGGCAATCGTCGCGCCGTCGCACATTTGCTGGAGAAGCATGGGGCCTGGGTGCTGGAGAACGATAGCTACACGGACCTGGCGTTCGAAACGAGGGCTACGCCTTTTCGCGATCTGCTCGACCCGGACCGCCTGATCGTTTATTCCACCTTCGAAAAAACGGTAGGGCCGGAGGCGCCGTACGGATATGTGCTGTCGCGCCAGTTGACTCTGCAATTGCAGCGGCACTTCCTGCTGCGGGCATTTCGTTTGTCACCGATTCGTCAGAAAGCCATTGCCCGGTTGTACAGCAATGGCCGGATCGACCAGCACCTGCTGGTATTGCGACGTCTGTTGCGCGAAAGCGCCGCTGTCACGACACAAATGCTGCGCGGGCGGCTGGAGGACAGCGTGCAGTGGGTGGAGCCCCAGGGAGGTGCGACGATCTGGATGTACTCGCGGCGACGGGTGGATCCACGGCGGGTCTTCCAGCGTTTGCTTGCCCAACGGATCGTCATTGCCCCAGGGGAGCTGTTCAGTCTCCAGGGCCTGTATGGTCATCATCTGCGCCTGACGCATGCCTTGAGCGGTTCGGATGACATGGACGTCGCGCTTTGGGCATTGGCCGAGGCCCTGCGGCTGGAGCAAGCGTAATGCAGGCGATGGATCGAACCCATCGCGCCATGGTCGAACTGTCAGTAAACTGCATTCCATTTCCCAAGCCACTCCATTCAGAGGTTTTGCATGACAGTCAGTCCATTTGCGGGCAAGCCGGCGCCGGCAGAGTTGTTGATCGATATCCCGCGACTGGTGACGGCCTACTATACCGGCCGGCCCGATGCCTCGATTGCCACCCAGCGCGTGGCGTTCGGCACCTCCGGTCACCGTGGCAGTTCATTCGACCTGGGATTCAACGAGTGGCACGTGCTGGCGATCAGCCAGGCGATCTGTCTGTACCGGCAGGCCCACGGCATCGACGGGCCGCACTTCGTCGGTATCGATACCCATGCGCTGTCGACCCCGGCGGGCGCCAGCGCCCTGGAAGTGCTGGCCGCCAACGGCGTGACCGTCATGATCGCCGAAGGCGATGAGTACACCCCGACGCCTGCCGTTTCCCATGCCATTCTTTGCTACAACCGCGGTCGCACCACGGGCCTGGCGGACGGCATCGTCATCACGCCGTCCCATAACCCGCCACAAAGCGGTGGCTACAAGTACAACCCCCCCAACGGCGGTCCGGCCGATACCCATATCACCAAGTGGATCGAAGCCAAGGCCAACGAACTGCTGGCCAACCAGCTGGCCGGCGTCAAGCGCATCAGCTACGAGCAGGCGCTGAAAGCCGAAACGACTCACCGCCATGATTACCTCAACACCTATGTAGCCGATCTGGTCAACGTGATCGATTTCGACGCCATCCGCGCTGCCGGGTTGCGCCTGGGCGTCGATCCACTGGGCGGCGCCGGGGTGCGCTACTGGCCGGCGATTGCCGAGCATTACCGCCTGAACCTGGACGTGGTGAACACCCAGGTGGATCCGACCTTCCGTTTCATGACCGTCGACTGGGACGGGCAGATCCGCATGGACCCGTCGTCCAGCCATGCCATGCAGGGGCTGATTGGTCTGAAGGAGCGTTTCGACGTGGCCTTCGCCTGCGATCCGGATCACGACCGCCATGGCATCGTGACGCCGTCCGGCGGTCTGCTGGCCCCGAACAACTACCTGGCCGTCGCCATCGACTACCTCTTCCAGAACCGTCCGCAATGGCGTGCCGATGCGGCCGTGGGCAAGACGGTGGTCAGCAGTGGCCTGATCGACCGCGTCGCCCGGCGTCTGGGACGCCGTCTCTATGAAGTGCCGGTGGGCTTCAAGTGGTTTGCCGATGGCCTGTTCGACGGCTCCCTGGGTTTTGGTGGCGAAGAAAGCGCCGGTGCGTCGTTTCTGCGCAAGGATGGCGGTGTCTGGAGCACTGACAAGGATGGTCTGATCCCGGCGTTGTTGGCGGCGGAAATGACCGCCCGTACCGGTCGTGATCCAAGCCAGGCCTACCGTGCCCTGACAGACGAGCTGGGCGAGCCGTTCTCGGTGCGTGTCGATGCCAAGGCCAGCCCGCAGCAGAAAGCGCTGTTGAGCAAGCTGTCGCCCGATCAGGTCGCGTCCACTCAACTGGCCGGAGAGACGATCCAGAGCATCCTCAGCCATGCACCGGGCAACGACCAGGCGATCGGTGGCCTGAAGGTCATGACCGAAAACGGCTGGTTCGCGGCACGTCCGTCCGGTACCGAGGACATCTACAAGATCTACGCTGAAAGCTTCATCGGCGATCAACACCTCAAGCAACTGGTGAGTGAGGCGCAGGCGCTCGTGGACGGCGCTATCAGCTGATCTTTGGGAGCAGGGGGCTCGCGTAAGCGAACGGGCAACGATGGCAAGGCCGGCTTACTCCAGCGGCCCCAGCACCTGCCGGTATTTCTCGGTACCCTGGGGCGTCTGGCGGGTCAGGCTGATTTCGATGCCCGCGGGGTTTTCCCGGCGGTTGCCGCTGAGCTTGCGCCAGCCTTTCTCCAGGTCCCAGTAGCGTAACCCGGCTTCGTTGACTCCGCTCAGGACGGCCACGCCCGGTCCGGGAGCGGGCAGCGGGTACTGGCTGCGCGCAGGGCCTTGGGCGCGGTAAAGCGTATCGCCCTTGAGCCACCAGCGCACCCGTTGCAGCTGGCCTTCCCGGACGGCGGCCACGCGGATGACATCCAGGCGGAACCCCCGACCCTCGACGCTGCGCACGGTGAGGGCGGGCGGGGCGCTGGAGGGTTCGTCGTCGACGCCGGGTTTCATCGGTTCGCTCAATTCGGTGCTGGCGCGCAGGGCCACGTCGCGTTCCAGTTGATTCAGTACCCGCAGCAGCTCTTCGGTCTGTTCGGTGCTGGCCTGCAGATGGCTGTCGGCTCGGGTGATGCTGTCCAGCCCGCGCCAGGCGATCAGGCTGACTACCGCCATCAGCAGGATCGCCACCATCACTTCAAGCAGGGTAAAACCCCTCTGGCGGCTGCTCATTGGATGTCTATCCGTCCGGCGGCATTGCGTTGTACGGTGAGGCTGCCGAGACCGTCCGACAGGCGAATCCGTATGGGGTCGGCAATCCACTCGGCACTCAGCACAACCCGTGGCCCAGGATCTATATCAATGGCCATGGAGGAACTCTGCCATCGACGCGGGTGCAATTGCGGATCGTCCTTGAAGTGGTCCAGGCCGGTGCCCTGGTCGGCACGTCGGCTGAAACCAAATCCCTTGGCGTCTACCCGCCAGGTGATTGGCCGGCCGTCGATACGGGCTTCGGTCTGGGCCAGCTGCAGCAGTTGTGCCAGTCGTCCGGCATCCTGGCGCAGCAACTTCATGGGATCCGGCCTGATGCTCAGGCTCACGGCGGCGCTGGCGATCCCGACGATCACCAGCACCACCATCAATTCGATCAGGGTAAATCCTCGTTGCCTGCCCCGGCTCATGGCGCGCTCCTTTGCATCGAACGCCATCGTGCATGGCGAACATGATAAGCGTGTGAAATAAAACGGAGAGAATCGGCGCGTACGCTGAGCATCGGAATCAACACCAAGGAGAGCCAGCCCATGACCTTTATCGAGCGCGTGCCCCTCGCGCAGATTGTGCAAGCGCTGGGCCTGTTGGCGGCACTGGCCGGCGTGGCGACCTGGTCTTCGCTATTGTCGACACCCGCTCAATCCCGCACACCGGATGCGACTGCGCAACGTCTGGTCGAACGCCCCGATAATCCAGCGTTGCAATGGTTTTCCAGCCAACCGGCGTCGGTGGACATCAAAGTCAGTGGCGTGATGGCCGGCGCTCGCGCAGCCGTGGCGATCCTGAGCCTCAATGACGGGCCGCCCCGTGAATTCCTGATCGGCGAACGGGTGGCGCCCGGCATCCGCTTGGTGTCGATCGAGGCGCAGGCAGTGGTGATCGAGCGTGGCAATCAGCAGACCCGGCTGCCCATGGCCCGGTTGCCGGATTCGGTCAGCCTGCCTTCCCTGACGCGTCCTTGACCGGGCTGCTTCGCGGGCATGTGTCCCGTGCTCATTTTTCCCGACCGACCAGGGTCTCCAGCCGGGCCAGCGGTGGCGCTTCGCGGCTACGGTCGGACACGATCAGTTCGACCCGCAGCATCCGGCCGTTCTGCGCCGGGCGCAGGGTCTGTTCGCAGCGCAGCAGCAATCGTCCCTGGTCGCAGTCCGACACCCGGGTGCCCGGAGTGAAGCGCGCCTCCAGGCGCAGCTGTGCCAGCTGACTGCGGGCCGCCAGCAGGGCGATGGACTTGTCCCGCAGCAGGCCATTGCTCTGCGTCATCACCGCGGCCACGCGTACCGCGGCCGACATGGCCACCGCGATGATCGCCAGGGCCACCAACACTTCGATCAGGGTGAAACCGGTTTGCGGGGCAGGGCGGGACATTGCACAGGCTCGATCGATGAAGGCAAGCCTCCAAGGCTAGCCGGCGTCCATGACCGATTGACGACGCAAGCTCCTGAGCAATTTCAATATCACTGACATATTTTCTTGCAACACTGCGCCTCGAATCGAATCCAGCGAAGGACCGTCGAGATGCAGATCGCCCGTTACAACGCCCGCGTTCAAGGCCCTGGAAGGCAGCGTGGTTTCACCTTGATCGAGATCATGGTGGTCGTGGTCATCCTGGGCATCCTGGCGGCCATGGTCGTGCCGAAGGTGCTCGACCGGCCCGACCAGGCACGGGCGACGGCGGCGAAGCAGGACATTGGCGGCCTGATGCAGGCCTTGAAGCTCTATCGTCTGGACCACGGCAGCTACCCGAGCATGAACCAGGGCCTCAAGGTGCTGGTGGAGCGACCCGCCGATGCCAAGAACAGCACGTGGCGCTCTTACCTGGAGCGTCTGCCCAATGATCCCTGGGGGCGCCCGTACAACTACCTGAATCCAGGTGCCAATGGCGAAGTCGATGTGTTTTCCCTGGGCGCCGACGGCCAGCCCGACGGCGACGGTGTCAATGCCGACATCGGTTCCTGGCAGTTATAAGGGCCGTGATGCGCACGGATTCGCCCAACGGCGCGAAGCAGCGCGGCATGGCGGTCATCAGCGCCCTGCTGATCGCCGCGGTGGTGGCGGTCATCGCCGGTGGCATGCTGACCCGTCAGACCTTGTTCACCCGCAGCCTGGAAGCCGAGCAACTGCGTATCCAGGGATCCGCACGCTTGCAGGGCGGGCTGCAATGGAGCCGCCAGGTGTTATGGGAGGCCCGGCAGCGCGACCCCCTGACGCGCTTTGGCCAGCCGTGGGCCAAACCCATCGTGATACCGGGATCGAGCCTGCTCGACACGCCGTTCGAAGGGCGACTGGAGGATGAGCAAGGCAAGTTCAACCTGCGCAATCTCGTCGCCAATGAAACGCTGGATCAGGAACAGGTGCGAGCCTTCGAGCGTTTGTGCGAGCAACTGGGTATCGCCGCTACGGTGCGGGCGCGCATCGTAGAACGGGTCATTGCGGCCTATCCACGTTTGCCGGCTCCGGAGTCGGTGAGCGCGACGGTGGCCGGTCAGACCTTCGAGAGCGGCCGGGATACCTCACCCGGTGCTTCCGCAAAACCGCTGGCGCCTACTCGGCCTATGCTGCGCACCTTGCAGGATCTTCGCACGGTCAAAGGTGTCACCCCGGGCGTGCTGGAAACGCTGGCTCCCCATATCACGATTCTGCCAGCCAATACCTGGCTCAACGGCAACACCGCCAGCGCCCAGGTGCTGGCGGCCTACGTACCGGGTCTGTCACTGCAACAGGCCCAGGCCCTGGTGGCCGAGCGTGACGGCGGCCACTGGTTCATCAATCGCGGCGATTTCGTCAATCGCCTGCGCATGCCGAAACTGGAAACCACCACTGTGAAGGTCGGTATCACCAGTGACTGGTTCCGCTTGCGGGGGCAGGCGCGCAGCGGCCAACGACGGGTTGAACTGGATGCCTTGTTGCAGCGCAGCCAGGACCGCTTGCCCCAGGTGATCTGGTCGCGGGTGGGCGTATGAAGCGCTTGCGGATAGGGCTGGCGCCACTGGGCAGCCTGGACCTGGACAGTCCGCTGGCGTTTGCCTGGCTGGACCGGCAGGGGCAAGTAATCGAGCAAGGACACGGCAGCCTCCGTGCGCTGGGCCAGGGCGCGAAAAACCTCTCGGTAGAGTGCTTTCTTCATCCACGGGACAGCGTACTGACCGGCCTGGCGTTGCCACGATTGCCGGCGGCCAAAGTTACAGCGGCCGTGACGTGCGCGGCCCAGGCCCTGATGCTGGGGGCCAGCGAGCAGATGCAGGTCGCCCATGGCCCTCGCGACAGCGATGGGCAGGTGCAGATTGCGTGGTTGGACCGCGAGTCGCTCAAGGTGCTCGGCCAGTTACTCAGCCAGGCCGGTCTGAGGTTGCGGGGCCTCTATCCCGCGCCGTACGCCTTGCCCGCGCTCGCCGGGCCGACGGCCTGCATCGATGATGGACACCTGCTGGTGCGCCATGGAGCGCAGTCCGCCACCGTGCAGCCATTGCTGGACGGCACACTGGACGAATGGCTGATGGAGGTGGGGCCAGGGCTGCATTGGATCGGCGAGCCGCCTCGGCCATCCATCACGGGCGTGCCGGCCACCCAGCGCTGGGTCGGGGCCGCGCCAGGGTGGGGGTTGCATGCCGGACTGACCCAGGGGCCGAGCGGGCGTGGCGGCTGGGGCCGGGCGGCGGCGATGTGCGCGATGGCCCTGGTCGTGTGGGTCGTCGGCCTGAACCTCTACGCCACTCGCCAGGCCGCCGAAGGCCAGCGTCTGAAAGCACAAATGAGCCAGCGCGTGAAGCAGGCGTTTCCGGCGTTGCCGGTGATCCTCAACCCCTTGCAACAGGCACGACAACAAATCGCTGCCCGCCGGGAGGGGGCCGCGACGGACCCGACGCAACGCTTCGCCAGTCTGGTGCAACAGGCCGGCATTGCGATGCCGTTCATGGCGGGCAACCTGCAGACGCTGGTGTTCGAGCACGATGAACTGCGCCTGACGGTCGTGGGCGAGGCGCAGAAAGCTTCCACCGAAGACGACTGGAAAGCGCCCCTGGTCCAGGCCGGTATCGATGTCGCCGCCATCGACCAGGGCTGGGCCCTGCGCGTGGCCCCGACCGGGACGGCCGCCCAGGACACTCCCGACGACGCATCGGAAACCGACGATGAATAAGCAATCCCTGGTGCTATTGAGGGCCCGCTGTCAAAGCACCTGGCAGGGCCTGGCGGTGCGCGAACGACGGGCGGTGACGCTGGCGGCATTGGTATTGGGCGGATGCCTGGTCTGGTTGACATTGATTCAGCCGCCACTCAAGACCATCGCCTACTGGCAAATCGAAACGCCGAAGCTGCGCTCGCAGAGCGAAGCCCTCGAAGCGTTGCTTCGCGATGCCGGCGGCCCCGCTCAGGGCCAGCCTCTCGAAGGGGCCCTGCGCCAGACCCTGGAGGCCAACGGACTGGGCGAGCATTACCGGTTGCAGCTAACCGGCACCGAAACCCACCCCCAAACCTGGCAACTGACGTTCGACGACGCCCCCGCCGATGGGGTGATGGGCTGGCTCCTGAGCAACCCCGGAGCATTCTCCCTGGAAGTGATCGAGGCCCGTTTGCAACGCACGGCCCCGGCCAATCCCGATGACACCGACACCGCCGGCACTTTGTCCGGAACCGTTCGCATGGATCAGGCGCAAGGCGCTAAGGAAGCTTCATGAAGGAGGCCAGATATCCGCGTCATTGGCGCAAGGCCGCGCCGCTGCTAATGCTCGCCTTGAGCGCTTGCAACAGTACGCCGCCAGCCTCGCAACCGCCGTTGCTGGTGGACAGTGAACTGGGCATGCCCCTGGGCAGCACTCAGCGCAGCGGCGATGCCTGGCTCGACCGCCAGCGGGCCCAGGCCCAGCGCGAGCAGAAAGCACCGGTCCGGCAGCCGGTCGACCTCACGTCCCGTGCGCGTGAATCGCGTAATAGCACACCGGCGCGCAACCCGCTGGGGGAGCAACCCGTGACGTTGAATTTTGTCGACGCCGATATCCAGGCCGTCGTGCGGGCTCTGTCCCGCTCCACCGGGCAGCAGTTCCTGGTGGACCCCAGGGTCAAGGGCAACCTGACCCTGGTGTCCGAAGGCCAGGTGCCGGCCCGCCAGGCCTATGACATGTTGTTGGCGGCGCTGCGCATGCAGGGTTTCAGCGTGGTGGATGTCGGTGGCGTCGCCCAGGTGGTGCCCGAAGCCGACGCCAAGCTGCTGGGCGGACCGATCTACAGTGCCGACAAACCGGCCGGTAACGGCATGCTGACCCGCACCTTTCGCCTGCAGTACGAGAACGCGGTCAACCTGATCCCGGTGTTGCGGCCCATCGTTTCACCGAACAACCCGATCAATGCCTACCCCGGCAACAACACCATCGTCGTCACGGACTACGCCGAGAACCTGACGCGGGTGGCGCAGCTCATCGAGGGCATCGATACCCCGAGTGCCATCGACACCGACGTGGTGCCGATCCAGAACGGTATCGCCGTGGATATCGCGCAGATGGTTTCCGACCTGCTGGAAACCCAGGGCGGTGACCAGACCCAGAAAATCAACGTGATCGGCGACCCCCGTTCCAACGCCATCATCATCCGCGCCGGCAGCCCTGAGCGCACCGAGCTGGCGCGCAATCTGATCTATAAGCTCGACAATGCTCAGAACAATCCGAGCAACCTGCATGTGGTGTATCTGCGCAACGCCCAGGCCGGCAAATTGGCCCAGGCCCTGCGGGGGCTACTGACCGGGGAAAGCGAGGGCGAGGGCAACGACAACTCGCGCCAGGTGCTCAGTGGCATGGGCGCCAGCACCAGCGGCCAGGGCGGGCAGGGCAGCAGCGACGGGGCGAGCAGCACCACCACCGGCAGCGCTTCGGTCACCGGTGGCAGCTACGGCCAGGGCTCCAGCGGGCATACCCAGGCATCGACGCAAAACGAGCAGAACCCGGCCTTCAGCGCCGGCGGCGTGACCATCCAGGCCGACGCCACCACCAATACCTTGCTGATCTCTGCGCCGGACCCGCTGTACCGCAACCTGCGGGAAGTCATCGACCTGCTGGACCAACGCCGGGCCCAAGTGGTGATCGAAAGCCTGATCGTCGAGGTCGGTGAGGATGATGCCAGCGAATTCGGCGTGCAATGGCAGAGCGGCAACCTGGGCGGCAGTGGTGTGATCGGTGGGGTCAACCTTGGCGGTACGGGACTGAACCTCAACGGCAAGACCAGCATCGACGTGCTGCCTCAGGGGCTGAACCTCGGGGTCGTCAACGGCACCGTGGATATCCCCGGCATCGGCAAGATCCTCGACCTCAAGGTCCTGGCCCGAGCCTTGAAAAGCAAGGGCGGAACCAATGTGCTGTCGACGCCGAACCTGCTGACCCTGGATAACGAAGCGGCGAGCATTTTCGTCGGCCAGACGATTCCATTCGTCAGCGGCAGCTACGTCACCGGTGGTGGGGGCACCAGCAACAACCCGTTCCAGACCGTGACTCGCGAGGAAGTCGGCCTGAAGCTCAACGTCCGGCCGCAGATTTCCGAGGGCGGCACGGTCAAGCTCGATATTTACCAGGAAGTCAGCAGCGTCGATAACCGCGCTTCGAGCACCACCGGGATTGTCACCAACAAGCGCGCCATCGACACCAGCATTCTTCTCGACGACGGGCAGATCATGGTCCTCGGGGGGCTGTTGCAGGACGGCTACAGTCAGAGCAACGACGCGGTGCCGTGGCTGTCGACGATTCCCGGCATCGGTGCGTTGTTTCGCAATGAGCGGCGGCAGATCACCAAGACCAACCTGATGGTGTTCCTGCGCCCCTACATCATCCGCGACACCGCAGCCGGGCGCGGCATCACCCTCAACCGCTATGACTTCATGCGCCGCGCCCAGGGCCTGCTGCAACCGGATCGCAGCTGGGCCATGCCGGACATGCAGGCTCCGCAATTGCCGGCCTCGGCCAGGGCGATTCCCAGCGCGACGCCTGTTGGGTTGCAAACGCCGCGGGCCGCGATCAAGGCGGTGCCGGTCGAAGGAGGCACTCGCTGATGAACACCTACCCCGGAAATACCACATTCGTGGCGAGGGGATTTATCCCCGCTGGGCTGCGCAGCGGCCCCAAAAAATCCTGCAACATCAACCTGACTTGCCTTGGTATCCGTCTGGGGGCCGCTGCGCAGCCCAGCGGGGATAAATCCCCTCGCCACAGGCTTTGTGCATGGCCAAGTGGTCGGAATACGTTGCCATGAACACCCTCCCATACGCGTGGGCCAAGGCCCAACGCCTGGTGTTGCGCCAGTTCGATACAGGCCCGGTGCTGACGGTGTGTCCTTCCACGCCCGGTTGGTCCATCAGCGAAGTGCGTCGCCAATTCGGCGATGTGCGGCTGGAGCGGGTGCGCGAGGAGGACATCGAAGGCTTGCTCAACAGCGCCTATGCCGACACCGGTAGCGCGGCGGCGGTCGTCGGGGCGGCGGAGAACGAGGTGGACCTCGACCGTCTGATGCAGGACATTCCCGAGGTCACCGACCTGCTCGATACCCAGGACGGCGCTCCGGTGATCCGCATGATCAACGCCTTGCTGACCCAGGCTGCCCGGGACGAGGCCAGCGACATTCATATCGAGCCCTACGAGAGCCATTCGGTGGTGCGCTACCGGGTCGATGGCACGCTGCGGGATGTGGTATCACCGCGCAAGGCGCTGCACGGTGCGCTGGTGTCGCGGATCAAGATCATGGCCCAGCTCGACATCGCCGAAAAGCGTCTGCCCCAGGACGGTCGCATCGCCCTGCGGGTGGCCGGGCGGCCCATCGACATCCGGGTGTCCACGGTGCCCACCGGCCATGGCGAGCGGGTGGTGATGCGCTTGCTGGATAAACAGGCCGGGCGCCTGCAATTGGAGACCCTGGGGATGGACCCGGCCGTGCTGGGTAAACTCGATCATCTGATCCGCCAACCCCATGGCATCGTGCTGGTCACCGGCCCCACCGGCAGCGGCAAGACCACCAGCCTCTACGCTGCCCTGTCCCGGCTGGACGCCAGTGTTCATAACATTCTTACCGTCGAAGACCCGGTGGAGTACGACCTGCCTGGCATCAGCCAGATCCAGGTCAACGCCAGGATCGACATGACCTTCGCCCTGGCGCTGCGAGCGATCCTGCGCCAGGACCCGGACATCATCATGATCGGCGAGATCCGTGACCTGGAGACGGCGCAAATCGCGGTGCAGGCCTCCCTGACCGGTCACCTGGTACTGGCGACGCTGCACACCAACGACGCCGTCTCGGCCATCAACCGCTTGATCGACATGGGCGTCGAACCGTTCCTGCTGGCCTCGTCGATGCTTGGCGTACTGGCCCAGCGGCTGGTGCGCAGGCTGTGCCAACAATGCAAGCAACCCGATCCGGCAGCGCCCGGCACCTGGCGCCCGGTGGGGTGCGCGGCCTGTAGCCAAACCGGCTATAGCGGACGCACCGGCATTCATGAGTTGTTCTGTATCGACGATGACATCCGCACGCTGATTCACCAGGGGGCAGGGGAGCAGGCTCTGCGCGCCACTGCCCGCCAGGCTGGCATGTTCAGCATGCGCGAGGATGGCGAGCGCTGGGTTCGCGGCGGGGTGACAGCCCCTGAAGAAATCCTGCGCGTGACACGGGACGCCTGATGAATCGCTATCGTTTCGAGGCGGCGGATGCCCAAGGCAGGATCGAGTCCGGGCATCTGGAGGCCGACAGCCAGGGGGCGGTTTTCAGCTTGTTACGCAGTCGTGGGTTGACGGCGTTGCAGGTGCAGTTGGAGCGCAACACGCCTCAAGCCCAGGGTGGCGGGCTGTTCGCCGCCCGGCTCTCCGATAACGACCTGGCCTGGGCCACCCGGCAATTGGCGAGCCTGCTGGGGGCGAGCCTGCCGCTGGAAGCCGCCCTGAGCGCCACGGTGGAACAGGCCGAGCGCAAGCACATCGCCCAGACCCTGAGCGCGGTCCGTACCGACGTGCGCAGCGGCATGCGCCTGGCCGAAGCTCTGGCGGCGCGCCCCCGGGACTTTCCGGACATCTACCGGGCGCTGATTGCAGCCGGCGAGGAGTCCGGTGACCTGGCCCAGGTGATGGAGCGGCTGGCGGACTACATCGAAGAGCGCAACAACCTGCGGGGCAAGATCCTCACGGCGTTCATTTATCCGGGCGTGGTGGGGCTGGTGTCGATCGCCATTGTGATTTTCCTGCTCAGCTATGTGGTGCCGCAGGTGGTCAGCGCATTTTCCCAGGCGCGCCAGGATCTGCCCGGATTGACGCTGGCGATGCTCACCGCCAGCGACTTCATTCGTGCCTGGGGCTGGCTGTGTTTCGCCGTGCTGGCCGGCGGGTTCTGGAGTTGGCGCCTGTACTTGCGCAACCCCCAGGCGCGCTTGAACTGGCATGCGCGGGTGCTGCGCCTGCCGTTGATCGGGCGTTTCGTATTGGGGCTCAACACGGCGCGCTTTGCCTCCACCCTGGCGATTCTCGGCGCAGCGGGGGTGCCGCTTCTCCGGGCGCTGGAAGCCGCGCGGCAGACACTGTCCAACGATCGCCTGAGCCTGAGCGTCAGCGATGCCACGGCCAAGGTCCGCGAAGGGGTCAACCTGGCGGCGGCGTTGCGGGTGGAAAAGGTCTTTCCGCCCTTGTTGATCCATCTGATCGCCAGTGGCGAAAAGACTGGCTGCCTGCCACCGATGCTCGAACGCGCCGCGCAAACCTTGTCCCGTGATATCGAGCGTCGCGCCATGGGCATGACCGCGCTGCTGGAGCCATTGATGATCGTGATCATGGGCGGCGTCGTCCTGGTGATCGTCATGGCGGTGCTGTTGCCGATCATCGAGATCAATCAGTTGGTGCAATAAACCAATCTCACCCATACCTCCCTGTGGCGAGGGGATTTATCCCCGCTGGGCTGCGCAGCAGCCCCAAATCCTGGCGCCTCGGTGCATCAGGCAAATGCGCAATCGACTGACATGGGGTCGCTGCGCAACCCAACGGGGATAAATCCCCTCGCCACAACAGCCAGGGTGCAGAAATATTTGCGGTGGTGTGTCTGCTCCCGACCCCTGTCAGCGCCAAACTCGGGTTCCTTGTTCTGTCATTTTCTCAAGGCAAGCAACCGTCCTGCGCCGCCTCCAGCATTTGTCCGTTTTCCGCATTCGTAAAACCCGTCCGAAAGCCCGACCCAGAGCCCTCGAACACCCGAGGAAATCCCCCGAAAAAGAGCCCCATGCTCCCGAGGTTTTTTCCTTTATCTGTCACCGGAAACTGCGAATTTCTACCCATGGCCTCACCCCACCGCCAGCGGCACAGGAACGAGCGCCATGACGGCAAGAACGCGTCATCCAACCTACGTACGAACACGATGAAAGGAGATTCTTCATGTTTAAGCGCAACGTTCTCGCAGTATCCCTGACCCTCGCCGGCCTCTGCGCCGCTCAGGCTGCCATGGCTGATGTCAACGGCGGTGGTGCTACCTTGCCTCTGCCCCTGTACCAGACTTCCGGTGTACTGACCGCCGGTTTCGCCCCTTACATCGGTGTGGGCAGCGGCGCCGGCAAGGCGGCTTTCCTGAACAACGACTACACCAAGTTCGTGGCTGGCAACACCAGCAAGAACGTGCACTGGGCCGGCAGTGACTCGAAGCTGAGCGCCACTGAGCTGAGCAACTATGCCACGGCCCACGGCGCTGCCTGGGGTCCACTGATTCAGGTGCCTTCGGTGGCCACTTCGGTTGCCATTCCGTTCAACAAGACCGGCACTGCCAACGTTGACCTGAGCGTCAACCAACTGTGCGGCGTGTTCTCCGGCCGTTTGACCGACTGGAGCCAGATCACCGGTTCCGGCCGTACGGGCGCGATCACTGTGGTCTATCGTGCTGAAAGCAGCGGCACCACCGAGCTGTTCACCCGTTTCCTGAACGCCAAATGCGCTGAAACCGGCACCTTCGCCATCACCACCAACTTTGCCTCCAGCTACAGCGGCGGCCTGCCAGCCGGCGCCATTTCGGCCACTGGTAGCCAGGCTGTGATGACTGCCGTGAACGCTGCCCAAGGTCGCATCACCTACATGAGCCCGGATTACGCTGCAACGACGCTGGCCGGTCTGGATGACGCCACCAAAGTCGCCCGCGTTGCCGGTGTTTCCCCAGCCCCCGCCAACGTATCGGCCGCCATCGCCGCTGTTGCGGTTCCTGCCGTCGCCAACCGCGCCAACCCGAACGCCTGGGTACCGGTGTTCGCCGCTACCACCAACCCTAACGACCCAAGCGTCGTGGCCTACCCAACCACCGGCTATCCGATCCTGGGCTTCACCAACGTGATCTTCAGCCAGTGCTACGCTGACGCAACCCAGACCACCCAGGTGCGCAACTTCTTCAGCCGCCACTACGGTGCGTTGGTCAACAACGATTCGGCTATCACTTCCAACCGTTTCGTGCCGCTGCCTTCGGCCTGGAAAACCGCCATTCGTGATTCCTTCGTCACGGCCTCCAGCGGTCTGAGCATCGGCAACACCAGCGTCTGCAACGCCATCGGTCGTCCGCTGTAAGCCCACGTTCGAGCGACCTGCAATACCTGATCAGCAACGGCGCGAGTCGTTGCTGATTTTTTGCGTATTGCCCGTACCAACACAGCCAAATGAAATTTTCATGACATCCGTTCGGTCCCGAACGGCTGCAACCGCCTAACCCCTATAACCAACGCTGGCAGCTTGATGGCACTGCGTTGCGCCCCTTAGAGCGAACCGAAAGGATGAGTAGGATGCTGCGCTGCAAACCCCGGACGAACCTGAATGCTTCCCGTCGCGATGGCGAGTTGTCGATGCTGCGGCTCAAGCCGTTGGCCCAGGCCATCGCGCTGCTTATGGTGGCCGGCAACGCCCAGGCGGCTACGGCGTTCAGTTCGGCCTGGTTTGCCGCCAAGGGGGCCTCCCAGGCCGCCGGTGCGGGGCGGCCCACGACGACACGGCCCGGTATGCCGCCACCGCTGGCCCAACAGCAACGGGCCAATGCGCAGTTGCAGCGTTCGCTGACCAACCTCAACAACACCGTGGCCGCCATCGCCGCCCAACAAGCCGCCCAGGCAGCGGGGCGGCAAGCGGCGTTCGGGCAGGTACAGGTCGTGCCCGACGGCTTGGGCGAGGGAGGACTGACGGTCGACAACAGCCTCACCCAAGGTTGGCTCAACGCCAAGGGACCGAAGCAGACCCAGGCCGGTGGCAAGACTACGGTGACGATCGAGCAGACCGCCGACAAGGCGATTCTCAACTGGGAAACCTTCAACGTCGGGCGCAACACCACGGTGGATTTCCAGCAGCAAGCGGACTGGGCCGTGCTCAACCGAGTCAACGATCCTCAAGCCCGACCCAGCCAGATCCAGGGCCAGATCAAAGGCAACGGCACGGTGATGCTGGTCAACCGCAACGGCATCATTTTCAACGGCAGCAGCCAGGTCAACGTGCGCAACCTGGCGGCGGTGGCCGCCAATATCAGCGACGAACAATTCAGCCAGCGTGGGTTGTACGTCGATGCCACCGGCAGCCAACCGACCTTCACCGACGCGGCGGGCAAGATTGAAGTGCAGCAGGGCGCACTGATCGAAACCCATCGCGCAGCCACCTCCACGGCCGGTGGTGGCTACGCCTTGCTGCTGGGCTCGGAAGTGGAGAACGCGGGATCCATTATCACCGCCAAGGGCCAGACCACCCTGGCGGCCGGCGACAGCTTCTACATTCGTCGCGGCCAGGGCACCAGCGGCAACCTGCGTTCGACCACCCGTGGCAATGAAGTCGCGACGTCACTCAAACCGGGCAGCAGCGCCGGCACCGTGATCAACAGTGGCCTGATCCAGGCGAGTACTGGCGACATCACGCTTACCGGGCACCGGGTGGAGCAAAACGGCGTGGCCGTCGCCAGCAGTTCGGTGGACACCCGCGGCACCGTGCATTTGCTCAACGCCATCAGCGATCGCAGCGGCAGTGTGACTTTGGGGCAAGGCAGCGTCACCGCCGTGTTGCTCGACGCCGCGGGCGGCAGCGCTCTGGACAGTCAACGCAACGCCGGGCCTGCCGGTCTGGACGGTACGCCGAACAATTTGATCACCGGCCAGTTCAACAATCTCAGCAGCGTGGTCGACCGCTCTGATCAGTCCCGTGTCGAGATTGTCAGCGGCGCCAGCGTCGATTTCCAGAAAGGCTCCATCACCCTGGCCACCGGCGGGCAGGTTGCGGTCAGCGCCGCCGGTCGCAGCCTGGTGCGCGATGGGGCGGTGATCGACGTGTCCGGCGCCATCGGTGTCAAGGTGGCGATGGAATCCAATTCCATCAAGGTCAACGTGCAGGGCAACGAACAGCGTGACGCGCCGGTGAATCGTGAGGGCGGCAAACTGACCAGCAATGATGTGTGGGTGGACGTGCGCGATCTGGTCTACGTCCCGGCGGGCACCAACGGCTACGCCACTGACCGCTGGTACACGGCGGGTGGTCTGTTGGAGGTTGGCGGTTATCTCGGCACCCGTGGCCACAGCGTCGGTGAGTGGGCGGCCCAGGGCGGTACCCTGACGTTCACCGGCAATGACGTGGTGACCCAGCAGGCGGCGCAGCTGAACCTGTCCGGCGGCACCCTGGATGTGCAGAGCGGCTACCTGCGCCAATCCTGGCTGAAAGGCGCCGACGGCCGTTTGTATGAGCTGTCCAAGGCGCCGGGCGACATCCTCTACACCGGCATCTACAAAGGCTACGAAGACCACAGCCAGCGCTGGGGACAGACCGATTACTACTACAACCCGCTGATTGCTCCGCGCGAGCGTTTCGAGGCCGGCTACACCGTGGGCCGCGATGCCGGCAAGCTGGTGGTGTCGACCCGCAACGCCGTGCTGGAAGGTCAGATCGTCGGCGAGGTCTACCAGGGCGAGCGGCAGACTCAGGCACCGAACCTCAACCTCGACGGCTACCAGCAGTCGCAGAACGCCGTGGCCCGTCGGGCTCAATTGTGGGTGGGCAGTTACACGCCGATCTATGACAAGGCCAGCGGCGTGATCAACAGTGGCCTGAACCCAACGTTCGACCAGGTCACCCTCGGCAAAGTCTCCAACAAGATCGCCGCCGGCCTGGACCTTACCTCGGCGGTCGGCTCCGACCGGCAAGGCAAGCTGGTGCTGGACAATGAATTGCTCAATGGCTTCCAGCTCGGCGCGGTCAAGGTGGCGGCGGGTGAAGGCATCAATGTCGATGGCGTACTCAAGGTCGCCGACGGCGGCGACATCACGCTTTATGCCCCGCAGGTCGAGGTGAATGCCGACCTGACGGCCCGCAGTGGCCGCATTACTTTGGGCAATGTGCTCAAACAGGTCAGGACCGATAATTTCCAAATGGGAGACGTCACCCTTTCACCCGCCACGGGACAGCGGGCGATGGTCACCTTGGGCGAAGGCGTCAAACTCGATACCGCCGGGCGCTGGAGTAATTTGTTGCTCGACGACACCGGCCGCCAAGGCCTGCCGTTCATCAACGGCGGCACCGTATCCGTGCGCAGCAGTGGCGATATCGATGTGCAGCAGGGCAGCCTGATTGACGTCAGCTCCGGTGCTGCCGTCATGGCCGATGGCAAGATTCGCGGTGGCAAGGGTGGTGACCTGACCTTGACCGCGAGTACCGGTGCATCGTCCGGTAACGGCGATTTGAACCTCGAAGGTGAACTGCGCGGCACCGGCGTGAACGGCGGCGGGACCTTGAAGCTGGCGGCCAGCAAAGTGCTGATCGGCAACACCAGCACCGGCCTCGAACCTGGCACTCTGCAACTGGGCGGCGATTTCTTCGACAAGGGGTTCTCGGCCTATGACATCACCGGCAACGAAGGCCTGACCGTGGCCGACGGGACCCGGGTCGATGTGACGATGCCGGTGTACCGTTTGGGTGAGCAGGCGTTGGTCACCGGCAGCGACGCAGCGCCGGCCGATGCGTTGCAGCGCTGGACGCCGGAGCTGTATCAGGAAGACGCAGTCAAAGGCATTCTGACCCAGCGTCGTGGTGCGAGTCTGAGCCTCACTGCCGGTACCGTGAACGCCAGCGCCGCCGACATGGCGAGCACGGTATTGAGCCTGGGCAAGGGCAGCGTGATCAGTGTCGATCCGGGCCAAGGCATTGATATACGCAGCATTGGTCAATTGACCGTCAACGGCACACTCAACGCATGGGGAGGGCGGGTCAGCCTTACCGAGTTGAGCGTCAATGATGCGGTTCGCGATCAGGTCAATGCCCAAGGCCATGGTCGTTCCATCTGGCTGGGCGAGCAGGCGCTGATCGATGTTTCCAGCCGGGCCGTGACTGCACGGGACATGCGCGGCCAGACCTACGGCCTGGTCCGCGATGGCGGGCAGATTGTTGTCGGCGGCCAGATCGATGCGGCGAAAGGATCGACGTCGGCCTCCGAGCTGTTTGTGGTGGTGCGCGACGGTGCCCGTCTGCAAGCGGATGGCAGCCAGGCCGTGCTGGATGTTCCGGGCCAGGGTCGCACGTTGGTCGCGAGCAATGGCGGCAGTATTTCCCTGGCGTCGGCCAATGGCCTGTATCTGGACGGTGCGTTCAGCGCCCGCTCCGGGGGCGACGGGGCGGCTGGGGGCAGTCTGTCGGTAGCACTGGAAACCCCCTATTACCTGAAAAGCGCGGTCAATGACCGAGTGTTGAATGTGCGTGAGCTGGTTTTGAGGCAAGTCGCCCAGGCAAGCTCGCTGAGCGATTCGGCGGAAACCTCGGCGGACTCGTTGGTTTATGGGCACGGCCAGCTGGGTATCGATCAGGTTCGGGGCGGTGGTTTCGACAGCCTGTCGTTGTTGAGCAACGGCCTGATGAGCGTGGATGGCGACCTCTCGATATCCCTCGGCCAAGGCCTGGCCTTGTACGCCCGCAGTTTTGGATTGAGTGCAGCGGCGCCCGCCAATACCCGGGTCGAGCTCAATGCGCCCCATGTGTTGCTGTCGACTGCGACAGGGCTGGCGAGCACTCGACCGAGTTTTGATCCCTACACCCGGCCAGTGATCGACGGTGGCGGGGTGTCTCTACTGGCGAACAAGGCGGTGTTTTCCGTCAACTCGGATCTGCTGGATGTGCAAGGCAATGTGATGTTCAGCAGCAAAGGCACCGTGAGGCAGGCCGATGGCAGCACGGTGGAGCTTGAGCGCGCAGGTTTCGATCAGGTCCAGCTAAGCAGCCGGGGTGATATGCGTTTCCTGGCCGGGTTCTCTGGCAACGATATGCCGGAAGGTTTCACTACCCAATTACTGACGCCTTCGGACATGCTCTTGCAGGCGGCCCAACTGTATCCGGCGACGGGGGTCGGGGCACGGATATTGGCAGGATATGGTTGGGGAACTGAACCCGGTAGCAGCACCAGGCTCTATGACCCGACGCGTCGCCTGGTGATTGGGCGTACCACCCAGGTCACACCACAAGTGCCTTATTCAGTCTTCGGTCGCCTGCAACTAGGCAGCGCGAAGATCGAACAGGGTGGTGTCGTGCGAGCACCCTTGGGGTTGCTTGAAGTCGGTACAAACAGCGGAGAGGGTATATCGGCTCGGGTAGACCTGTTGCCGGGCAGCCTGACATCGGTCAGTGGCCTGGGCCTGGTCTTGCCTTATGGCGGCACTGTCGACGGACAGAGTTATCAATACGCTGGAAAGAAGGTTGTGTTGCTGGGACAAGGAGCGGTGCCCTCCGGCAATGGTGACCTGAACATCGGTGTGATTCTCGGCGGCAAGTCGGTGGCGGCCGAGGAAGGCTCGGTACTCGACCTCTCGGGTGGCGGTGAATTGCTCGGCGCCGGTTTTATCTCTGGCCGGGGTGGTTCCACCGATGCGCGTTTCAACCCGCTGGTGCAAATCGGCACCAATGGCGGTTTCACGTTACCGGGGCTGTCCAGCAATCCGGTCTACGCCATCGTGCCCGGCAATCAGAGCCCATACGCGCCGGTTGCAGCCGAAGGGGGGGCGGTGGATCCCAGGGTCGGTCAGCAGATCACCATCGGTGCCGGTGTGCCTGGGCTGGCTGCCGGCACTTACACCCTGATGCCGTCCACCTATGCCTTGCTGCCGGGTGCGTTCCGGGTCGAGGTCAATGGCTTGGCGGGGCAGGGCGCCACAACGGGCGCGCAGCAGATGCGCAATGGTTCCTGGACCACCGCCGGGGTGCTGTCGGTGGCCAATACCGGGCAGCGCAACAGTTTGTCCAGCCAGGTCATTCTGACTTCGGGCGATGTGCTGCGCCGCTACTCGCAATACAACGAAACCAGCTACGCCCAGTTTGTGCTGGCCGATGCCGCTCGCCTGGGCGTGCCTCGGGCAATGTTGCCCGTGGACGCCAAGACGTTGAAATTGAACCTGGCAAAGGGCGCGGGGGATCAGGCGTTTTCCTTCAACGGCACCGGCAAGTTCGCGCCTCAGACGGGCGGCTACGGCGGTACCGTCGCGGTGGTGGGCGGCGCCGGGAGCGCATTGGAAGTGGTCGCTGACGGGCGTGGGGCAACGGCCGGCTTCGACGGCGTGACCCTCAATGCCGCAAGCCTCAATGCATTGAAGGCTACACGCCAAGTAATTGGCGGCCAGTTTTACGTTGACTATGGTCAGGGAGGGAACTACATCACGCCGCAAAGGGTGTCCCGCAGTGTTGCGTTGCGTGAAGGTGCGATCCTGTCGGCGCCCGAGGTATTGCTCCTGGCCGACGGCGGTGAGCTGTTGGTGGAGCAAGGCGCAGCCATCAACACCATCGGGCAGGGCAAGGCCGCGTACGATGCCCGCGATGGCTTTATCTATAACCTCAATGTGAAGAACCAGAATTACAACATGCTGGCGGCCTCCAACGGCTTGCTCAACGTGTTGGCTCCGCAGTCGGGTGCCGCGGGTTCGGTCAATATCGGCGGGTGCAGCCTGACACCGTGTAGCGGCGTGACTCGGATTCACTCCGAAGGCAGCCTCGTTGCTGCCTCCGGCAGCAGCCTGCAGTTGGATGACCAGGTGCGTTACGGCACCCGTCACCTGACCCTGGCCCTGAGCAATATCAACGTCGGCACGGCCCAGGCGCTCAGCGATGCGGCGATGCGGCAGGTCTTGCCAGCGGGTCTGACCCTGAGCCAGACCGTGCTTGATCGCCTGTTGCTCGGCGACACCGGGTACGGCGCACCCGCCCTGGAAACCCTGGAGTTGTCAGCCAGTCAGGCGCTGAATTTCTACGGCACCGTCAGCCTTGACACCTATGACTCGACCACTGGCAAATCGCGCCTGAGCAACCTGATGCTCAGCACCCCGGCCATCTATGGCGCCGGCAACGCCAATGACGTAGCGACCATCCGGACCGCCAATCTGGTCTGGAACGGTGCCGTCGGCGCGCCGGGTTCGGTGATTGCCGGCGGAGCCGGCACCGGTGCCGGTCGCCTGGACATCCAGGCCCAGCGCATCGAGTTCGGCTACGGTGCGTTTGCCCAGCCCAGCTCGCTCACCACCCTGGACCGTCTGGCCCTGGGCTTTGCCAACGTCAACCTCAGCGCCAGTGAACGGCTGACGGCCAACCACAAAGGCAGCCTGGCGGTGTATCAGAGCCAGGGCGCCTATGACGCGAAAACAGGTTTCGCCTACAGCGGCGGCAACCTGAATATCCTCACCCCGTTGCTCACCGGCGAAGCCGGGTCGGTCAACCGCATCACCGCGGGTGGCGCGATCAACGTAGCAGGTGCGAGCGCTAAGCCGGGCACCGTTTCCGGGCTCGGTGGCGAGTTATCCCTCAAGGGGGCCAGCCTCAACCTGGCCAGTGCGGTGGTGCTGCCCAGTGGCAAGTTGACCCTGAGCGCGACCGATGACCTGACCCTGGCCAATGGGGCGTTGATCGACGTAGCCGGTCGCGGGATCACGTTCAACGATGTCACGCGCTACAGCGCCGGCGGCGAGGTCATCCTGCAAAGCCGCAACGGCAACATCCATCAGGCCGGCGGGTCGAGCATCGACCTCTCGGCGCGCAACAACCAGGCCGGCCGGCTCAGCGCCGTGGCCCTGGATGGGACGGCGGGGATGGTGGACCTGCAAGGGCGAATCCTGGGCAGCAGCTCGGGCGAATATGACGCCGGCGGCACCGCCATGCCGTACCTGGCCGGCGGCGTGGAGATCCAGGCCCAGCGCCTGGGCGGTGGTGGCAGCCTCAGCGAGCAGTTCGCGGCGTTGAACCAACGGTTGAATGAGGGGCAGGTCTACGGTTCCCGTGGCTTCCAGCTTAAACAGGGCGACCTGGTGATCGGCGAAGGGCTCAAGGCCTCGACCATCAGTGTGTCGGTCGATAACGGCAATCTGTTGGTCAATGGCAAGGTAGACGCCAGCGGCGAGCGGGTTGGCAGCATCCGGCTGGCGGCGGGTCGTTCCCTGACGCTGGGCCGCAACGCGATACTCGATGCCCACGGTAATCGCCTGCGGGTGGACAGCTACGGCAAGATCATCGATTCGCCCAACCGTGCCATCGTCGACCTGACGTCCCGCGCCGGTGTGTTGACCTTGTCCAACGGCGCCCGCATCGACCTGCGCCATGGCGTTGCGGCGACAGCCGGCCAGCATGACGGTCGCGCCCGTGGCACCCTGGAGCTCAATGCCCGGCGCGCCGGCCCGGATGCCACCCACGGCGACATCGCCATCGACGCCAGTGGCAACCTGGACATTCAGGGCGCGCGGTCCATCGCCGTCAATGGTATGTGGCAGTACAGCGACGCGGAATATGGCAGCGATCCGGCGGCCAGCGGACGCCCTTATCAGGTCATCGACCAGGCATACCTGGACCGCAAGCATCAGGACAGCACAGCCTTCATCAACGCGGCGCTGAACAACGACGATTTGATGCAACGCAAACTCGGCGGCCTGAACAACGCCCGTTATGCCGATGCGTTCCACTTGCGGCCCGGCGTCGAAATCGTCAGTGCAACCGCCGACGGTGATCTGGTGGTGCAGGGTGACCTGGACCTGTCCGGTTATCGCTATGCGAGCGTCAACCCGCACACGCAGAAAACCGCCGTGTACGGCTCCGGCGAGGCCGGTGCGTTGACCCTGCGCGCCGGGGGCGACCTGAGCATCTACGGGAGCATCAACGACGGTTTCGCACCGCCACCGGCCACGCAGGATGACAAGGGCTGGGTGTTGCTGCCCGGGATCGACTTCACGGGGGGCGACATTGTCGTACCCGGTGCCGGCGTGACCCTGGCCGAAGGCACGGCCTTCCCGGCGGGGACCACGTTGAACTACGACTTGCCGATCAAAAACGTGATGTTGGCGGCGGGCACCCGATTGCCGGTGGCGGCGATTCTCGAACAACCACTGGAGCTGCCCGCCGGCACCGTATTGGCGGCCGCCGTGCACGATGCCTCCGGCAATCTGTTGTTTGCCGCGGGCACCTTGCTGAACCAGGCCCAGACCCTGCAGGCCGG
Source organism: Pseudomonas sp. AF32 (assembly GCF_022342325.2). Classification (NCBI taxonomy): domain Bacteria; kingdom Pseudomonadati; phylum Pseudomonadota; class Gammaproteobacteria; order Pseudomonadales; family Pseudomonadaceae; genus Pseudomonas; species Pseudomonas sp. AF32. The sequence goes on along the minus strand of NZ_RQJK02000007.1, from coordinate 48,025 downwards.
CTCGCAACTGGGAGCCGGCAGCGTGTTGAGCGCCCCCACCGCGTTGCTCGGCTTCACCTGGCCGAAGGGCGTTGCGTTGCCCAACGTGGCGAACGCGGGCAATGCACAGAGCAACATCCTCAGGCTGGACCGCAGCCTGGCCCTGAACCGTGGTTCGTTGATCCCGTCCGGTACCGATGTGAAGTTGCCCGATGGCGTCGAGTCGATCCAACTGCGTCCGGAAATCGCCGGCAGCCAGGGGCGGATGTGGGCCGTCGCTCCGATGCTTGCCGAAGGGTCGCAATCCTGGTCGCTGCGGTTGGTGGCCGGGGCCGATACGACAGCGGCGGACAGCCGGATTGTCCAGCCGGAACCGGTGCATGGCGATTTGCGTTTTGCCGACAGCCATTACGGCATGTTTGGTAAGCCGGTACCGGCCAAAGGCGTTTTCATCTGGACTGAAGCCGGGGTCGCAGAGCTTCTGAACGCCGGGGTCACTGTCGAGCTTGGCGCACCCATCGACCAGGAGATCGTTGGCGCCTTCGGTTATGCTTCGGTCGATGCATTTTGTGCCGACCTTCCGTTCATGTGTGCGCAGCAATCTTCCTACAAGTGGACTGAGGCGGCGGTGGAGGCGCTGGCGGGATCCGGTTATGACGTCAAGGCAGGTGCGCCGATCGATGCGTCGGCTGCCCAGTTTTTCGGGTTCGATTCGGTCCAGGCGCTTTGTGAATATGCGCCGGAATTGTGTGCGGCCCTCGGCGTGGACTACAAGCTGGTCGCCGGCAGTACCCGCCCGAGCGTCATTCGCACCGGCACCGGCGACCTGGAACTGCTCAGCGGCGGCAGCCTGCGCATGGATTCGTTGTTCGGCATCTACACCGCCGGCACCTCGTCAACGCCGACGTTCCCGGGCGATCCCTACAACCAGCCCAAAGCCCTGGGCACCAATGGCAAGGTGCTCAACGACGAGAATGGCAGCTACGAAAAACTCGTGGATGGTGGCACAGAGAGCATCTACCGCGCCTGGTATCCGGACGCGGGCGGTAACCTGTTGCTCAAGGTCGGCGGCGATCTCAGCGGTAACTTGACCGCGCCCGCCGCCACCCCTGTCGGGCGACCGAACCCTGCCGACAAGGGGCAGGATTCGGCCAATGTCGGCAACTGGCTCTGGCGCCAGGGCAACGGTGATCCGGTGAACGGCCAGCCGACGGCCTGGTGGATCAATTTTGGCAGCTATACCGCGTCGACAGAGCCAGGGGGCGCTGATCAGATGGCCGGTTTCACCGGGTTCGGGACCTTGGGCGGCGGTGATCTGGACGTACAGGTGAAGGGGGACGCGGGGGTATTGAACCGGCTCGCCGGTGGTGACTTCAATACAAACATCACCCCCCGCAGCCAGGGGCTGCTGTTGGCTGTGGGCAGCACGGGTCGCGTAGGCGCCGATGGCAGCCTGCAACTGACCGGCGGCGGTGATCTCAATCTGCGGGTGGGCGGTGCTGTGAACCCAGAAAGCCTGTTCGTGAACGGGCATCTCAACGGTGCGGTCATCAACCTGCGAGGCCACGCGCAGATCGATAGTGGCGCCATCGGTCGTATTGATCTTCAATACGGCAACGCTGCCTCAGCACAGTCTCCGGGAGAAACGCGAGCCTACGACTCCTTCAAGTCCACGCGAGGGTTGGCTACCGGTGGGCTGACCCTCATGCCGGGCGATGCCACCTTCGATCTGGCAACTTCGGGCGATCTTGTCGTGATGGACGTTGCCGACCCCGGCCGGGCACCGATGATGAGCGCTTCTCGCTTCAAGGACGGTGACAGGAACGGGTCGGGACTGAGCTGGTTCACGCTATGGACGGCCAATACCGCGATCGACTTGTGGTCGTCCGGAGGTAACCTGACACCTTACACCTCCAGTACCGCAACGGACCTGGCGGTGGTCTACCCATCGATCCTGAGAGCCGTGGCGGCCGGTGGCAGCCTCTACTATGGAAAGTCGTCAGTGTTATATGAAGCAGGCTACAGCGGCGACAATCGCCCAGCCCTGCTGCTTGCTCCCGGCATCAACAGCGAATTGCAATTCCTCGCCGGCGATTCCATCTACGGCGGCGACCTGTCGGTCAGTCGTTCCGGTGCCGCGTCGTCCGCCTTGGCGACGCCATTTCGTCCCGCCTATGTCGCTTCAGTCGATGGCGGCATCAGTATCAAGGTCAGCAATCTTTCGGCCGATGGTAATCCCGTGGTCCTCAGCAGGAATCAATTGCCGCTGTTTGCCTTCGCCACCAGCAGCGCCTCCAGCGAATGGGCTGCCAATGTCGATCCTGCCCGCTTCTATGCGCTTAACGGTGACCTGCTGGCAGTGACCACTGGACGAACGATGACATCAGTTCCCACGGGCAAGTGGCCGGGGCGAATTGCCTACGAAGGCGCCGGAACGGTCCGGATGATGGCTGGGCGAGACATCGTCAGCAGCGGGATACCGCTGGGCGGATCGCGCAGTGATGACCTGGAGGCGGGGAATTACACCGTCGATGGCAACCTCTTCATCCACAACAACCCCACCGACATCTCCATCGTCTCGGCCGGGCGTGACATCCTCTACAGCCACTTCAACGTCGCCGGCCCCGGCCTGCTGGAGATCACCGCCGGGCGCAACATCCTGATGGAGGACAAGGTCAGCATCACCAGCCTCGGCGCCGTGGTGCCGGGGGATTCGCGCCCCGGCGCGAGCTTGGTGCTGCAAGCCGGCGCGGGCCTCAATGGGCCGGATTACGAGCGCTTCGTCAAGGCGTACCTGGACCCGGCGAACCAGGCCCTGGCTGGTGTACCGCTGGCGAGCCAGAACGGTAAGGTCGCCAAGACCTATGAAGCCGAGTTGGCGGATTGGCTGGAGCAGCGCTTCGGCTTCAGCGGAGATACCGAGCAGGCCCGCGCTTATTTCGCGAGGCTGCCGGCCGAGCAGCAGCGGGTATTTGCTCGCGAGGTGTATTTCGCTGAGCTCAAGGCTGGCGGTCGTGAGTACAACGAAGTCGGCGGCGTACGCCAGGGCAGCTATCTGCGCGGCCGCGAGGCTATCGCGCTGCTGTTCCCGGACAAGGACGTGGCGGGCAATGCGATCACCTACAAAGGCGATATCACGATGTTCGGCGGGGCGGGTGTGCACACCGATTTCGGCGGCAGCATCCAGATGCTCACGCCGGGTGGCGGCCAGACCTTCGGCATCGAGGGCAACGCGCCGCCGTCCACCGCAGGCGTCATTACCCAGGGTGAGGGGGATATCCAGTTGTATGCGCGCAACAGCATCCTGCTGGGGCAGAGCCGGATCATGACCACCTTTGGTGGCTCGATTCTGGGCTGGTCGGCTCAGGGCGATATCAACGCCGGTCGCGGTTCGAAGACTACCGTGGTCTATACGCCGCCCAAACGGCTGTACGACACCTGGGGCAATGTGACCCTGTCGCCGTCGGTGCCGAGTACCGGGGCCGGTATCGCCACCCTCAACCCGATTGCCGAGGTGGCGCCAGGCGATATCGACCTGATCGCACCGTTGGGCACCATCGATGCGGGCGAGGCGGGGATCCGGGTGTCGGGTAACGTGAACATCGCGGCGCTGACCGTGGTGAACGCCGCCAACATTCAGACCCAGGGCAAATCCACCGGCGTGCCGTTGGCCGCCACGGTGAACACGGGGGCGATCACCTCAGCCAGTTCGGCGGCGTCCTCGGCGACCCAGGCGGCGGAAGAGGTCGCCCGCCAGCAGCAGTCGGCGGCGCGGCAGAGTCAGGCGTCGGTGTTCACCGTGCAAGTGGTGAGCTTCGGCTCCGAGCAACTGGCCCCGTCCCGCGACGGCGCCAGCCGCGAAACGCCCAGGGCCTATGATCCGGCCAGCCCTGTGCAAGTGCTCGGTGCCGGTCCTCTGGATGAACAGACACGGCAGCGGCTGACCGAGGAGGAGCGGGGGCGGTTGAGTTTGTGAGTGGTGCGGGGCAGTGGTGGCGTTGGCTGTGCTGCCCTCATCGCGAGCCGGCTCGCTCCCACAGAGGCTCGGCGTCGTGCAGAAGATGTCTGGATGGGGGGACCATTATGGGTGGGGTTATAGCCAGCGGGGCGTGGTGAAGAACGAAGCCATTTCCTTTCGAGCCAGGGCGGAGCCAAAGTAGGGGCCCTGGACATGGTCGCAAGCCACGCTGCGCAGTTGGCTGAATTGCCGGGCGTTCTCGATGCCTTCGGCGGTGACCATCAGGCCGACGCTGCGACTCAGGCGGATCATCGCCAGGACGCCTTCGCGGTCGTGCTCCAGGCCAAGTTGCGAAAGGATGTTGCGATCGAAGCGAATGCCATCGAACGGCTGGTTCAAGACTTCGCGAAGGGAGGCGATGTTGGTGCCGAACTTATCGATGTTGATCCGCACGCCCAGCTCTTTGAGGGCGTGCAGGGTCGCGGCGACGGTCTTGTGATCCACCAGCAAAATGCCTTCGGCCACTTCCAGGATCAGTCGATGGGGAGCCAGGCCGCTGGCCTCCAGGGTCGTTTGCACCTGATTGAGCAGGAAGCCGCTGCTGAACCACTTGGGCGAAACCGCGAGCGAAACGCTGACCGGCATTGGCCAACTCGCCGCTTCGTCACAGGTATGGGTCAATATCCAGGTGCCCAGCTCTTCCAGCTGGCCTGAAGTCTCGGCGACGGGGATGAAATCGGCGCCGCTCAGCTCGCCTTTTTCGGGATGGTGCCAGAATATCTGGGCTTCGAAGCCATGCAGTTGCTCGGCGTTCATATCGAAGCGGGGCAGGTAGCGCAGCTCCAGCTGATCCTGCTGCATGGCTGCACGCAATTGCTGTTCGTATCGACGACGGTCCCGGGCCACGTGGCCCATGGCTTCCACGTAGACGCGCCAGGTGTTGCGGCCGGCGGCCTTGGCCGCATACAAAGCGATGTCGGCCTGGCGCAGCAGCTCGTCGGCACGGTTTTCTCCGGGATGTGACCAGGCAACGCCGATGCTCACGCCCAGGTACAATGTGTTCCCGTCCAGGTGCATGGGACGCTGCATGCAGTCGATCAGGCGTTTGCACAGCTGGTCGAGGTCCTGCGCATTGCCCGGCTCCGGCATGACGATGACGAACTCATCACCTCCCAGGCGCGCCACCAGATCGGTCTCGCGCACATTCTGCTGGAGAATATGCGCCACCTCTTTGAGTACCTTGTCCCCCACGGCATGCCCCAGGGAATCGTTGACCGGCTTGAAGCGGTCCATGTCCAGGTTCAGCACGGCCAGCGACCGGCCGTCGATCGGGTCCAGGTGTTCGCTGAGGCAGTCGAACAACCGGTTGCGGTTGGCGAGCCCGGTCAGCGGATCGTGCAGGGAGAGATGCTTGATCTGCGCCAGTGCACGCAACTCGTCGGTGATGTCGGTGGCCGTGCCCCGAAAGCCCAGGGCGCCGGCCTCGATGGCGCGTACCGAAAGCTTGCAGGTGCGTATGCGCTGGTTGCGTGCGGTGTATTCGCACAGCAGCGGGGAGGAGGTGTTGTTCGCGCCACCAAGCAACCATTGGGCGATGGAAATGGAGCCACCGTGGGGATGCAGCAGCCTGTGCAGGGGTTTACCCAGCCATTCGCCGGGGCTGAAGCCGGTCACCTGCTCGAAGCGCTCCGAAAGATAGGTCAACGTCCCGGTCGAATCGACTTCCCACAGCCAGTCGGATGACACTTCGGCAATGTCACGGAAGCGCTCTTCACTGCGCTCCAAAGCCTTGCGGTGGGCCAGCAGGCTGTCGTATTGGCGTTGCTGGGCACGCAGCATCATCAGGGCGTGGCGCAGGACGGAGAGGGCAAGGACTACCAGGATCAGCAGCGCCACGGCCAGCAGCGGCAGCAGGACCTTGCGCAAATCGTTGCCAGGGGTCTGCGGTCGCCAGGCCAGGGCCTCCTGCGTCCGGTCATCCAGCAATACCTGGGCGGTATCGCTCGGTCCTGGCGTCCTGGCAATATGGGCGTCGGGCAGGGCGAAGTCCCGTGCAAGGTTTTGCAGGGCTGCCGGATCGAGGACTTTCACGAACAGCAGTAGGCTGGGCGGGCCGGGGATTTCGGTCACGCTGTTGTCCGTGCCTGTGGTAATGGCTGACGCGGCGACGAATGCGGGTGCACCGTCGTGATGGGCCATCTCGACAAGGACCTCATCGCGATTTTCCGGGGCGCTGGCTTTCTTGCGCAGTGCACGCAGATCGCCCACCAGCCAACTATCGGCATCGACCTGACTCATCTTTCCGTCAATCACCGAATAAACGGTCTTGCCGGTCGGGGAGAGGACAAATACGGCTTGGTAGCCGTAGAGCGAATAAACGCTGCTGCCGACGTTTTCCTGGTCATAAGCCCATTCCTTGTCCATTTCGATATGCAAATGCCGGTAGGCGTCGCTCCACTTGGAGTAGTCGCTCAGGTCGCGACCGATGCCGGTACGGATGCCCTCGATGGCCCGTTGGGCGAAAAACAGGCTTTGTTCCCGCGCCCGCTGATCCTGGGCACGGGTGATGTTGAGCAGCACGCCGATCGCCAGTGCCGACATGACAAACAGCAGGAGCATGATGGCCGGGAAGGTGCGTCGAGTGAAGCTACGGGTTGGCAATCCCGGGGCCAGGTCGGTGGAGTGGTTGCCAGCATCTTCGGTCATAAACAAGCCATCAGCTAAAACGTAGAATATCCCGCATGCCGTGGTATCGGCTGACCGATCGATTAACTTAGGTTTTACATGGACGTACCAAGCGGTTTGTCATGCAAAGTTGTGTCATGACCTGAAACGAAGTGCCCAATCGAGGGCAAAGTCCCGTTGTCGGGCATAGTTGATCCCGGCACTGGCCAATAGCGTCACGAAAGCGGCAAGTGCCGCCAGGGTCATGTCTTTTTGCGAGTCCCATGGATCCTGCTGCGCGCCGATGAAGGCTTTGGCGGTGTCGCCGCCCATATAAGCGCCGCCAATCCATTCAATGATTTCGTAGATGGCCGACGATGCCAGGATCAGGCTCCAGGCCAGGAAATAACTGCTGCTGCCCCTCGTTGGTACGATCCGAAGCAGGGCCTCCCGCACCGGGTAGGCCAGCAATAACCCGTAGCTGAAATGCACCAGGCGATCAAACTGGTTGCGTTGGAAACCCATGAGCTGGTCGAGGGATGGCGCGTGTGTCAGCGCTTGCCACCATTGGTTGTAAGGCACCTTCGCGTAGGTGTAATGGGCGCCGACTTCGTGGATGCAGAGAAACACGAAGATCAACGTGGCGGACAGCCTGGAAAAGCTGAATCGCCGATGAACGGTTACCAGCACGACCAGCAAGGCGATGACCAACAAGTTTTCCGCCAGCCAGTCGCTGCGTTTCATCGGTGCGATAGCCAGCCCTATCCATAACAGGCCGAAAATCGCCAACAGGGCGTGTTCATATCGACGAAGCTGACCTGTGTTCATTCCCGTTCCTCGCCAGGGCCTGGGCGTGCGATGCCCGATACGATGCGCGGCATTTCGGCGCTCATAACACTGGACCCACGAAAGCTGTGCAAGTTTTAGTTCTCTTCGAGACCCCCTGCCCGAGCCCTGGCTTGTATCGCAGTGTGTACCCGGGCAGCGCCGATACATCCGCTTGCCTTCTCCTGCATCGATGACACAGCCCGGATACACGCCGCAGATTAACTACGCCAGCCAGCCGCTACCGAGCCTCGGTAGCGGAGACTGGCGCAATGATCTTTCGAGGAATACCCCATGCTCAACTTCTCGCGCAATTCATCCCTGGCACTCGGTCTGGCGCTGGTCGGCGGCCTTGGCCTTTCCAGTGCGGCCTCGGCCCTGACCATGAATGACCTGGCCCAGGGCTATACCCTGGCGGCGGCCGACACGGCGAAGAAACCTGTCGAAGGCAAGTGTGGCGAAGGTAAATGCGGCGAAGACAAGTTTGCCAAGACCGATACCAATCACGACGGCAAGGTCTCGCGCGACGAGTTCATCGCCGCCGCACCGGAACGCGCAGCCGAGTTCGACAAGATCGACGCTAACCATGATGGCGGCATTTCCTTGCCGGAAGCCAAGCAATACCTGTCGGCCCAGGCGAAAAACGCCGAAGGCAAATGCGGCGAAGGCAAGTGCGGAGCGGCTATCGAGTCCTGATTTACGGCTTGAACAGCGCCATGCCTGTGGGAGCAGGTTCGCTCCCCGGGCATGGGTTTCTTGACTGCCAAAGGAGACGTGCCATGTCCCAGCGTTTATCCCCTCTTTTGTATGAACCCAGTCGTCAGCAAGCGCCCTTGCTTGCCAGGTCATCCGCCGGACTTGGCCTGCGACGAGGATTACTCGGCGCACTGCGCGAGGCGCCGGCGGGGGATTTCGACTTTCTCGAAGTTGCCCCGGAAAACTGGATCGCAATAGGCGGCGCCCATGGCGCCGCTTTGCATTGGTTGGCCGAGCGCTATCCGCTGTCTTGTCATGGGTTGTCGCTGTCCCTGGGCGGTCCGGCGCCGTTGGACCTGGCGTTCCTTGGCCAGGTGCGCGACTTTCTGGATCGCTTCAATGTGCCGATCTACAGCGAACACCTGAGCTACTGCGGCGATGAGGGCCATTTGTACGACCTGCTGCCATTGCCTTTCACCGAAGAAGCGGTGCGGCACGTGGCCGCCCGGATCCGCCAGGCCCAGGATGTACTGGGCCGGCGTCTGGCGGTGGAAAACGTCTCCTATTACGCGGCACCTCAACAGGACATGACCGAGCTGGAGTTCACCAACGCGGTACTGCGCGAGGCGGGCTGCGACCTGCTGCTGGACGTCAACAATGTCTTCGTCAACTCGGTCAACCACGGCTTCGATCCCCAGGCCTTCCTGGCCGGACTTGAGCCCGGATGTGTGGTCGCCATGCACGTGGCCGGGCACTTTGACGAATCCGACAGCTTGATCATCGACAGCCATGGCGCTGCGGTCAAACCGGTGGTCTGGTCGCTTCTGGCCCAGGCCTACGAGCGTTTCGGTGTCCAACCGACCTTGCTCGAACGGGACTTCAATTTCCCGCCGTACGCGGCACTGGTGGCCGAACTGCAGACGATTCGTCAGTTGCAGCAGCAGACCGGCGCCCGGCAGGCGGTGGCCCATGACTGACGTCCGGCAAACATTGCATCAGCAGCAACAGGCGCTGACCCGCTACCTGCGCGACCCTGAACACTGCCCGGTTCCAGAGGGCATGGACGGCGCGCGGGCGCAGGTGTATCGCGACCTGATCTTCGAAAACATGCGCTCGTTGCTCAGTGGGACCTTTCCGGTGCTGGTGAGCGTGTTGGGGCAGGACGCCTGGCGCGCCACGGTGCGCGGCTTCCTGCGCGAGCATCGTTGCGTCACGCCCCGGTTCGGGGAGGTCGCCGAGGAGTTCGTGGGTTATCTGGCGACCCGGCAATCGGCGGACTCGCCGCCGTTCATGGCTGAGCTGGCGCATTACGAATGGATCGAAATGGCGCTGCTGCAATCGCAAGCCCAATCGCTGCCGCCCAGTGATGAAACGCTATTACTCGACCGCCCCCTGCGTATTTCGCCCCTGGCCTGGCCGTTGGCGTATCGATGGCCGGTGCATCGCCTGGCACCCGGCTATCAGCCTTCCACACCGCCGCCTCAGCCGACACTGTTGCTGGTACGGCGCACGCCTGGGTTCGAGGTGCGCTTTTCCGAGCTCAGCCCGTTGGCCTGGCGGCTATTGGAGCGCATCGAGGAGTTTTCGCGACTGGATGGGCGGGGCCAGTTGCTGGGACTGGCACGGGAGGCTGGCGTGAACTCGTTCGAGTTCATGGACAACGCCGTGACGCTGCTGCGGCAGATGCTGGCTGAAGGGGTGGTCGGCGTGCGGTGAAGACCTGTGGGAGCGAGCCTGCTCGCGATAGCGGTGTATCAGGCAGCACAGCTGTCGAATGAACAGACGCCATCGCGAGCAGGCTCGCTCCCACAGGGATCTGTGTCAGGTTTTGCTGGAGCGCTGCAACACGGTTTTAAGCAGCGCATCCACACTCAACTTTCCCGCCCCTTGCAATACCAGCGGCAGCAATGCCACCAGATAGATCAATGGCAGCTTGAAGTTGCCATGACCTTTGTTGGTGATTGCATAGCCCTGGGCCAGTTCGCTCAGGGTCGACCAGTCCGCCGGCCAGTGCACGGCCGCCGTGGCCACCACCGTGACGATGATCAGCACCAGCGCCGAGAAGCGGGTGCCCAGGCCGACCAGCAGGGCGAGGGCGCAGATCAGTTCGGCCCACATCGATAATTCCCAGTTCAAATAGGCCGGCAAGTGATTGAAAGGGAATGGAAAGGCCGACTGGATCTCGGCGAACCAGTTCTGGCCGTTCCACTTTTCCAGACCGGATTCGAAGAACTCCCAGGCCAGGAACAGCCGCAAGCCCAGGGGCGCGAGCCATGGGCCGGCCTGATCGAGAGGGGTGTGCAATGTTTTCAGGGTGTTTGAAAAGGTGGGGTACATGGCAGATCTCCTTGGGACCGGCGGTACGCGCCGGGAACACCAGGGAGTCTTTCAAACGGGTGTAAGCAGCGTGTGTCGCCAGAGAGGCGCCTTGCAACGTTGTGTAAGCCCGGTACTTGCAGACACACAGTCATACAAATCCATTGCACCGCAACCCCCTGTGGGAGCGGTGCATCTCAGCTGGCATGAGCGACTCCGCGACTCAGGCGCAACTCGGCGCATAACCCGCCGCCCTCTCGATTGCTCAGGGTCAGCGAGCCGCCCATGGCGATCGCCAGTTGCTGGGCGATGGCCAGGCCCAACCCGGTACCGCCGGTTTCACGGTTGCGCGAGCTTTCCACCCGGTAGAACGGCTTGAGGACTTCGGACAGTTCCTGCTCGCTGATGCCGGGGCCGCGGTCCAGCACCTGGATCGCCAGTTGGCCGCTGCGGTCTTCCTGCACCTCGATCCGGGCCGCGCCGCCGAACTTGAGCGCGTTGTCCACCAGATTGACCAGCACCCGGCGCAAGGCGTGGGGGCGGGTGTCGATGACGGCAGTGTTCCTTGTGCAAAGCTGCACATCCTGGCCGGTGTCCTGGTAGTCGAAGACCAGACTGTCGAGAAACGCGTCCAGGTTGATGCGACAACTGGCCTCGGTGGCGCCATGGATGCTGCGGGCGTAGGCCACGCCTTCGCGCACCAGATGCTCCATTTCAGTCAAATCGCTCCACAGCTTGTCCTTTTCGAGGCCATCGTCCATGAATTCCGCGCGCAGCTTCATGCGGGTGATGGGCGTCTGCAAATCGTGGGAAATGGCCGCCAGCAGTTGCATGCGCTCCTTGAGATAGGCCGCGATGCGGTCCTGCATGGCATTGAAGGCCTTGGCGGCGTGGACCACTTCGGTTGGTCCCTTTTCGTCGAGGCGCATGCCGTGGGCGTTCGGATCGAGGGTTTCCACCGCTTGGGCCAACCGGGTCAGCGGGCGGACGGCGATGCGCACCGCCAGCCAGGTGCAGCCGATCAACAGCGCCAACTGACCCAGCAGTACCACCGGCAACCAAGGGGAAAGGGGCATCATGGCCGGGCGGACATCGATGGTCAGCGGACTGCCGTCCTTCAGGCGCAAATGAGCCTGGTAATGCTTTTGCGGTCCGGGGATGTCAGTGAAGGTCAGTGCATAGGCCTGGCCGATGGCCTCCTGGATCGAGCTGACCGACACCGGCGCGTCGTCGGGCACCATGGGCAGGCCCGGCAGGCCTTCGTCGAGCAGGTACCCGTAGTTGCGCCGGGTGAGTTGGGGCAGCCACGCGGGGCGCTCGGCAGCGGGCAGGCGGTCGAGAATGGCGACGGAGGTCGAGACATCGGTTTCCAGATTGCCAAGCATGGTGGTCTTTGCCGTCTGGTAGCGCTCGTAATACTGGACGCCGAAAGACAGGCCCTGGGCCAGGATCAGGCCGATCAGGAAGATCAGCGACAGCCTCGACGCGAGGGTCCGCGGCCAATGCAGTGGCAGGCTCATACCGAAGCCTCGAGAATCTCCACCGGCAGCGAGAACACATAGCCTTCGCTGCGCACGGTCTTGATATAGGCCGGCTCGCGGGCGTCATCCAGCAGGCGCTGGCGCAGCCGGCTGACCAGCAAGTCGATGGAGCGATCGAACAGGTCGGCGTCCCGGCCCTGGGTCAGGTTCAGCAGTTGGTCGCGGTTGAGCACCCGCTGCGGATGATCGAGGAACACCCGCAACAGTCGGTATTCCGCGCCGCTGAGGGCAACCATGGTGCCGTCGGTATCGAGCAGATGCCGGGCCGTGGTGTCCAGGCGCCAGCGGCCGAACGCCAACAGGCGACCGCTTTCGGTGACCACCAGGTTGGGCGGCAGCATGCGGGTACGACGCAGTACCGCGTTGATGCGCGCCAGCAGTTCACGGGCGGCGAAGGGTTTGACCAGGTAATCGTCGGCGCCCATTTCCAGGCCAATGATCCGGTCGGTTTCGTCGTTGCGGGCGGTGAGCATCAGTACCGGCGTGGCTTTGTGCTTGCCGGCGCGCAGTTCCCGGCACAGCACCAGGCCGTCATCGCCGGGCATCATGATATCCAGCACGATCAGGTCCACCGGGGTGGTTTCCAGGAAAGCGCGCATCTGCCGGCCGTCGGCGACGACAGTGGTGCGCAGGCCGTTTTTCTTCAAGTAGTTGCCAACCAGTTCTCTGATCTCGCGATCGTCATCCACTATCAGCACGTGATCGACATGATCCATGGTGTTCAGCCCCTTATGGCGGTTCGTTGGTGGTCAGTCTACAGACGCCGGCCGGCCTGGCCCGAGACGGATTGTATTGCAGTGTATCTGGCGCACGACGGATACACAGCGATGCAAAAAGCCGGCGGGTTCGATACAGGCGCGATACCTCAAGGGCATTCAATGGCTTCCAACGAGGCAACACTAGACTTTTCAGACAAAGCCCAGGGCCTCGACAGAAAACCTGACCATTGAATGAATCGAGGACTGCGCCATGAACACCAAAGCCATCTACGCCACTTGCCTTTTCGCCGCGCTGAACATCTGCACCCTGTCGGCCCGCGCCGAAAGCAACATCCAGGCGCATACCTATAGCTACGGCACCCACCTGGATATTCAGAAGGTGTTATCCATCAGCGAAGACGCCAATCCGGCTTGCGGGGTGGTGAATGCGCGCATGACCTATCTGGACTCGGCAGGGCACGAGCAGGCACTGGACTACCGCAAGTTTTCGGATCACTGCCATGAAGACAACTGAATCCAGATTCTTATGATTATCTTGTAACTAATTGTATTTAAACGACTGTTTCCATTTTAAGTGACCGTTGCCTGGCTTTGCGAGTCTGCCAGTCTCCCTTTGAGGTGTGCCATGTTATTGATCGCTTTCCTGGGCGGGATCCTGACGATCCTCAGCCCCTGCATTCTCCCCGTGGTGCCGTTTCTGTTCGCCCGGGCCGATCGCTCCCCTCGTTCGGTGCTGCTGACGCTTGCCGGCATGGTGCTGACATTTGCCCTGGTGTCCAGCCTGGCGGTGGTCAGCAGCGAATGGGTTCTGCGTGCCAGCAGTATCGGCCGGCAGGTCGCGCTGGGCGTGATGGTGCTGTTTGCCCTGTCGTTGATGTTCAGTCGGGTCGGCATCTGGCTGGCACGGCCACTGGTAAGCCTGGGCAACCGTATCGATGCGGGAGCAGGGCGGATGGCCGGGCCGCTGGCGTCGGTGTTGATCGGCGTCGCGACCGGGTTGCTCTGGGCACCCTGCGCCGGGCCGATACTCGGGGTGATCCTGACCGGCGCCATGTTGCAAGGCGCGAGCGCCGAAACGAGCCTGCTTTTGCTTGCCTATGGCCTGGGCAGTGCCTTGTCGCTGGGGACGTTGATCCTGGCCGGACGCGGGTTGATGGGCCGGCTCAAGCTTTCGTTGCCGATCACCACCTGGTTGCGCCGGGGCACTGGTGCCGTGGTATTGCTGGCCGCCGTGGCGATCGGCACGGGGGCCGATGATCGCTTACTGGCAAGTACCTCCTCCCAAGGGACGGCAACCCTGGAGCAAGGCTTGCTGGAAAATGTTCCCAAGGCAATCGATTACGTCGTCAGCAAGGCCGGCGCCGCATCCATGCCAACCCTGGCCTCTCAAGGCGCCATGCCTTCGCTGGAGGGGGCGGTGCAATGGCTGAACTCGCCACCGCTGAGCAGCGAGTCCTTGCGGGGCAAGGTGGTGCTGGTGGATTTCTGGACCTATGACTGCATCAATTGCCAGCACACGCTGCCCTACGTGAACGATTGGGCCAGGAAATATGAGAAGGATGGGTTGGTGGTCATCGGTGTACATACGCCGGAATACGGCTACGAGAAGATCATCGACAACGTGCGCGAGCAAGTGCGCAAGCTGGACATCCATTACCCGGTGGCCATCGACAATCAGTATGCGATCTGGCGCGCCTTCGACAACCAGTACTGGCCAGCCCATTACTTCATCGATGCCAAGGGGCAGGTGCGCTACAGCCATTTTGGCGAGGGGCGGTATGGTGAGCAGGAACAGGTGATCCAACAGTTGTTGCAGGAAGCGAAGGCGGACGCCGCCGCAGCTCATCAACCCCAATAGTGCGCCAACCTGTGGCGAGGGGATAAATCCCCTCACCACAGGAATCACCATGTCCCCGGTCCAAACAGGGCCGCACGTCAGTACTGGCCCCTTGCTTATCTGAACCTCGTCAAACTTCTTTCATTTCATGAAGTTGGACGACAAACCTATGCGTATTTCTATGTGGGTCGTGACGACATTCCTGCTGGTGGCCGTCGCGTTCGAGGCCCAGGCCAGGGCGCTGACGCAGAACCAGCAATCGGTCTGCCGCTGGGGTTCGGATATTGCGGCGGGCGCCCAGGCGTCGAAGTTGGCCGGGGTCAGCCTCTACGGCGCTCGGAAGAAACTGCAAGTACGCAAGTTTCCCAGGCCCTGGATGCGCATGACGGCCCTGGGCATTACCGAGCAAACCTACAACAGCGCCTCACGCCTCAAACCGGCGGCAATCAAGCAGACCTACTATGAACAATGTGTGCGCCACGAGCTGGCGCAACGCTAAGGATTGGTTTCATACCGGGCTCCTGCCGGGCATCTGGATACCATGCTGGCGCACCCGTCGATACAGCGTCGCCCGGGAGATGCCCAAGGCTTGGGCAGCAGCGGCAGGTTTCCAGCGGTGACGCACCAGTGCATCGAGCAGCGCCTGACGTTCCGGGCAGGCGACCGGCTCCGGCGTGTCGGTCGTGGTATCTGTGTTGCGCAGCGATTCGGGCAGGTGGCCGATCTGGATCACGCCGGTCTCGCACACCGCGCAGGCATAGCGCAGTACGTGGCGCAACTGGCGAATATTGCCCGGCCAGTGATAACCGAGCAGGCATTCCAACGCCGCGCCACTCAGTTGCACCGGGCCGCCGTACGGCGTCGATTCCTCTTCGAGGAGGCGGTTGATCAGCGCCAGCCGGTCCGTGCGTTCGCGTAACGGCGGCAGTTGAAAGCGGGCGCCTCCCAGGCGGAAATACAGGTCTTCGCGAAACTCGCCGGCGGCCACCAGGGTTTCCAGGTCGCGGTGGGTGGCGCAGATCACCTGAATATCCACGGCCTTGCGGCGTGAGGCCCCCAGGGGTGCCACTTCGCCTTCGGCCAGGACCCGCAACAGGCGGGTCTGCAACGTCAGCGGCATATCACCGATCTCGTCGAGGAACAGCGTGCCACCGTCAGCCTGTTGCAACAGGCCTTGCATTCCTTTGGCCGAAGCCCCGGTGAAGGCCCCGGCCACGTAACCGAACAGCTCGCTTTCGATCAGGCTTTCGGGTATCGCCGCGCAATTCAGCGCCACGAAGGGCCGGTCGCGCCGCTGGCTGGCCTGGTGCAATTGGCGGGCGAACACCTCTTTACCGGAGCCGGTTTCGCCCTGGACCAACACCGGCAGGTTGCGGTCCTTGACTCGCACGGCCAGGCGCAGGCTATCGGCCAACCGTGAGTCCAGCTCGATGGCGGTCGCTGTCACTCGTGGCCGCGAGCCGGCCCGGTGGCGGGGCGCGCTCAAGCGGCCATGCAGGCCATGGGCGAGCGGGTAAAGACTTTCATCGCGGGCACGGTGCAATTGCTGCTGATCGAAGACCTGACTGATGTGTCGCGGTAACTGGCCGTAGTGTTGCAACAGGTACTGGCGGGCCGCCGGGTTGAGGGCCTGCAGGCAGCCATCATCGTCCCAGGCGAACAGAAAATCGGGCTGGCTGTCGACATAGCCGGCGTTGCGATGGGCTCGCAGCACCCAATAACCCTGGGCACTGCTCATGAAAAACGCCTGTTCGATTTCCCGGGCGCTCTGCACCACCATTTGCCGGATCAGGTGCTGGGAACGGCGGTCATCCGGAGAACGTACCGCCGACACGTCCAGCACGCCGAGCAAGTCCCCGTGCGGATCGAAGACCGGTGCGGCGGAGCATGTCAGGCCGATGAAGGCCGCACGGAAATGGTCGCGCTTGTGCACCGTCACCGGAGTCTGGGCGGTCAGTACGGCGGCCACGCCACAAGTGCCTTCTTCGCCCTCCGACCAGCAGGTGCCCAGGTACAGGCCCGCCTTGCGGCAGTCATTGCGGATGGTGGTTTCCACCCGGTAGTCGATGGTCCGGCCCTGGGCATCGGTCAACAGCACACAGTAGTCGGCGTCGCGCACTCGACCGTGGAGGCGAGCGACTTCCTCGCTGGCGATGTTGAGAAACAGCTCGGAACGCTCGCGGCATTGTCTGAGCACGGCCTCGGACAGGATGCGCGGCCCCTGCAGGGATCCGGGATCGAGGTGGTGCTGCTCCATGGAGCGACGCCAGGAATCGAGGATCAGGTCCGGCACGGGTCTTTGCGGCAAGCGGTCCGCGTTCTTCACCACGCGGCTGACGCAATCCACATGCGCCCGGGAGTGAGCGGAAAGCATAGGGGCCTCCGGTTCAGCTTCTTGTCGTTGTGGGTGCATTAAGCGCCGTTAGCCAAGCGTAGACAAGCACGACGGGGGGCGGGACGTCGGTGAGACGCCACGTCTCACCGTCTCATTGTGAGGGCGTGCAGGTTGACATGTGGCGTCTCATGAAGACGGGTTTCGGTGTTGCTTAAATGCCGATCAAACCGCTCTGGCATGCATTTTTCAGCGATATTCGCTGCATCTGGCACCCCCCTTGCTCTATCCCCCTCGACCCGCTGGACGGGCTTCCAATAATAACAACGAGGTGTCCATGACTTTCTGCCCAGGCCATTCTCCGGCCCAATCCAGGGTGGCGCCATGAACCGGCCGCCACTGACCGTCGGCATCATCGCCAACCCCGCATCGGGTCGCGACGTGCGCCGCCTGACGGCGAACGCCGGGCTGTTTTCCAGCACCGACAAGGTTTCGGTCATTCAGCGCTTGCTGGCAGCCTTCGGGGCCACCGGCATCGAGCAGGTGCTGATGCCCACTGACATGACCGGCATCGCCGCCGCCGTCCTGAAGAACAGCCACAGCCGACAGGCCCGCAGCAGCCATTGGCCGGCCCTGGAGTTCCTCGACCTTACCCTGCGCCAGACGGTGGACGACACCCGCCGGGCCGCACGCCTGATGGCCGAGCGCGAGGTTTCGTTGATCGCCGTGCTCGGCGGCGACGGCACCCACAAAGCCGTGGCCGCCGAAGTGGGGGACATCCCGCTGCTGACGCTTTCCACCGGCACCAACAATGCCTTTCCCGAACTGCGCGAAGCCACCAGTGCGGCACTGGCCGGTGGCTTGTACGCCAGCGGCCGGGTCCCGTCGCCGATTGCCCTGCGGCGCAACAAGCGCTTGCTGGTATGCGACGCCGGTCGTGGCCTGCGGGAAATCGCCCTGGTGGACGTGGCCGTGTCGCCGCTGCGTTTTGTCGGCGCCCGGGCCATCAGCCGGGCACAGGACCTGGCGCAAGTCTTCGTGACCTTTGCCGAACCGCAAGCCATTGGCCTGTCGGCGCTGTGCGGTTTGTGGTTCCCGGTGTCCCGCCAGGCTCCGGGCGGCGCCTGGATGCGCCTGGACCCGCAGTCGACCGAAGCACTGTTGGTGCCCCTGGCCCCTGGCCTGCTGCAAGGCTGTGGTGTGCTTGCTGCCGGTCCACTGGAGCCGGGTGTCGCCCATGGCCTGGCGTTGTCCAGTGGCACCCTGGCGCTGGACGGCGAGCGGGAAATCGAATTCAACGCCAACGACCGACCCACGATCACCCTCGATGCCGGCGGTCCGTTGAGCATCGATGTCAACGCGGTGCTGGCCTACGCCGCGCAACACCGGCTGCTGGCTATCGGCCGCGAACATCCGCAACACCCCCTGAACCTTCAATACAGCCTTCAAGACACCCTCGGAGAATAAAAATGTCGACATCGCTTACCCACGATCAATTGCTGCACGCCTACCAGGTGATGCGCACCATCCGTGCCTTCGAAGAACGCCTGCATGTGGAATTCGCCACGGGCGAGATTCCCGGCTTCGTTCACTTGTACGCCGGCGAAGAAGCGTCCGCCGCCGGGGTCATGGCCCACCTGGGCGATGACGATTGCATTGCCTCCAACCACCGTGGTCATGGTCATTGCATCGCCAAGGGCGTGGATGTCTACGGGATGATGGCCGAGATCTACGGTAAGAAGACCGGGGTTTGCCAGGGCAAGGGCGGCTCGATGCACATCGCCGATTTCGAGAAAGGCATGCTCGGCGCCAACGGCATTGTCGGCGCCGGTGCGCCATTGGTGGTGGGCGCCGCGCTGGCGGCACGGCTCAAGGGCACCGACAGCGTCGCCGTGGTGTTTTTCGGTGATGGCGGTTCCAACGAGGGCGCGGTGTTCGAAGCCATGAACATGGCCTCGGTGTGGAACCTGCCGTGCCTGTTCGTCGCTGAAAACAACGGCTACGCCGAAGCCACTGCCTCCAACTGGTCAGTGGCTTGCGATCATATCGCCGATCGGGCCGCCGGGTTCGGCATGCCAGGGGTGACGGTGGATGGCTTTGACTTCTTTGCCGTGCACGAAGCCGCCGGGGCCGCCATCGAGCGTGCCCGGGCCGGGGAAGGGCCGTCGCTGATCGAGGTCAAGCTGACCCGTTACTACGGCCACTTCGAGGGCGATGCCCAGACCTACCGGGCACCCGACGAGGTCAAGCACTTCCGCGAGCACCAGGACTGCCTGATGCAGTTCCGCGAGCGCACCACGCGAGCCGGGCTGCTGTCGGCCGAGCAGTTGGACCAGATCGACAAGGAAGTGGAGCTGCTGATCGAAAACGCAGTGTACAAGGCCAAGTCCGATCCCAAGCCCGCGGCGGCGGACCTGCTCACCGACGTCTACGTCTCCTATCCCTGAACGCCTCCCTTAAAACAAGAACAGAGAATCCCATCATGGCGAGAAAAATCAGCTATCAGCAGGCAATCAACGAGGCCCTGGCCCAGGAAATGCGTCGCGACGCCAGTGTGTTCATCATGGGCGAGGATGTGGCCGGAGGTGCCGGCGCGCCCGGCGAAAACGATGCCTGGGGCGGTGTGCTCGGTGTCACCAAGGGCCTTTACGACCAGTTTCCCGGTCGGGTGCTGGACACACCGCTGTCGGAGATCGGTTACGTCGGCGCCGCGGTCGGTGCCGCGGCGTGCGGCGTGCGTCCGGTGTGTGAACTGATGTTCGTCGACTTTGCCGGCTGCTGCCTGGACCAGATCCTCAACCAGGCGGCGAAGTTTCGCTACATGTTCGGCGGCAAGGCCGTCACGCCGCTGGTGATTCGCACCATGGTCGGCGCCGGTCTGCGCGCAGCGGCCCAGCATTCGCAGATGCTGACGTCGCTGTGGACGCACATTCCGGGGTTGAAAGTGGTGTGCCCGTCATCGCCCTACGATGCCAAGGGCCTGCTGATCCAGGCGATTCGCGACAACGACCCGGTGATCTTCTGCGAGCACAAGTTGCTGTACGGCATGCAAGACGAGGTGCCCGAAGAGCTGTACACCATCCCCTTTGGCGAAGCGAATTTCCTGCGCGATGGCAAGGATATGACCCTCGTGTCCTATGGCCGCACGGTCAATATCGCCCTGGACGCGGCCCGCAGCCTGGCCGAGCGGGGGATCGATTGCGAAGTCATCGACCTGCGCACCACCAGCCCGATGGACGAGGACAGCATCCTCGAGAGTGTGGAAAAGACCGGACGTCTGGTGGTGATCGACGAAGCCAACCCGCGCTGTTCCATGGCCACCGATGTCTCGGCGCTGGTGGCGCAAAAAGCCTTTGGCGCGCTCAAGGCGCCGATTGAAATGGTCACCGCGCCCCATACGCCGGTGCCGTTCTCCGATTCCCTGGAAGACCTGTACATCCCCGACGCGGCAAAGATCGAGAGCGCCGTGCTCAAACTGATCGAGTGGAGCAAGCACTGATGAGCCGGATTCATACCCTGACCATGCCCAAGTGGGGCCTGTCGATGACCGAAGGCCGGGTCGATGCCTGGCTCAAGGAAGAGGGCCAGGCCATTGCCAAGGGCGATGAAGTGATGGACGTGGAAACCGACAAGATTTCCAGCAGCGTCGAAGCGCCGTTTTCCGGCGTATTGCGCCGGCAGATCGCTCGCCAGGACGAAACCCTGGCGGTCGGCGCCTTGCTCGGCATCGTGGTCGAAGGCGAGGCCAGCGACGCCGAGATCGATGCGGTCATCGAACAGTTCCAGTCCAACTTTGTGCCGGGCGACGCCGCCGATGAAGACAGCGGGCCGAAGCCGCAGAAAATCGAATTGGACAGCCGGGTGATCCGCTATTTCGAGCGCGGCGAAGGCGGCACGCCGCTGGTGCTGGTGCACGGCTTCGGTGGTGACCTGAACAACTGGCTGTTCAACCACGAAGCGCTGGCGGCTGGACGGCGGGTCATCGCCCTGGACCTGCCGGGACACGGCGAGTCCGGCAAAGCTTTGCAGCACGGGGACCTGGATGAACTGAGCACAGTGGTGCTGAGTCTGCTCGATCATCTGGACATCAACGTCGCGCATCTGGTCGGCCATTCCATGGGTGGCGCCGTTTCCCTGAACACCGCGCGGCTGATGCCTCAGCGGTTGCGCTCTTTGACGCTGATCGGCAGCGCCGGCCTGGGCCAGGAGATCAACGGCAGTTATCTGCAAGGTTTTGTCGACGCGGCCAATCGCAACGCCCTCAAGCCGCAACTGGTGCAGTTGTTCTCCAATGCCGAGCTGGTCAACCGCCAGATGCTCGACGACATGCTCAAGTACAAGCGCCTGGAGGGCGTGGACGCCGCGCTGCGCCAGCTGTCGGCGACGCTGTTTGCCGAGGGGCGCCAGCAGATGGACTTGCGCGAAGTGGTCCAGGCCGGACACGTGCCGACGCTGGTGATCTGGGGCAGCGACGACGCAATCATACCGGCGACTCACAGCCAAGGGCTGGCGGCACGGGTCGAGGTGCTACCGGGCCAGGGCCACATGGTGCAAATGGAAGCGGCCGAGCAGGTCAACCGGCTGATTCTCGAGTTCATTCAACAGAACTGATCAAGCGGGCGACGACCGGGTCGTCGCCCCAAGCCTTCTGGAGGCAACGTCATGAACGTTTCAACCACACCTACCCGTAGCATGCGCGCCGCTGTCTGGCACGGTCGCAACGATATCCGCGTCGAGGATGTGCCACTGCCCGTATCGCCGCCCGCCGGCTGGGTGCAGATCCGCGTGCAATGGTGCGGCATCTGCGGTTCCGACCTGCACGAGTACGTGGCCGGACCGGTGTTCATTCCGGTAGACGCGCCGCACCCGCTGACCGGTATCAAGGGCCAGTGCATCCTCGGCCATGAGTTCTGCGGCGAAATCGTCGAGCTGGGTGCCGGTGTCGAGGGCTTCAGTGTCGGCGAGCCGGTGGCGGCCGACGCCTGCCAGCACTGTGGCACCTGCTATTACTGCACCCACGGGCTGTACAACATCTGCGAAAACCTGGCGTTCACCGGATTGATGAACAACGGCGCGTTCGCCGAGCTGGTGAATGTCCCGGCCAACCTGCTCTACAAATTGCCAGCCGGTTTCCCGACCGAGGCCGGTGCGTTGATCGAGCCGCTGGCGGTGGGCATGCACGCGGTAAAAAAGGCCGGCAGCCTGTTGGGCCAGAACGTTGTGGTGGTGGGCGCCGGCACCATCGGGTTGTGCACCATCATGTGCGCCAAGGCCGCTGGCGCGGCCCAGGTGATTGCCCTGGAAATGTCCAGTGCGCGCAAGGCCAAGGCCCTGGAAGTCGGCGCCAGCCATGTGATCGATCCGAACGAGTGCGACGCCCTGGCCGAAGTCCGGCGTCTGACCGACGGTCTGGGCGCGGACGTCAGCTTCGAATGCATCGGCAACAAACACACCGCCAAAGTGGCCATCGACCTGATCCGCAAGGCCGGCAAATGCGTGCTGGTGGGCATTTTCGAAGAACCGAGTTCATTCAACTTCTTTGAACTGGTCTCCACCGAGAAACAGGTGCTCGGCGCGCTGGCGTATAACGGCGAATTCGCCGACGTGATTGCCTTCATCGCCGACGGGCGCCTGGACATCTCGCCGTTGGTGACCGGGCGAATCCAACTGGAGCAGATCGTGGGGCAGGGCTTCGAAGAACTGGTCAACAACAAGGAACACAACGTGAAGATCATCGTGTCCCCCGCACGGGTCTGAACGCGGCGTCAGTGGGGCGATTGGCGATGGCCGGCCGGGGCCATCGCATTTTTTACAGGTTTCAACCGGAAAGATAATCGCGCCAGACACGTTCTTCGTCGAGCGACAGCTGTTGCTCCTCTTGTTGCCGAAACACACGGTCGCAGTCGAGAAAGAACTCGTCGAGCTGGGGTGGCTTGACAGGCGTACCGCTGAGCATCGTGTGCACCTGGCCACGGTGATGGATCTGGTGTTCGAACAGGTGCAGGAGCAGCCGGTCGATGCGTTCACGCACTACGGCGTCGATGCGCACCAGCTCGACGGATCGGGCGAGATCCGACGTCCGTAGCGTCTCGCAGAAGCTCACCAGTCGCTGATCGGTGCGGGTCTGCTCCTGCCTGAGCCGGGGGAATGCCAGCATCTCGGAAAAGTCCCTGAACTGACCGTCACGATCGCCCTCCAGGGCGGTGAGGTAATAGCGATCCACTTCCAGGATGTGGCAAAGCGTGGCTTGGATGGACGGGAAGAACCCCGTGCGTTGGGCCACATAGTCGGCTTCGCTCAGTTGCGCGCAGGCGCTGAGCAGCCTGTGATTGGCCCATCGGTTGTTCAGAGCTTGGGCCAAGAAATAATTCATGGGAAGCCTCCCTGTCATGGCCGCCACAAATCCTGTGGGAGCGGGCTTGCTCGCGAAGACGGCGGCACATACAGCATAGTCTTGCCAGACAGACCGCTTTCGCGAGCAAGCCCGCTCCCACACAGGCCTGCATATTTCTAGGGGGAGGTCCTAAAGCCCCACATCCGGCAACACCGGCCGGTTCGCCATGGCCTTGGCCATGATCTGCTCCACATACACCCGATCCTCTTCCGGCAAGGCCAGGCGCGGTGGACGGGTGAGGGCGCTGCCGCGGCCGGCGATGGCTTCGCACAGCTTGATGCACTGCACCAGGTCGGCGCGGGCGTCCAGGTGCAGGATCGGCATCAGCCATTCGTAGATCGGCATCGCTTCGGCGAAACGGCCGGCGCGGGCCAGGCGGAAGATGGTTTCGCCTTCCTTCGGGAACACATTGGACATGCCCGAGACCCAGCCCTCGGCGCCGACGGCCAGGCTTTCGAGCACCACGTCGTCGAGCCCGGCAAACAACACGAAACGGTCACCCACTTCGTTGCGCACGTCGATGAAGCGCCGGGTGTCGCCGGACGAATCCTTGAAGCACACCACGTTGTCGCAATCGGCCAGGGAAATCAGGATGTCCGGGGTCACGTCGTTCTTGTAGATCGGCGGGTTGTTGTAGACCATCAGCGGTACGTCGGCATGCCGGGCCACGTAGCGGAAATGCTCGGCGGTTTCGAACGGTTTGGAGCCATAGACCAGCGCCGGCATCAGCATCACACCGTCGACACCGACCTTGCGCACGGCATTGGCGACCTTGGCCGCTTGCACGCTGGTGAACTCGGCCACGCCGCAGATCACCGGCACCCGGCCACGGGAGGCGTCTACCGCCACTTCGGTCACGGCGATTTTTTCGTCGGCGCTCAAGGACGTGTTTTCCCCCACCGAACCGCAGACCACCAGGCCGGATACGCCGTCACGGATGACGTTGGAAATCACCTGGTGGGTTTTTTCCAGGTTGATGGAAAAGTCATCGTTGAATTGGGTCGTGACGGCAGGGAACACGCCGCTCCAGTTGATGCGTTTGCTCATGGGTTGTCTCCGATTGCTAATGGTTTGTGGCGAGGGGATTTATCCCCGCTGGGCTGCGAAGCAGCCCCCTGGATCGGTCTGACGCACCGAGTTGTCAGGTTTTGGGGCCGCTTCGCGACCCAGCGGGGATAAATCCCCTCGCCACAGGGGTGAGTGAAATTCGGGATGCTCATGCGCCGGGCCAGGTATCCGAGAGCCGATAGCCTTGCGGCCACGGGTCAGCCGGATCCAGCAGCAGTTGGTGGGTCCCGGTGATCCACGCCCGGCCGGCGATGCACGGGTAGATCGCCGGGCGTCCGGCCACGTCGGTCAGCGAGTCGATACGGCAGTGGAATTCGGAGCCGATGATCGAGCGTCCGATAAAACGATCTCCTACCTGCATCTTCCCTTTGGCCTGCAGCACCGCCATGCGTGCCGAGCAGCCGGTGCCGGTGGGCGAGCGGTCGATCTTGCCGGGCCGGATCACCACGGCGTTGGTGCCCGTGGCGATACCGGCTTCGTGCACGATGGGCGCGGCGATCTGGCAGAAGGAGATATGTGACCACTCGGGATTCAGCGGATGCACGAAACCCAACTGTTCATTGGCGGCTCGGGTGATCTTCATGCCTGTAGCCACCAGGTCCGCCGCTTCGTCGGGACGAATGGCAAAGCCCAGGCCTTGGGCGTCGGCAATGACGAAGCTGTCGCCGCCGTAGGCCGTGTCCACCCGCAACGACCCCAGGCCCTCAACTTCGATCCAGGCATCGAGGCGGTCGGCGAAGGAGGGCACGTTCTTGACTTCTACCCGTTGCACTTTGCCGTCGTGGCAATCGGCGACCGCTTCGATCAGCCCCCCCGGCGCTTCGAGCACCAGGTGCGTCCGGGGTTCGGTCATCGGCAGGATGCCGCTGTCCAGCAGCACGGTGGCGACACACAGGGAGTTGGAACCGGACATCGGCGGCGTGTCAGCCGGCTCCATGATGATCCAGGCCATCTGCGCCCGTGGGTCCTTGGCCGGCACCAGCAGGTTCACATGGCGGAACACCCCGCCACGGGGTTCGTTAAGCACGAAGTTGCGCAAGGTCTGGTCCCGGGCGATCCAGCGCGACTGCTCCCACACCGTGGCGCCGGGCGGTGGGGCGACGCCGCCGACGATGACATCGCCGACTTCGCCTTCGGCGTGGCAACTGACTATGTGAATGATCTTTGATGAGCGCATGGGGTGATCCTTGTGTTGTCTGTTCGGGCGTCATCGCGAGCAGGCTCGCTCCCACAGGGGACGATGCCGCACCTGAATCCCATGTGGGAGCGAGCTTGCTCGCGATAGGGCCATCAGCTATTTCACTGACCTGAGAAACGCCGCCGTCTCCGGCAGCACAGGGTTGCCGATGACCTGCTCCGGCGGTCCGATTTCATGGACCCGGCCGTTGCAGAAGAACGCCACCCGGTCGGACACGTCGCGGGCAAAGCGGATCTCGTGGGTCACCAGCACCATGGTCATGCCGTCTTCGGCGAGCATGCGCATGGTGTCCAGCACTTCGCCCACCAGTTGCGGGTCCAGGGCCGAGGTGGCTTCGTCGAACAGCATGTAGTCCGGTGACATTGCCAGGGCCCGGGCGATGGCCATGCGCTGTTGTTGGCCGCCGGAAAGTTTTCCGGGAAACGCCTTGAGCTTGTTGCCCAGGCCGACGTGTTCGAGCTGACGCACCGCCAGGGCTTCGGCTTCCTGCTTGCTCTTGCCCAGCACCTTGCGTGGCGCCAGCATCACGTTCTCCAGCACGGTCAAGTGAGGGAAGGCGTTCCATTGCTGGAAGACGATGCCGATCTTCTGCCGCAGGTGATTGAGGTCCGTGGCGCGGTCATGGACTTCGATGCCGTCGACGCGGATGCTGCCTTTCTGGATCGGTTCCAGGCCGTTGATGCACATCAGCAGCGTCGATTTGCCGGAACCCGAGCCGCCGATGATCGACACCACTTCGCCCTTGTCCACCGTCAGGCTCACGCCCTTGACCACTTCCAGATCGCCGAAGGATTTGTGCACGTTTTCGATCTCAATCATTTTCCTGCCACCTTCTTTCCAACCGTGCGCCGAGGCGGGCGACCACCAGGCTCATGACGTAGTAGATGAGGCCCGCGATGCACAGCACCAGCAGGGGTTCTTGAATGCGCGTGACGATGGTTTGCGAGGCGCGCAGCAATTCGACGATGCCGATCCACATCACCAGAGCGGTGTCTTTCATCACGCCGAGCACCAGGTTCAGCCAGCCGGGAAAGGCCACCCGCGTGGCCATCGGCAGGACGATGAAACGCAGGTCCTGCAGGTAACTCAGGCCCAGGGAGCGACTGGCGCGCCGCGTGCCGAGGGGCACCGACAGCACGCCGCCACGGACGATTTCGGTGAAATACGCCGCCGCGTAGATTCCAAGCACGATGCAGCCGACCGCAAAGGCGCTGAGGTTCAGCCCGGCGATGCTCTTGAAAGAGTTGAACAACACGAACTGGATCAACAGCGGCACGCTGCGAAACACATCCAGCACCCAGGCCAGTGGCAGGCTGGCCCTTGGCGCCAGTGCCCGCAGCAGGCCGAACAGCAGCCCGGCCAGGCTGCCCAGCAGGATCGACCATGCGGTCAGTTGCAACGTGACCCAGGCCCCTTCGAGCAGGAACTGCAGGTCGTTGACGGTAAGGCTTGTGGCAAACATGACGGGCCCTCAGTAACGATGCTTTTAATAACGAAAGAGCCGCCAGGACAGCAGCCGGGCCAGTCCGACGATCGATTTGGCGATCAGGTAATACAGCACCGCCGCGAGGGCGAAGTATTCGAAGGTGCGGAACGTCTTGACGTTGTATTCCTGGGTCACACCGGTGAGGTCGTTGTTCAGGCCGACCACGACCCCCAGCGACGTCATCAACACCGCCCAGACCATCTGGTTGGTCAAGGGATAGAACACGATGCGCAACAGCTGCGGGACGATGATCATCCGGTAGGCCTGGAACGCACTCATCCCCAGGGAACGCGCCGCGCGCATCTGTGTGCCGGGCACGGCCTTGAGGCCGCCGCGAAAGTTCTCCGCCAGATAGCCGGCGTTGTTGAAGGTGATCCCGGCCAGCAGCGCCAGCCATGAACTGACGTGCAACCCGAGGGAACCGAGGCCGAAGTAGAGGATGTAGATCTGGAACAGCGAGGGGGTATTACGGGCGATGGAAACCCAGCCGTTGCCCACCCCGCGTAGCAATGGGTTGCGCGCCTGGCGCATGACCGTCAGCACCAGGGCGATCAGCACGCCGAAAATCATCGACAGGGCCGCGGTTTCGAACGCCACCCACGCCCCGGCCAGCATATCGGGCAGGGCACGCAGGGCGGGGCGCCACTGGAAGCTGTAGTCAAACATGGGATCTGTTTCCTGGGCGAGTGACAGGGCGTAACCACATCGGCGGCTGGCCGCTGGTGGTGGCGGTGCATGCCGCCTCGACGCATTCGGCGAGGCTGGCGAAGTGCACGCCGCGGCCCACCAGGCCCGGCGCGTAATGGGCGAATTTGCCGGAGTTGGTCATCAACGTGGTGGCCTGGGGCGGGATAACGGGTTCGCCCAACATGCACCAGCAGGTGTCGGTGACCAGCGTTGCGCCGAAGGCTTCGAGGGGCGCCAGATGCCCGCCGGCGCGGGCCTGTTCCAGTACCGCTCGACCGCAGGTGATCGCCAGCATCACCTGCGAATGTTTATGTCGACCCGCGCACAGCTTCGCCAGGGCCGCGAACTCGCTGAGGGAAAAGTGTGGGTTACCCAGGGAAACCACATCCACATGGTTGTCTCGGGCATTGTTTAACTCGCGCCAACTGGCAAGCAGGCCCGCGATATCGACGTTTTTGACCGGCAAAACCGGGTCCCATGTATCCGGGGCGAGGGCTTGCGGGGTTACCCCGGCGATGTGAAACAGCGGCGCGGCGCTGGTGGTGGCGAACGCGGCACCGAAGGCTTTCAGGTCGTCCAGGCTGGGGGCGGCGTGTTCCAGGCCGCGAATCAGTGGGATGTTCCGGCCCGCCAGGTGACCGATGTGGTAGCCCAGCAGCGGATAGAAACTGTCGTCGACGGCGCCCAACACGGGCACCTCGACGATCAATCCGGCCTTGCGCCGGGCGTCCAGGTGACAGCCGGCCAACGGTGCGCGACCGCACAATGCTATGCAGATGTCGAGGAAGTCCGGGTATTTCTGGGTGCGTGCGCCGAGGACGCTGTTGGCGTAGACCACCGCATTGGATTCGGCCCAGACGATTTGCTCG
This sequence comes from Pseudomonas sp. AF32, assembly GCF_022342325.2. Lineage (NCBI taxonomy): Bacteria > Pseudomonadati > Pseudomonadota > Gammaproteobacteria > Pseudomonadales > Pseudomonadaceae > Pseudomonas > Pseudomonas sp. AF32. Next base: position 19,456 of record NZ_RQJK02000007.1, on the reverse strand, counting down.
CCGGCCTTGGGAGCGGTGTCGAGCAGGTAGGGTGCACAGGTGAAACTCATCTGCGCGCCCATCGCCATATAGGCGTCGCCCAGGGCGCTGGCCGGCTCGCCCAGGGCCGGGTCGACACCTAGCTCCCGCCAGCGACGCTGGTCCACGGAAATGGCATTGAGGGTGGTGGGTACCCGTACCTTCGCCCCCCATTGCACCAGTTGTTCGGCAAACCGCAGGCTCGCCGGGCCGGTGTAGATACAGCCGTCGATATGCGCCTGGGTCACGTCCAGCAGTTGTTCCGCGCCCTGGATGGCGGCCATGCGCAATACGATCTGCATCGCCACCTGGGCAGCCTTGCCATGGGCCCCGTCGAGCAACCTCCGATCCTGCTCGGTGAGTTGAACGTCCGTCGGAGGGGGCGATGACAAGGTACCGTCGGTGCCTTGCCAACCATCGTTGGGACGGCGCCCGGACAAGGTCACAGCGTTCCCTTCGATGCGCACGAAGCCCTGGCCGCGCAATCGGTCGAATGCCTCGCGACCGACGCACACGACCGGCAGGGTACGCTGGAAAATCACTTCTGCCACGAGCACGCCCAGGGTCAGGATTTCGTCGGCTTCGGCCAGCACCAGAGCGGCAGGCGCGTGACCGTTGCTGATCAGCTCCATCATCACGCTGCTGCCGGTACAGGAGCCGCGCCCGCCGGGAATCGCCAATACGCGAGCGCCCAGCCGTTCGCCGCTCAGCGGATGGTGACGGTCGATCACCTCGCCGGTGGCCGGGTCCACACCACCCCAGAAACTCAGGCCTACATCGGCGAAGAGCAGGGTGCCCTGGGCGGCACCCTCCACCAGACAGCGACCTTCGACGCGGACAGGCGTGCTTGGCATGCCCCGATCCTCAGTAGTAGACCTGGGGAACGGTCAGGCTGGTCGGCGCAATGTCGGTGCCGACCCATTTGGTGAACAGCTCCTTGTACCGGCCGGTGCGTACCTGCTGATTGATGAAGAGATTGAGGTAGTTGATCAGGCCGTACTCGCTGCGCTTGGCACCGAGGGAGACGTAGTCGATGACGTAGGGGGCGTCGCCGGCGATTTTAAGATTTTTGTACTTGCCGGATTTGATGGTCGCGGCCGCCACAGTGTTGGTCACCACGGTTGCATCGATGTGCCCCTGGGCGACGGCCAGCAGCGTGTCGTTCTGCGACTGATAAGCCCGGAAGCTGCCGCTGCCCCAGCTTTTCTGGTCTTTTTCCAGGGCGATGGCCTCGTAGGTGCCGCTGGTGTTGCCCAGGGCCTTGCCCTTGAGGTCGGCGAAGCTGTTGATGCCGGTGTTGTCGCGGGTCAGCACCACCATCTGGAAGGCGAAGTAGGGCACGGTGAGGCCGACGGTCTTGGCCCGTTCGAGGGTGTCGGAGGTCGATGCGACGATCACGTCGGCGCGGCCGGAGATGAGCGCCGGGATCCGGTCGGGAAACGGCGTTTCCACGACTTCGGCCTCCACGCCGAGCACTTTCGCCAGGTCGTTGCAGTAATCCACGTCGAAGCCTGCCGGCTTGTTGCTTTCATCCCGAAAGCCCATGGGCGGGAAGTCCAGGGTCACGGCACAACGCAGCTTGCCGGAGCCGATGATGTCGTCGAGCTTGTCGGCATGTGCCGGGGAGATGAAGAGGGGAGTCAGGACAACGCTTAACGCTACGGCCAATGCAGGGTTCTTCATAAGTGCCTCGCTGTCGAATGGGTGCGTTGAATATCGTAGTTAGGATTTCGTATACGATATTAAATAAGCAATCAGCGTGCCTGTTCGGTGTTTTACCGCTCGCTGTGTTTAAGTCATTGATAGTTAAGGCACCGCCTCGAATGGTCGCCCAGCCGCATCCAAGCCTGTTTCATCGCAGTGTTACAGATAGGAGCAAGCACGCCGCCGATGCCTCGCAAGGGAACAGGCTACCGGTGCTGGTTCTCGCGAAACTGGCTCGGTGAAAGGCTGGTCAGCGCGCGGAACTGGCGACTGAACGCGCTGTGGTCGGTGTAACCGCAGCGCAGGGCGATCTCGGTGATCGGCAGGTGTTTGTCCAGTAACAGCCGCGAGGCTTCTTCCAGTCGAGCCTTGTGAATCATTTGCCGGGGCGTGAGCTGGAAGATGCGTTTGCAGTGACGTTCCAGCTGCGCCACCGACAGCCCGGCGATGGCGGTCAGTTCGGCGAGGCTGACCGGGCGGGCAAAGTGCTGTTTGATGTGGGCGTCGACCGCCGCCAGCTTCTGGAACGCCGGGTCTGCGGAACGGGGCAATTGCAAGTCCCTGGAAATGCCGGCGAGGCCAACGATCCGTGCATCGGCGTCGTGCAGGGCGAGTTTGTGAGTCAGGCACCACACCGGCTGGTTGCCGTAGTACAGGTGCAGCTCGAGTTGATCGGCCAACTCCCGACCGCTTGCCAGGACTCGTCGATCCTGTTCGGTATACAGCGGGCCGAAGCGCTCGGGAAATACCTGCTCGGCGGTGAGGCCCAGCAGGTCGCCGCTGTGCTTGAAGCCGCAGCGTCGGGCCAGGGTCTGGTTGACGAAGGCGTAGCGGGCTTGCTGGTCCTTGATGAAAAACACCACGTCCGACAGGGTGTCCAGCAGCGGGGCGATGGGTTGCAGGCTGCGCAGCAGGGTGTCGAGATCGCAAGGAGGGAAAGCGGTGAGCGAAGGGTACATGGGCCGGCAGCGCCTTTTGTAGGAGCGAGCGGGGTCGCGATGGCGCAGTGTCATTCGAAAAATGGGCGGCTGTCACGCCGCAATCGCGAGCAGGCTCGCTCCCACAAAGAGTGGAGACCGATCGCCAATGCCATGTTCATCCCGCGCCTCTTGTGGGAGCGAGCCTGCTCGCGATGAGGCCGGCAGACCCAACACAAATACCAGGGTTCAGTTGCGCGGGAAGTCTTCCAGCTCCAGCAAGGTTTCAATCCGCGTCGGACTGAAGGGCGGACGCGGCACCGGCGGTGTCCAGCCCAGCAGATGTTCCAGCGCCGCGCCGCAGACCCGGCCCTGGCACGCGCCCATGCCGCAGCGGCTCGCCAGTTTCGCTTCGCGCCAGTTCGGATGTCCGGTCAGTTCGCCATAGGCCACATCTTCGCAGCGGCAGACCAGGGTGTCGGCGCGGACCAGGTTTTTGAGCCGTGCATCGAGGGCGAACGTCTTGTTCAACTTCCTGGCGAAAACCTGCCAATGTGCACGACGCGACCACAGGCGTCGGGCGGCGGCCGTATCATCGACCGCCGCGTGTCCGGCGATGGCACCTTCCACAAGCGCCAGTTCGCTTCCACCGAAACCGGTGCATTCGCCGGCGGCGTAATGGCCGGGGCGGGTGGTCGCCTGCCAGCTATCCACCGCCAGGGCGTTGCCTGCCAACTCACAGCCCAGGGCCTGGCCGAGCTGGGTATTGGGGATGAGGCCGAAGCCGCAGGCCAATCGGTCGCAGGCCAGCTCGATGGGCTTGCCGTGTTGCAGCAGGCGCACGCCTTCGAGTCGTTCGTCCCCGTAGGCTTGCACCACATGGGTGTCGGTGCGGTAGTGGCCGTCGAACAAGCTGAACGCCTGCACGAACTTGCCTGGCCAGCGCGGCAATTGCGCGGCGAAACCGGCCACCGCAGCGCGACCGGCCTGCTCGGCGATCCGCAACACTTGCGCACCTTGGTGCCGCGCCGTGGCGGCGCTGGCCAGCAACAAGGGCCCGCTGCCGGCGATCACCAACCGTTCGCCGCGTACCGGCAGGCCGCCCTTGATCAATGCCTGCAAGCCGCCGGCACCGGTCACGCCGGGCAGCGTCCAGCCGGGGAAGGGCAGCAGCAGTTCACGGGCGCCGGTGCACAGGATCAAGCGCTCGTAGCGGATCTGCCAGCCATGTTCGGCGTCCTCAACCAGCAATGTCTGCTCGGCTGCGCGAGCAATCACGCGGGTGCCCGGATGGCAGCGCACGTTGGTGCAGGCGAGCAGCCGTTCGCGCAGGCGTCGTGCCTCGGTGGGCAGGTTGGCTTGGGGGCCGTCGCGCCAGATCTGTCCGCCCGGCAGAGGGTTGTCGTCCAACAGCACAATGGATGCGCCACTGCTCGCCGCGGCGAGGGCAGCGGCCATGCCGGCGGGGCCGGCACCGATGATCAGCAGGTCGGTGGTTTCGTTCATGGTCGGGTCTGCACTTGCATGCCGTCTCGGCACACTGTCTGGCATGCCAGGCGCCGCTGGCCGTCGATCATTACCCTGCATTCCTGGCAGATGCCCATGCCGCACAAGGGCGCCCGCCGCTGGCCGCTGACCGAAGTGCGGCTGCTGCCGTCTGAGCCCAGTGCCAGGGCGGCGGCGACGCTGGTGCCGCTGGCGACTGACAATGGTTGACCATCCAGGAATAATTCAGGCACGGGCCGGCTCTCCGAGGAAACGTTTGGGCAGGTAAGGCTCCGGAGCCAGCGGTGACTTTTCGTTGAACAGTTGGGCGACCAGCAGATCGGCCGTCGCCGGTGCCGTGGTGACGCCCAATCCTTCGTGCCCCACCGCCAGCCACAACCCCTTGCGCTGCGGATGCTGACCTACCAACGGCAGGCCGTCGGGGCTGGCGGCGCGCAAACCGGTCCAGGCGCGAATGCCGTTGAGGTGCGCCAGCCCCGGCATGTACTCGACGGCGCGCTTGAGCATTTTCGCCAGCATCCAGCCTTCCACCTGCGGATCGACGGTGCCGAACTGCCGCGAGGCGCCGATGAACAATTGCCCGGTCGGGCGTGGCTGGATGTTGCACGCCACCGAGGGACCGCTGGCGTTGTGGGCGCTGGTGACGTAACCCAGCTCCACCAGGGTATGGGTGACGGTGGCGGGGTAGCGATCGGTGATCAGCAGATGGCCCTTTTTCGGTTCGATGGGCAGCTCCGGGCATAACTCGGTGGCCTGGATGCCATTGGCGAGGATCACCGCCTCGGCGCTCAGCCAGCGACCATCGTCCAGGCGCACCCGGTGGCCATCCACTTCGCTGACCTGCGCCCGTTGCTGGCGGATACCCGGTAAGTCCAGCATCCAGCGAGCGGCGGCTGGCGCGTAGAGGATGCCGTCGCCCTTGATCAGCACCCCGCCTTCGAGGCCTTCGCGCAGTTCGGGCTCGCGCTGGCGCAGGGCTACCTGGCCGATCAGCTCGCAGGCTTCGCCATGGGCCGAAAGATTCAGGTATTTGTCGTGGGCGACCGCCATTTCTTCTGCGTTGGCGGCCAGCCACAAGGTGCCGTTGTTACGCATGGCGCAGGGCTCGGGCAGCAGTCGGGCGAGCTCGCGCCAACGTTGCAGGGAGTATTGGGTCAGGGCCCGTTCCGCCGGGTTGTCATCCAGCACCAGCAGGTGGCCCATGCCGGCCGCTGTGGCGCCCTGCCAGCCGGCGTCCAGCACCAACACTTCCAGGCCGCGCCGGGCCAATCCCCTGGCGCACGCCGCGCCGATGATGCCGGCACCGATGACGATCACGTCGGCGACAGGCGCTTCGCTCACGGACGGATGCCCCAGGCGAACGGATCATCCGGCTCGATGATCAGCGAGGCTTCGCTACTGATGAACGCGCGACCGCGAATGGTCGGCACGATGCGCTCGCCCGCCGGTTCGTAGGAACCTTCGAACTCGCTGCCAATGACACTCGCCTGGCGCCAGATCTGTCCGGGTTGCAACTTGCCGTCCGCCGCCAGACACGCCAATTTGGCGCTGGTGCCGGTGCCGCAGGGGGAGCGGTCATAGGCTTTGCCGGGGCAGAGCACGAAGTTGCGGCTGTCGGCGTGCGGGTCTTCGGCGAACAGTTCGATGTGGTCGATCAGGCCGCCGTCTTCGCCGCGAAAGCCTTGCTGCTCCAGGGCCTGTTGCACGGCGAAGGTGTAGGCGGTCAACGCGTCGAGATTGTCGCCCGCCACGCGCTGGCCATGGTCGGCGATCAGGAAAAACCAGTTACCGCCCCAGGCTACGTCACCCACCACCGGGCCGATGCCAGGCACTTCCACGCTCAGTGCCTTGCGGTAACGGTAGGCCGGTACGTTGCGCACGCTGACCGAGCGATCTTCGTGCAAGGTCGCCTGGACGGTGCCCACCGGGGTTTCAATAGCGTGCACGCCGGGGCCGATCCGGCCCAAGTGGGCCAGGGACGCCACCAGGCCGATGGTGCCGTGACCGCACATGCCCAGGTAGCCACTGTTGTTGAAAAAGATCACCCCGGCACAGGCCTTCGGGTCCACCGGTTCACAGAGCAGCGCGCCTACCAGCACGTCACTGCCGCGGGGTTCCAGCACGCAGGCCGTGCGCCAGGCATCGTGCTCCTCGGCCAGCCGATGCCTGCGCTCGGCCATGCTGCCCCGGCCCAGGTCGGGAAAGCCGTCGATGACCAGGCGAGTCGGCTCGCCGCCGGTATGGGAATCGATGACGGTAATGCGTTTCATGGGCAAGCCGCTCCCGTTCGGATGAGTGAACGCAAGCGTGGCCCGTACCGAGGGTCGGCGGCTTGATGGTTTTATCCGGTGCTCATGACGAAATCGGCACAGCCGCGATACCCACAAGATCCAGCTACACAGGGGGTGTTGGGGTGGGCTCAATGACTGGACGGCAGGAACTCGAACAAGGTCTTGCAAACCCCGGCGATGTGCTCGTCCAGCAACCGCACCGCCCGGTCCACATCCCTGGCGCGGCAGGCGTCGACGATTTCCCGGTGTTCATGATCGGCGCGTTCCTTGCCGGCCGACAGGCTCATCTGCATGCGCAGGTAGCGCTCCAGCTTGTCGTGGACCGAGCGGATCAGGCTGACCATGAAGGGCCGTTGCGCCGGCTCGTACAGGCAGGCGTGCAACTGCCAGTTGAGCTCGGCCCAGCGTCCCACGTCGTCCTCGCCGATGAACTCGCGGCAGATGGCCTCGGCACGGGTGAAGGTGTCCTCGGTCATGTTCGGAATCGCCAGGCGCAGCACTTTGTCTTCGAGCAGCATCCGCACCTCGAACATCTGCGCCAGCTCCGCTTCGGAAATGCGCGTGACCATCGCCCCGCGATTACGCTGGAACATCACCAGGCCTTCGGCCTCCAGCCGCTTGAGGGCTTCGCGCACGGGGATCTTGCTGACATTGAACTGACGGGCAATGTCGTCCTGGCGAATCCGCTCGTCCTCGGCAAAATGCCCGGCCACGATGGCGTCGCGCAGGTGGCGGGTGATGATTTCCGACGTGGAGGGGGTGTTGCCCAGGTCAGGCAGGTTGAATTTGGATAGAGTCACGGCGACGAGTCGGCTGGCTGAGATGGGGATATGGTATACGACTTGGCAGAAGGGGTGTCGAGCTGTCCTGGATCCTGGTGTCACCCCTCCACATAGGTGAAAAACTTGTGGCGAGGGGATTTATCCCCGTTGGGCTGCGAAGCGGCCCTGAAACCAGGCAACGCGTGGTGTCAGTTGCTCCAGGGGCCGCTTCGCGCCCCAGCGGGGATAAATCCCCTCGCCACAGGAGTTATCCATGCCACAGGAGTTATCCATGCCACAGGAGTCATCCATGCCACAGAGTTATCCATGGGACATGTGGGTTACGTATGCTTCTGTCCGAACAATGACTAATCCCGTGACCAACGCACCCAAGGACAACGCCACCCCGAACAGGACCAACGCCACATCAGCGCCGAAATGGTCCGCCAACACCCCGGTCACCACCACCGGAATGCTGAACCCGACGTAGGCGAACAGAAAGAATCCGGCGCTGCCCCGGGCTTTTTCCGCCCCTGCCAGGGCCGTGATCGCCGACAACCCACCCAGGTATAGAAAGCCGTAGCACGCGCTGCTGGCCCCCAGCGCTCCCAGCAGTACCGCGCAGAGAGATCCCTGGCTGGCTCCCCAGGCCAACAACCCGTAACTCAAGGGCAAGACCAACAAGCCCAATCCGGTGGCGCGGGCCGGTTGCATCCGTCGTACCCAGGGCTGGAAGAGCAAGCCGCAACTGATGACCGTGAAGGTCGAGAGCCCTGACCAGCGCTGTAGATCGTGGGTGGCCAGTACCGAGGGCAGGATGGCGATCACCAGGCCCGAGGTGGCCCAGGCCAGCAGCATCGAAAAGCTATAGGGCAGGCTGCCGGCCGGAAACAGTGGCGGGCGCAACAGGGGGGCGTGGCGGGTCTTCGGCGCGGGGTCCGGCAGTCGTGAAACCACGGCCATTGCGATAGCGGCCAATCCCAATTGCAACCAGAAGCTGCCCGGCACGACGCTGGGATACACCAGCAGGAACAGGCTGGTCAGCGCTGCGCCAAGACCAAAGCCCAGGGACGTGCTGGCCGTGACCCGATTGGCGCAGGCACGGGAATCGCCGTTTGCCAGCAGTTCGCTCATATAGGCCGTCGATGTCGCCGAGGCCAATCCCGTGCCCAGCCCCATCATCAATCTTGCCAGGCCCAGCGCGACCAGGTTCGGCCAGAGCAAGGTCATCACCGTCGCCACCATCGACAGACCCAGCGCTATCAGTATCAAGGGTTTGCGTCCCACCCGGTCAGGCAGTCCACCGAAGGCGAGCAGGACGGGCAACACCCCCAGCACATAACACGAAAACGCCACCGCCGTAGCGCCGGCGCCATAGCCGGAGGCTTGTGCGTAGGTGGTATAGAGCGGGGCTTGCAGGTTGACTGCGAGGGTGATCAGGCAGAGACCGAAAGCCAGTCCCCACGCGTGCCGGTGTTGTGTGTTCAAAGTGTTTCCTGAAGGTGAGGGCGTTTGGGCGACTATCACGTCCGGGCTTCACACGGACAAGGAACACATCCGGACCATTTGTGTTTAACTGTTCGCTAAAAAATCGAGAACACCTCGCCAAGAGCGCCGCCATGGACCTGAATATCGACCGCAACGCCGGGGTGCCCGTGATCCGGCAGCTCGAGACGCACCTCACAGGCTGGATAAACGCGCAGCGCATCCGTCCCGGCGCCCGGATGCCTTCCATCCGTTCCCTGGCGCAGGAAAATGGCGTGAGCCTGTCGTCGGTCATCAAGGCTTACGATCGGATGGTCGCCAGCGGCGTCCTGGAGTCCCGCCATGGCTCGGGCTTTTTCGTGGCACAGCAGCGTTCCTGCCCGACGGAACCGGACGTTGAGACCGGCGATGGCCCATGGTCGTTGTTCGATAATGCGTCGACGCAGCTCAAGCTGGGGTGTGGCTGGCTGCCGGATGCCTGGCGCGACGACACCGACCTGGGCCAGGCGATCCGCCAGGTGGTGCGCAGTGACAGCCAGGCCCTGTTCAACTACAGCACCCCGCTGGGTTTCGCCCACTTACGCCAGCACATTCAAAAACGCCTGGGCCTGATTGATATCCACGTCGATCCCCGGCAGATCATCACCACCCAAGGAGCGAGCCACGGCCTTGACCTGTTGGTGCGCACGCTGCTCAAGCCCGGTGATCTGGTGCTGGTGGAGAGCCCCGGTTATTACAACCTGTTCAATCTGCTGAAGCTGCACGGTGTCAGGACCCTGGCGGTTCCCAGGACCGCCGAGGGCCCTGATATCGAAAGCCTGGAGCGGTTGCTGGCGCGGCACAAACCCTCTTGTTTCTTCATCAACAGCATGTACCAGAACCCCACCGGCACCAGCCTGACACCAAGCGTGGCCTATCGGTTGTTGCAACTGGCGACCCAGCATGATTTGCGCCTCATCGAGGACGACATCTACGCGGACTTCCAGAACGGCGCGACGACTCGCCTGGCCGCGCTCGATGGACTGGATCGGGTGATCTACCTCGCGAGTTTTTCCAAGACGCTTTCCAGTTCATTGCGCATCGGTTATGTCGTCGCCCCACCCGACATCATCCAGCGCCTGGCCGAGGTGAAGATGGTGACCGGCATCGGTTGCTCGCTGCTGGCGGAAAATGTCGTGGCGACCCTGTTGGCCAACGGGGCTTATCGCAAGCTGCTGCAACGCTTGCGCCAGCGCCTGAACAAACAGATGGCGAGTACGCTTCGCCTGCTGGACAAGGGCCATTGGGAGGTGTTCGCCGAGCCGACAGGAGGGCTGTTCGTCTGGGCCCGGCCTCGGCATCTGGAGAACGGGCAGGTGCAGCAGATTGCGCGTGAAACGCAGGTCCAGCTGTCCAACGGCGCCCGCTTCATGCCGGCGGGGGAGGCGTGCGACTGGTTGCGGCTGAATGTGGCGTACGTCCAGGATGTTCGCGCACAAAGGTTTTTTCAGCGGGTAGAGGAGGAGTCATTTTGCTCCCACAGACTGGAGCGATCAGAAAGATACTAATGGGAATAGATATCAAACAGGAATGAGTTGCTGTATCTTCCGCGACACATTCTTGTCGGCCTCAGGTGGCCGGTGTTCTGTCATTAGGATTGTGCATCGATGCGTCGGATTCTCGTTTCACTGTGTGTGCTTCAGGCTTATTCCTTATCCTCCTGGGCAGAGGAGCCCGTCGCGGCCAGCCCGGCAACCCTGGAACTGCAAGCCACCGACGTCGTCGGGCGTGCTGATGACGAGACTGCAAAAGGTCCGGTGAAGGGCTACCACGCCACCCGTTCCGCCAGCGCAACCCGCACCGATACGGCGATCCACGAAACGCCGCAATCCATTTCCGTGGTGTCCCGTGATGTGGTTGAAGACCTCGGCGCCACGCGCTTGCAGGATGCTCTCGATTACGCGGGCGGGGTGGGGCGGGCCAACAACTTCGGGGGCCAGGGCCTGACCACGTTCACGGTGCGCGGTTTCACCACCGGTGAGTTCTACCGCAACGGCTTCCCGATCAACCGTGGTTACCCGAACATGCCCGACGCCAACACCATCGAGCGGCTGGAGGTACTGCGCGGCCCGGCGACGATGCTGTATGGCCGTGGCGACCCGGGCGGGACATTCAACGTGGTGTCCAAACAACCATTGGCCGAGCGCACGGTGACGCTGGGCAGTCAGGTCAATGACCAGGGGATGCGTCGAGGTACCCTGGACGCCTCCGGGCCGCTGGACGAAGAGGGCCGCCTGGCTTACCGGCTGAACGTGATAGGCGAGGGCGGCGACACCTTCCGCGATCACGTCGAAACCGAGCGCTATGGCGTCGCGCCCGTGGTCACCTGGCAGCTCAACGACACCACGCGCCTGACCTTCGAAGGCGATTTCATGCGCAACAATGCGCCGCTGGACCGTGGCCTGACCCATTACCCCGGCCAACGCGGCACCGCCTCGCGCGATACCTTCTTCGGCGAAAAAGACGCCGGCAAGCTGCACAACGACAACAATATGTTGCAGGTGCGCTTCGAACACATGCTCAACGACGACTGGACCCTGGCCGGCGGCACCCAGTGGCTCGACGGCACCTTGCAGGGCAACGCGGTGGAAGGCAACGGCATCGCTGCCGACGGGCGTACCCTGGGGCGCAACTTCAACTATCGCAAGCTGGAATGGACCGACCGGGACACCCAGCTCAACCTCACCGGGCACTTCTCCACTGGCGGGTTCGAGCATACGTTGCTGACGGGTATCGAGTACGAGGACTACGACTATAAGTCCATTATTCAACGCTCGGCGGCCGGTGCTGGTGCCTACCCGATCGATATCTTCGATCCGGTGTATGGCCAGCCTCGCCCGGCGTTGACGCGAACGCCGACCAACGACCACGAAAAGCTCAAGACACTGGGTGTGTTCGTCCAGGACCAGGTGGCGCTCACCGAGCGGTTGAAAGTATTGGCCGGTGCACGTTTCGAGCGGTTCGAGCACGAGTACGAGAATTTCACTACCAAGAACGGGGACTGGGACGCCAGCCATAACGCAACCACTCCGCGTCTGGGCGTGATCTATGACCTGACCGACACCGTGGCGATCTACGCGAACACCGCCCGCTCTTTCAAACCCAACACCGGTCGTAGTCGCCAGGGCGGAGGATTCAAACCGGAAGAGGGCAAGTCCTACGAAATGGGTGTTAAGTGGGAGGTTCTGGACCGTCAGCTGAGCGTCGATGCAGCGGTGTATCAGATCGAAAAACGTAACGTGTTGACCACTGATCCGGTGGATTCCACGTTCAGCGTGGCGGCCGGTGAAGTGCGCAGCCGTGGTTTCGACTTGAACGTGGCCGGCAATCTGACACCGGAGTGGCGCGTGATCGGGGGCTACGCCTACGTCGATGCCGAAGTGACCAAGGACAGCAGAGTTCCGTCCGGTACCCGTCTGCTCAACGTTCCCGAGCACAGCTTCAGCCTGCTCAACGTCTATGAGTTCCAGGACGGCGGCCTCAAGGGCCTGGGCCTGGGGATGGGCGCTCGCTATGTCGATGAGCGGGCCGGCCAGACCGCAGCGAATGCGTTCTCCATGGACAGCTACACCGTCGTCGACCTGCTGGGTTTCTACAAGGTCAACGAACGGATTCGTCTGAATCTGGATCTGAAGAACCTGTTCGACGCTGACTACGAAGAAGGCGCCTTCGGCAACGTCTACGCTTATCCCTGCGCACCGCGAACCGTGCAGGCCGGCATCTCCTACACGCTCTGAATCTTCGTGAGAACCCCGGAGGACCTGCCTCCGGGGTTTTTCTTTTTTTACCACTTGCCGGTGCTCATCCCGCCATCCACCGGCAAGACCGCGCCAGTTGTGAAGTCGGCACCCGCCAGGTACAGCACGGCTTCGGCGATTTCCTCGATGGTGCCCACGCGTCCGGCCGGGGCCAGGTTGTTGAGGAAGTCGCGATGGGCCGGGTCGTGCATGGGCGTGTCGATGATGCCGGGCGCCACCGCGTTGACCTTGATGTGGTGGGGTGACAGTTCCAGCGCCAGGGCGCGGGTCATCTGGTTGACGCCGCCCTTGATCAACACCGGCAGCGCGGCAGGCACCTGGATGTTCGGTTGCAGGGCCACGGCCGCCGAGATGTTGATGATGAACCCCTGCTGCCGGCCGATCATGTGCGCGGCTGCTGCCTGGCTGGCGTAGACGAGCCCCTTGAGGTTGGTGTCGAGCAGCGCTTCCAGGTCCTGGGGGCTGTACTCGACGAAGGGCTTGGGCAGGAAGAAGCCGGCGTTATTCACCAACCCGTCAACGGCACCGAACGTCTCGATGGCTTTGGTGATGAGCGCAGTGGAGGTAGCCGGAGCGGCGATATCGCCCGCCACGCCGATGAAACCGGCCGGGTGGCCGAGTTGGGCGGCAGCGTCATCGAGGCCGGACTGGGAGCGGGCATTGCCCACCACGTTGTAACCCTTGTCCAGAAACGCCTTGACCAGACCCAGGCCGATGCCGCTGGAAGCGCCGGTGATGATGACGGTTTTTTTGCTGCTCATGATGTGACTCCTGATCGTTGAATTGAACCGTTGTGCCGGTATGGCGGCGGTTGGGATCAGATTATTGTTGCGCCAGGGTTTGATAAATGGGGGCTCTGGTACTTGAGTTGATACGTGGTGTAATCAATTAAATAAGCCACACCACGACCCCCTGTGGGAGCGAGCCCTGCTCGCGATGGCGGCGTGTCATTCGACGCAACTTTGACTGATCCTCCGCTATCGCGAGCAGGGCTCGCTCCCACGGGGGGGTGCAGAACCAATGAAAAAGCCCGGTCACTTGGACCGGGCTCAGCAGGGCAAAACCACTCATCACTCTTTTGGAAGACTTCGATACGCCGTCGTCGTCATCCCCGCATACCCCCAGTTATCCGTGTCGACTTCCTCAATCACGATATGGGTCAGGTGCGGGTCCTTGCCCAGCACGCGCTGGAGGGTTTCGGTGATTTCCGAGATCACTTGGGCTTTTTGTTCGCGGGTCACGCCATCGCGGGTGATGCGTACGTTGACGAAAGGCATATTGCACTCCTGCTGGTGAGAAATGAGCGCAGGAAGATTCCCGCGCAACCGAAGGCCACTGTATTTATACGCCCCGGACTGATAAACAGGTATCTGGAATATTCAGTTGATACGCGGTGTAACGAATCATGAAACGGCACTTCGAAGACTTACAGCTGGGCAGCATCGAACTGTTTTGCCTGGCGGCCGAGGCGGGCAGCTTTACGGCGGCGGCCCAGGTGGCGGGCGTGACGCCGGCGGCGGTCAGTCGCTCGATCTTCCGGCTGGAGGAGCGCCTGGGCTCGCGTCTTTTCGTGCGGACCACGCGCAGTATCCGGTTGACCGAAGCCGGCAGGACCTACTTCGAACAATGCCGACAGGCCCTGACGCAACTGGTCGAGGCGCAACAGGAAGTGATGGGCGCGCAATCGGTGCCGTCCGGACAACTGCGCATCAGTCTGCCCACCACCTACGGTCACCACCGGATCCTGCCGCTGTTGCCTGCCTTCCGCGCGCGGTATCCGCAGGTCAGCGTGGACATTCATTTGAGCAACCGAAACATCGACTTCGTCGCAGAAGGTTATGACCTGGCGATCCGGGTGCGGGCCCAGCCGGACTCGTCGATGATCGCCCGGTTGCTGGAGGATGCCCGACTGGTCGTGGTCGCGTCCCCGGATTATCTGCGCACGGCGGCCACGCCGCAGACCCTGGAAGACCTAGACGATCACGAATGCATACAGTTCGAATTGCCCAGCAGTGGACGGCGGATTTCCTGGCTGTTCAATGTGGAAGGCAAGGAAAGGGAAGTGTTCGCTCAAGGCCGCTATAGCTGTTCGGATGACGTGCTGGGTGGCGTGACGCTGGCCAAATATGGGGCGGGGCTGTTCCAGACTTACCGCTTCATCGTCGAAAGGGAGCTGGCGGACGGCAGCCTGGTGGAGGTGCTGCAACCGTACAGCGGTCGGTCACGTCCCTTTACTCTGCTGTACCCCCATGGTCGGTACGTGCCGCAACGGGTGCGTGCGTTCGTGGATTTCCTGTTGGAATACCGGCAACAGCGGGTTAACGCCTGAGGTAAACCTGTGGCGAGGGGATTTATCCCCGTTGGACTGCGAAGCAGTCCCAAAACCTGCAACGCGTTCAATCTGAACATTGCGCACTGCCAGATCAGGGCTGCTTCGCAGCCCAACGGGGATAAATCCCCTCGCCACAATGGATTACAACGGTATCAAAGGGCTTCAGGTTTTTCAGGCCAAGCCGCGCTCAGAACCGAAATGCCTGACGCCCGATCAGCAGCCACTTGCCATCCTTCTGCTTCTGCCAGATCTGGAAGTTCTCGATTTCCGTCGGGACCACTTCGGTGCCCTTGAACGCTTGGGCCGAGAAGTGGTTACGCACCAGGGCGGTGTCGCCGGACAGGGTGATTTTCTGATTCTTCATTTCCAGGGTCTTGAACGCGCTCTTACCGGTTTCGATATCGGCAATGAAGGCTTTCTTGTCCTGGATGTTGCCGCTGGAGTGGCCGTACGTGAGGTTTTCGGAAGCCAGGGCCTGGAGCTGAGGGATGTCTTTGTGAAGCATGGCCTGGGTCAGGTGATCGACCGCTTCAGCCACTTCTTTCTCGGCTGTGCCAGGGGCTGCGGCGACGTAACCGCTGAACAGGCAAACGAAACCCATCAGCAATTTGGCTTTTCTCATGATCTTTCCTTGTTTTTGTAGTTGTCGGGGCAAAAGAGCGGGCGATGATCGCCTATGCTCGTCGGTCATCGTACAACTTGTTTGTGGCGACGGGAATAGCCCAAGGCCGTAGTTGATCTCACATCCCTTCGCGAACCGCCCCGCGGATCCCGTCCAGCAACATGGTGAACGCCGGATTGTCGTTGTCCTCGCGCCACACCAGGTGCAATTCGCTCTGCACCCCTTCACCCAGGTCGATCTCGCGGAACACCACTTGCTTGAACACCACGCTGGTGGCACACCGGGGCACCAGCGCCAGGCCCATGCCGGCGTTGACCAGCGCCAGGATCGTCAACGATGACCCCAGCCATTGCACGAATTGCGGCGCGACCCGCGCCGAGCGGAGCATGCCGGTGAGCAATTCGTTGAAGGGCGGGTAGGCGGAATGGGAGTACATGAGGAAGGGTTGAGCATCGAGGTCCTGCACATTGACGGATTCAGCGCGGGCCAGCGGATGGCCAGCGGGCACTGCCAGGACGAAGGGTTCGCGCACCAGGCATTCGGTAGCGTAGCCGGTCTCCAGCAGCGGTGAGCGGACGATCCCGAGGTCGATGCGGCGGGCGCGCAGAGCCTCGTGTTGCTGGTAGGTGTTCATCTCCGACAGGACGATCTTCACCTGGGGCTGCTTCAGCCGGGCCTCGGCAATCACTTTGGGCAGAAATTCATACACCGCGCTGCCGACAAAGCTGATGGTGACCGAGCCGATGTCGCCTTGGGCGAATCGCCGCGCGGCCACGGCGGCCTGTTGTGCCTGCTCCAACAGGTTCTGCGCTTCGATGAAGAATGCCCGACCGGCTGCCGTAAGGGCCACGCTGCGGGTGCTGCGGGTGAACAGCTCGACGCCCAGGTGATGTTCGAGCAATTGGATCTGCCGGCTCAGCGGTGGCTGGGTCATGTTCAACCGTTCGGCGGCGCGACGAAAATTCAGTTCAGTCGCCACGGTGGTAAAGCAGCGCAGTTGGGCCAGTTCGAACATTGATTCAATCCGAGTATCAATCAAGTGCCAAGTTAGATTAGACGGGAACAATGTGCCCCGTCCATCATCGAGCCGTTCCCCACAAAAACAATGATTGGGAGGCTCCCTTGAGTAACGTATCGGACTCCACGCATGACAGCACCCTGGCGCTTGCCGCCGCCAAGGTCAAACGTCATGTCCTGCCCCTGGTGGTGGTGATGTTCATCGTCAACTACATCGACCGGGTCAACATCGGCTTCGTGCGCAGCCATCTGGAAACCGACCTGGGCATCGGTGCCGCCGCCTACGGCCTGGGCGCCGGGCTGTTCTTTGTCGGCTATGCGCTGTTCGAAGTGCCCTCCAACATGCTGCTGCAACGCTACGGCGCCCGTGCCTGGCTGACGCGGATCATGTTCACCTGGGGCGCGGCGGCGATGGCGATGGCCTTCGTGCGCGGCGAAACCAGTTTCTATGTGCTGCGTTTCATCCTCGGCGCGGCGGAGGCGGGCTTCTTTCCCGGCATCATCTACTACTTCACCCAATGGTTGCCCGCGAACGAACGCGGCAAGGCCATGGCGATTTTTCTCAGCGGTTCGGCGATTGCCTCGGTGATTTCCGGCCCGGTGTCGGGTGCCTTGTTGCATATCAGCGGCATGGGCCTGCATGGCTGGCAGTGGATGTTCCTGATCGAAGGATTTGCCTCCATCGTGCTGTGCGGGTTTGTCTGGTTCTGGCTGCAATCGCACCCCAGCCAGGCCAGATGGCTGACGGCCGAAGAGAAGACCGTGCTGATCGCCGCCATTGCCGAGGAGCAACGGGCCAGGGAAGCCGCCCAGGTGATCAAGCCGTCGATGTTCAAGCTGTTGGCCGACCGCCAGATCGCATTGTTCTGCTTCATCTATTTTTCCATCGCCTTGACCATCTACGGCGCCACGTTCTGGCTGCCCAGCATGATCAAGAAAATGGGCGGCCTGGGGGATTTCCAGGTCGGTCTGCTCAATTCCATCCCGTGGATCATTTCCATCGTGGCGATGTACGGCTTCGCCGCCCTGGCCAGTCGATGGAAATTCCAGCAGGCCTGGGTCGCCGTCACCCTGGTGATCGCGGCGTTCGGTATGTTCATGTCCACCACCGGCGGACCGGTGTTCGCCTTCGTCGCGATCTGCTTCGCGGCCATCGGTTTCAAGGCAGCGTCGGCGTTGTTCTGGCCCATCCCGCAGGGCTATCTGGATGCCCGTATCGCCGCCGCGGTGATTGCCTTGATCAACTCCATCGGCAACCTCGGCGGTTTTGTCGCCCCCACGGCGTTCGGTTTCCTGGAACAGACCACCGGCTCCATCGAGGGCGGTTTGTACGGGCTGGCGATCACCTCGCTGATCGCCGCCGTGGTGATCTTCTTCGCCCGGACCACGCCGCGGCGTGACACGCCCAATTCCTTGTCCGGTCGGCGCGAAACCGTCGAACCCACCGACCTGCCGGAAAAAAACCAAGCCCTGAACCCTGGCCCATCGGGAGCCGCTGTATGAAGATCAAACGCGTCACCGTCACACCCATTGCCTTTCGCGATCCGCCCTTGCTCAACGCCAGCGGCATCCACGAGCCGTTCGCACTGCGCTCGATCATCGAGATCGAGAGTGACAATGGCTACATCGGCCTGGGAGAGAGCTACGGCGATGCGCCGGCCCTGGCGATCCAGCAGCAACTGCAGAGCCAGTTGATTGGCCTGGACCCGTTCAACCTCAACCAGTTGCGAGCCATCGTTCAGGCCACCGTCGCCGCGCAGAGGCCGGCCAGTGTGGCCGGGGCGGAGCTGGCGCCGGGTTCCCATGCGAGCAAGGCGGTCAGCAATGCTTACTCAGCCTTTGAAGTGGCGTGCCTGGATCTCCAGGCCCGATACCTGAACGTACCGCTGGTGGATCTGCTGGGCGGGGCGATTCGCGACGAAGTGCCGTTCAGCGCCTATCTGTTTTTCAAGTACGCCGAACACATCGACTCGCCGTATCCGCCGGACAGCTGGGGTGAAGCCCTCGACGAGCAACAGATCGTCGCTCAGGCGCGGCGCATGATCCAGGACTATGGCTTCAAGAGCATCAAGCTCAAGGCCGGTGCCCTGGAACCGGAGCATGAGGTGGCGTGCATCAAGGCGTTGAAAAAGGCGTTTCCCGGCTACCCGCTGCGCATCGATCCGAATGCCAACTGGTCCCTGGAAACGTCCATCCGCATGGCCGAATTGCTGGGCGATGACCTCCAGTACTACGAAGACCCGACGCCGGGCCTGGAAGGCATGGCCCAATTGCACAAGCAAACCGGCCTGCCGCTGGCAACCAACATGGTGGTGACCGACTTCGACGAATTCCGCCGCAGCGTGGCGCTGAACAGCGTGCAGATTGTCCTGGCCGATCACCATTACTGGGGTGGGCTGCGCGATACCCAGGCCCTGGCGAAAATGTGCGCCACCTTTGGCCTGGGGGTATCGATGCATTCGAACTCGCACTTGGGCATCAGCCTCATGGCCATGGCCCATGTGGCCGCCGCCGTGCCGAACCTGGACTACGCCTGCGACACTCATTACCCGTGGCAGGAGCCGGATGAAGAAGTGATCCAGGGCGGCAAGCTGCCGATTGTCGACGGCTGCGTGAAAATCACCCGGGCGCCGGGCCTTGGGCTGGAGCTGGATCGCGATCAACTGGGCAAGCTGCACGACCAGTTCCTCAGCTGCGGCATCCGTCAGCGCGACGATGTGCGGCAGATGCAGCGTTACCGGCCGGATTGGAAAATCGTCAAACCGCGGTTCTGAGTTCAGGTCGAGGCGCCTGTCTGTTCACCACAGATTTTATGTTGGACACCCACCCTGTGGGAGCGAGCCCTGCTCGCGATTACGGTGGATCAGTCACATTTATATGAACTGACACACCGCCATCGCGAGCAGGGCTCGCTTGTATGGTAGGACTTGAAGGGAGGAGGAGGGACAAGGCTCGATTCTGACTGTTAGCCGCAGTACAGACTGTGGGAGATTTCGCCCCTCCTCC
>NZ_RQJK02000006.1:0-257063 GCF_022342325.2 Pseudomonas sp. AF32 | reverse complement strand
AATGCTGGCTCGCAAGCTTGCTCGGATCGTATTCGCTCTGCTGAAAGGGCAAAGCGAATACCAACCAAAAGCGGCTTGAGGGCTTCCCCTCAACCATAGAATCTCCCACAGGTTCGTTGTTGTTTGCGGTTACAGCGCTGCCGCCTGGACCCAGGTCTGTTGTGCCTGGGTTAACTGCGCGCCGGCCGCTACAGCTCCTATGACCAGGATTGCCGGGCTCTTGAGCTCGAACGTGCTGGCATCGGCTTCCATCGAGGCCAAGTCACTGCGGCAGTCCCGTTGGTGGGGCAGGGAGGCGTTTTCGATCATGGCGACCGGGGTGTTCGCCGCCAGGCCGCCGGCCAGCAACTGCTCGCGGATTTCGCTCAGCTTTGCCACGCCCATGTACACCACCAATGTCGTCCCACTCTGAGCCAGGGCCTGCCAGTTCAGGCTGCTGTCATCTTGCGTATGGGCCGTGACCAGGGTCACACCCCGGGCGATGCCGCGTAGCGTCAGTGGAATATCGCACTGGGTCGCTCCCGCCAGGCCAGCGGTGATGCCGTTGACCAATTCCACCTCGACGCCATGTTCGCGCAGCCATTGCGCCTCTTCGCCGCCCCGACCGAAGATGCACGGGTCGCCGCCCTTGAGGCGTACCACGCATTTGCCCTGACGGGCATAGCGCAGCATCAAACGATGGATAAACGCCTGTGGTGTGGACCGGCATCCGCCGCGCTTGCCCACGGCGATGACACGGGCACCGGGGCAATGCTCCAGCACCGCCTCGTTGACCAAGTCATCGATCAACACCACGTCGGCTTCGCGCAGGGCGCGCACGGCTTTGAGGGTCAGTAATTCGGGGTCGCCAGGACCTGCACCCACCAGCCAGACTTTTGCGCTCATAGTGTTTTCCTCACGAGACTGCCGCCACCGGTCGCGCAGTGACGACCAGCAGACGCTTGATTTCCGGTACGCAGGAACCGCATTGCGTGCCGCACCCCAGTTCCTGTTTCAGCCCTTGCAGATCCAGGCCGCGTTCGATGCCCGCGCAGACCGCACGCTGGCTGACGTTCATGCAATTGCACAAGGTTTTGCCGCCGCCCAGCGCGGCGCCAGTGTTACCCGGTGGTGCGCTCAACGGCGCCAGCAACCAGCGTCGCAGCTGCTCGTCGGCACGACCTTCCAGCCATAGATTCTGCAGCCAGTGCCGGGCCAGGGTTTCACCGGCCAGACGGATAGCGGTGATGCGGCCATTTTCGATCCGCACCCGTTTGCCAATCGCGCGACGCGGATCGTCATAGGCCAGTACTGGCCCCTCGATCAGGCCCAGTTGTTCGTCAATGGCCTGCAGCAGTTGTGGTTCGGGCGCCAGGGCGCTGGCGGCGCGAATCAGCAGCGCCGGGCGCTCACGACCGGTAAGGCTCAGGCTGACGTAGGCAAACGCCTCACACAGCGGTCGCAGGGTTTCCAGATGCTGCTGGACATCGCCTTCGACCAGGGCGAAGAGCTGCCAGGGCAGGTTCACCGGTTCCAGGCGCACGCCGCTGTGCTTGAGTTCCGGTTGTTTCGAAAGTGGGTCGAACGCCGGCTGCGTCAGGGTATTGACCCCGCCCTTGAGGAAGCGGTCGCCCCAGTGCATTGGCAAAAAGGCCTGGCCGGGCCGAACGCTTTCGTCGCTGTCCACGGCCACGATCACGCTGCCGCGACGACTTTTCAGGCTGACCAGGTCGCCGGTTTTCAGGCGATGGCGAAGCAGTTCGTCGGGGTGCAGGCTGAGCACGGCCTCGTTTACATGGCCAAATAGCTGTGCAGCGGTGCCGGTGCGGCTCATGCCGTGCCATTGGTCCCGCAGCCGACCGGTGTTGAGGGTCAGCGGGAAGCGGGCGTCGCGCAGTTCCCTGGCGGCATGATAAGGATCGGCCACGAAACGGGCGCGGCCGCTGTCGGTAGGGAAAATCCCGTCCACGTACAGACGAGGCGTGCCTTTGGTAGCGCCCTCCGGGAACGGCCATTGCTGAGGGCCCAGTTGGTCGATCAACGAATGACTGATACCGGTCAAGTCCAGGTCCCGTCCTCGCGTCAGTTGCTTGTACTCGTCGAAGAGTTGGGCGGGCGCGTCAAAGGCGAACAGGCTGGGCTGGCCAGGGCGCAGACGTTTCTCCAGGCGCCGTGCGAAATCCACGGTGATCGCCCAGTCCGGCCGTGCTTCGCCCGGTGCGGCGATGGCGCGGCGAACGTGGGAAATGCGCCGTTCGGAGTTGGTCACCGAACCTTCTTTCTCACCCCAGCTGGCTGCCGGCAACAGCAGGTCGGCAAAGCCGGCGGTTTCGGTAGTCCGGAAGGCCTCTTGCAACACCACGAACGGGCAGGCCTGCAGGGCCTCGCGCACCGCTGTCTGGTCCGGCATCGATTGGGCCGGATTGGTGCAGGCGATCCACAGCGCCTTGATCTTGCCGCTGCGCACTTGCTCGAACAGTTCGATCGCACTCAGCCCTGTGGTGGCGGGCAGTTGCTCAACGCCCCAGTAGCGGGCAACTTCAGCGCGATGTTCCGGGTTGGCCGCTTCGCGGTGGCCCGGCAGCAGGTTCGACAGACTGCCGGTTTCCCGGCCGCCCATGGCATTGGGCTGGCCGGTCAGCGAAAAGGGCCCGGCGCCCGGCCGGCCGATCTGCCCAGTGGCCAGATGCAGGTTGATCAACGCGCTGTTCTTGGCGCTGCCGGCGGTGGATTGGTTCAAACCCATGCACCACAACGAGAGGAAACTCGATGCGGTACCAATGGACTCGGCGCACTGGTGCAGCTGTTCGACGCTGATGCCGCACAGTTGGGCGACCATGGTCGGTGTGTAATCGCGCACCAGATTCTTCAGGTCCGCCAGGCCTTCGGTGTGGGCCTTGATGAAGTCGCGGTCGATCCAGTCTTCCCAGAGCAGCAGATGCAGGATTCCATGGAACAGGGCGACATCGGTTCCTGGCAGAATCGCCAGGTGCAGGTCAGCCAGGTCGCAGGTGTCGGTGCGTCGCGGGTCGATGACGATGATTTTCATCTGCGGCCGGCGGGATTTGGCTTCTTCGAGGCGACGAAACAGGATTGGGTGGGCGTAGGCCATGTTGCTGCCGACGATCATCACGCAATCGCTCAGTTCCAGGTCCTCATAGCTGCAGGGTGGCGCGTCGGCGCCGAGGCTGCGCTTGTAGCCCACCACCGCCGATGACATGCACAGCCGGGAATTGCTGTCGATATTGTTGGTGCCAACCAACGCTCGGGCGAGTTTGTTGAAGGCGTAGTAATCCTCGGTCAGCAACTGGCCCGAGATATAGAAAGCCACGCTGTCAGGACCGTGTTCGGCGATGGTATCGGCGAACACGCTGGCGGCGTGATCCAGGGCGCTGTCCCAGTCGGTGCGGGTCCGGGCCAGGCCCTTGCTCAGGCGCAGTTCGGGATACAGGGCGCGTGCGGCGAGGTCGCCGGTCAGGTGCAGGGTCGAACCCTTGCTGCACAGTTTGCCGAAATTGGCTGGATGGGCGGGATCGCCGCTGACGCCGAGGATGCGCTCGTCGTCATGTTCGATCAGGACGCCGCAACCGACCCCGCAGTAACAGCAGGTCGAGGCAGTGGTCTGGCGGCTCATCAGCTTGCGTCCCGCAGTGCCAGCAGTACCCGGCCGTTTTCGACCCGTGCCCAATGATGATGGGCGCAGCCCACGTCCGGTGCCTGGGCCTGACCGGTTTCCAGATCGATCTGCCAGTTATGCAGCGGGCAGGCCACGCGTTTGCCATAGACCAAGCCCTGGGACAGCGGGCCCCCTTTGTGAGGGCAACGGTCATCGAGCGCGAAAACCTCATCGTCGCTGGTGCGAAAAATCGCGATATCGCCTTTCGGGCCGCTGATGATGCGCGAGCCCAGGGCATTGATGTCTTCCAGTGCGCAGATATCCAGCCAGTTCATGCCGGCACCTCCAGGTTCTTCACGGGGATGACTTCAAACTCTTTTTTCAACTGGGGTTGTTCCAGGCGCTGTTTCCACGGGTCCTGTTCCAGTGACAGGGAAAACTTCAGGCGTTCGTTGAGCGCTTTGCGCCGCACCGGGTCTTCGAGCACGGCTTTCCTGATGTGCTCCATGCCGACCCGTTGCAGGTAGTGCACGGTACGCTCCAGATAGAAAGCTTCTTCACGGTACAACTGCAGGAACGCGCCGTTGTATTCACGGACTTCCTCGGCTGTCTTGAGCTTGACGAAGAACTCGGCGACTTCGGTCTTGATGCCGCCGTTGCCACCGATGTACATCTCCCAGCCGGAGTCGACGCCGATAATGCCTACGTCCTTGATGCCGGCTTCCGAACAGTTGCGTGGGCAACCGGAGACGGCCAGTTTCACCTTGTGTGGCGACCACATGTTGAACAGGTCATGCTCCAGCTCGATGCCCAGTTGTGTGGAGTTTTGGGTGCCGAAGCGGCAGAATTCACTGCCCACGCAGGTTTTCACGGTGCGGATGGACTTGCCGTAGGCATGGCCGGACGGCATGTCGAGGTCTTTCCAGACACCGGGCAGGTCCTGCTTCTTGATCCCCAGCAAGTCGATGCGCTGCCCGCCGGTGACCTTGACCATGGGCACGCTGTACTTGTCAGCCACGTCGGCGATGCGTCGCAGCTCCGAAGGCGTGGTGACCCCGCCCCACATGCGCGGAACGACGGAATAGGTGCCGTCCTTCTGGATATTGGCGTGGGCGCGTTCGTTGATCAGGCGCGATTGCGGGTCGTCATGGGCTTCGCCGGGCCAGGTGGAAATCAGGTAGTAGTTCAGTGCCGGGCGGCAGGTGGCGCAGCCGTTCGGGGTGCGCCAGTTCAGATAGCTCATGGTGCCGGCAACGGTCAGCAAGTGCTCGTCGCGGATCGCCTGGCGAATCTGGCCGTGGTTGAGGTCGCTGCAACCGCAGATGGCTTTTTCACTTTTGGGCTTGACGTCCGCCGCGCCACCCACGGTGTTGATCAGGATCTGTTCCACCAACCCGGCGCAGGAGCCACAGGAACTGGCGGCCTTGGTGTGTTTTTTCACGTCGTCGACACTGAACAGGCCGTGTTCCTGGATGGCCTTGACGATGGTGCCCTTGCACACGCCATTGCAGCCGCAGACCTCGGCGGAGTCGGCCATGTTCATGGCTTTGTTCTGGCCCTGATGTCCTACGTCGCCCAGGGCGTTTTCGCCGAACATCAGATGATCGCGGATCTCGCTGATGGCGGCATTCTCACGGATCTGGCGGAAATACCAGCCGCCATCTGCCGTATCGCCGTACAGACAGGCACCGACCAGCACGTCATCCTTGATCACCAGTTTTTTATACACGCCGCCGATGGGGTCGGAGAGGGTGATGGTCTCGGTGCCTTCGCCGCCCATGAAATCACCGGCGGAGAACAGATCGATGCCGGTGACCTTGAGTTTGGTCGAAGTCACCGAGCCCTTGTAGGTGGCGAAACCCAGCTGGGCGAGGTGGTTGGCGCAAACCTTGGCCTGTTCGAACAGCGGGGCCACCAGGCCGTAGGCGGTGCCGCGGTGGTTGGCGCATTCACCGATGGCATAGATGCGCGGGTCATAGGTCTGCAGGGTGTCGTTGACCAGGATGCCGCGGCTGCACGGGATGCCGGACTTTTCCGCCAGTTCGACGTTGGGGCGGATACCGGCGGCCATCACCACCAGGTCGGCGGGAATGATGTCGCCGTTCTTGAACTGCACCGAGCCGACCCGGCCATTGCCGGCGTCGTGCAGGGCCTGGGTCTGTTCGTTGAGGCGGAATTTCAGGCCGCGGCTTTCCAGAGCGGTTTGCAGCAGCTGGCCGCTGGTCTTGTCCAGTTGTCGTTCCAGCAGCCAGTCACCGAGGTGCACCACCGTGACATCCATGCCCCGCAGTTTCAGGCCATTGGCCGCTTCCAGGCCCAGCAGGCCGCCCCCGATGACCACCGCGTGCTTGTGGGTCCTGGCGGTTTCGATCATCACCTGGGTGTCGGCAATGTCGCGGTAGCCGATCACGCCTTCCAGGGTGTGGCCGGGAATCGGCAGGATGAACGGCGTGGAACCGGTGGCGATCAGCAGGCGGTCGTATTCGGCCTCGGTGCCGTCTTCGGCGATGACCCGGCGCTTGACCCGGTCGATCTGCACGACTTTGCGGTTAAGCAACAGGTTGATGTTGTTGTCCTGATACCAGCTCAAGTCGTTGAGCACGATTTCTTCGAACGTCTGTTCACCGGCGAGCACGGGGGAGAGCAGGATGCGGTTGTAGTTGGTGTGCGGTTCGGCGCCGAACACCGTGATGTCGTACAGCTCGTTGCTGAGCTTGAGCAACTCTTCGAGGGTGCGCACGCCGGCCATGCCATTGCCGATCATCACCAGTTTGAGTTTTTTCATCAGGCTTCTCCGCGAACTCAGGCCCGTTTCATCACGGCGATCGGACTGGCTCGGTCATTTTCACGAAAACAAAAAAAGGCGTCTCGCTGGTGATCCAGCGAGGACGCCTTTGTCCTGGTCCCGTTCTCTCGGGAAGCATCGCCTTCATCGTTGGAGGCGCTGCCTTATGTCTGTTGGAAGAGGTTATGCAGTGGTTGTGCCAAGTGAGGTAGGCGTGCGGATTTATTGAGGATGAGAGCGCTGATAGGCGTTGCGGGAGGATTTATTGCACCGAATCAAAGCGTGTTGCCCGGTAATGGAGCGCCCGACTGCTAGATGCGAGTTTGGCAGTCATGCCCTCATCGCGAGCAGGCTCGCTCCCACAGGGTCCGGGATGACCGCAAGCCTTATATACACCCCAAATCCACTGTGGGAGCGAGCCTGCTCGCGATGGGCGCGACCGGATCTCAGCTGTGAAATACCATGAACAACAACACCAGATTCACCAACAATGACACCAGCGCCAACGTCCGCCAGACCTTCAGCGGTTCCCTTTCCAGCAACGGCCGTGGCCGCACGCTCAAGCTCCGGCGTTCCCCCTGCTCCAGCAGCAATAGCCATTCTTCGGCCGTTTCAAAACGTTGTGCCGGGTCCGCCGCGACCGCCCGCTCCAGGCTTTGTCCGAGCCAGTCCGGCAGGTCAGGGCGATAGCGGTTGGCACTGACGGGCACGCCGAAGCGTGGTCGTTGAAAGGCCTCGATTTCGCCGTAGGGATAATGACCGGTCAGCAGGAAATACAGGGTCACGCCCACGGCATACAAGTCCTGTTGCGCCGTCGGTGCGCTGCCGCCGAAGGCTTCCGGGGCGATGTAACTGGGGGTGCCCGGCAAGACGTTGGCCTGGTCCTCGGAGAGGCCCGGGCAGTACGCCAGGCCGAAATCCAGCAGGCGCAGTTCCCCATCGTCCCCCAGGTGCAGGTTTTCCGGTTTGATGTCGCGGTGGTAGATCTGCCGTCGATGCAGCAACCCCACCGCCCGGACCAACCGCTGCGCCAGGTCTTGCCATTGAGCCAGGGGCAAGGCGCCGCCCCGGTCGAACAGCTCGGCCAGGGTCATGCCCGGATATTCACGCATCACGTAGTACAAATGCTGGCGCTGGGGAACCCCATGGATTTCCGGAAACTGCCGGCCGGCAACCCGCTTGAGGAACCATTCTTCCGAGAGCAGCGCCTGTCCCGCCCGGGTGTCGTCCCGCAAATGCCCGGGCAGGGTCTTCAGCAACCAGGGCTGGCCCTGGCTGTCATGCACCCGATAGAGCAGCGATTGCTGGCTCTGGCCGAGCAACCCTTCGACCCGCCAGCCCTCGAACATCTGGTCCGGTTTAAGGGCCGGGGGCAGGGGCCATTGCTGCAGTTGGATCAGGGCGTCACCGATACTCGCTTCACCCAGCGCATCGACCCGCACCAGCAGGGCGCTGGCGTTATCCTGGCTGCCGGCCAGGTGCGCCGCGTTGACCAGCGTCTGGGCGGCGAGGTTCAGGTCCGTCTGGTCTCTCAGGATGCCGGCAATGGTTGTGTCACCCAGTACCGCCCAGACGCCGTCGCTGAGCAGGACGAAGGTCTCGTCGGTGCGCAATTCGCCGTCGAGAAAGTCGAGAATCAGGTGTTGATCCAGCCCCAGGGCACGCTTGAGCACGTGCTGCATGCCCTGTTGTTCCCAGACGTGGTCTTCGCTGACGCGTTGCAGGTGGTCGCCGTGCCAACGATAGACCCGGCAATCGCCGACATGGGCCAGGGTGAAGCGCCGGCCCCGCAAGACCAGGGCGCTGACCGTAGTGAGCAGCGGCTGCCCGCCACCGTTGGCCTGTAGCCAGCGGTTCTGTGCCAGCAACAACCGATCGAGCGCCTGGGCCACGCCCCAGGTTTGCGGCGTGGAATAGTAGTCCAGCGCCAGCGCCTGCAACGTCGAGCGGGCGGCCAGTCCGCCATCGGCGCATTGGCTCACGCCGTCGGCGATGGCGAACAGGTATCCCTTGCTCGCGGCCAGCGCCGGGGCCGGCGTGACCAGGCGCAGGGCGTCCTGGTTTTCCTCACGCGGGCCGATGGCACTGGCTTCGGCGAAACTCAGTTGCAGGCTCATGCGTTATTTATACCCGAGCCGCGGTGACGGCTGCCGAACCCCAAGTGGTCCTCCAGCGACGCTTGACGCCGTGCAGGCCGAACCAGGCCAGTACACCGAGGCTGGCGAACAACCACAGCGCCAGTTGATAGCTGCCGGTGCTCTGCTTGATAGCGCCCATGCCTGCCGCCAGTGCGAAGCCACCGATGCCGCCGGCCATGCCGATCAGCCCGGTCATCACACCGATTTCACGACGGAAGCGTTGTGGTACCAGTTGGAACACCGCGCCGTTGCCTGCGCCGAGACCGAGCATGGTGCAGACGAACAGGGCCAGTGCCGCGTAGGAGTTCGGCAGGTTGAAGCCCACCGCTGCGATGCAGACGGCCGCCACGGTGTACATCGCCAGCAAGGTGCGGATGCCGCCGAAACGGTCCGCCAGGGCGCCGCCCAGCGGGCGCATCAGGCTGCCGCCGAAGACGCAGGCCGCGGTGTAGTAGCCGGCGGTCACCGGGCTCAGGCCATATTGGTCGTTGAAGTAGCCGGGCAGGGCGCTGGCCAGGCCGATGAAACCACCAAAGGTCACGCTGTAGAAGAACATGAACCACCAGCTGTCACGGTCGCCCAAGGCCTTGAGGTAGTCGGCCATGGACTTGGCTTTCGGCCGCTCAGGGGCGTTCCTGGCCAGCCAGGCGAACAGGACCAGGGTCAGGCCAAGGGGAATCAGCGCGAAACCGAAGACATTGCTCCAGCCAAACGTGGCCGCCATGACCGGCGCGATCAGCGCGGCCAGTACCGTGCCCGAGTTTCCGGCACCGGCGATGCCCATGGCCTTGCCCTGGTGCTGCGGCGGATACCATTGGGAGGCCAGTGGCAGGGCGACGGCGAACGATGCGCCGGCCACGCCCAGGAACAGCCCCAGCAACAATGCCTGCTCATAACTGTGGATGCCCAGCTTCCAGGCGCAGAACAGCGCGCCGATCACGATCACCTGGCCGACCATACCGGCGGCCTTGGGGGAAATCCGGTCGGCTAGCAGGCCCATGAGCAGGCGCAGTACGGCGCCCGCGAGGATCGGCGTCGCTACCATCAGGCCGCGTTGTTGAGTGGTCAATTGCAGGTCGACGGCAATTTGCACCGCCAGGGGGCCCAGCAGGTACCAGACCATGAAGCTCAGGTCGAAATAGAGAAAGGCCGCGAACAATGTCGGGGTGTGGCCGGATTTCCAGAAGCTTGAGTTCATCGCGCACCTCAGCGGTTAAAGTCTCGGGTAATGAGTCAGTGCTTCGAGGTGGTGCGCCGTCATGGCGACCCACCGACCCCGGACGGTGGGGCCAAAGCAAAAAAACGCCGCAACCCGGATCGCCTGAGGGCAAGCAGGGTGTGCGACGTCTTTGTCGTAGGTGGGCAACCGCCGTTGGTTACCGGTGAGGTTGCCCAAGCGAGAACTGTGCCAACAAGGGAATCGGTGTGATGCCTATCGCGAGCAGGCTCGCTCCCACAGTGGGTCCGGGTATCGCAAATGCTGTGCTCGCCGGAGGAACCCTTGTGGGAGCGGGCTTGCCCGCGAAAGCGGTGGGTCAGTCAATGAAGATGCCGGATGGAAAATCGCCTTCGCGAGCAAGCCCGCTCCCACAGTAGATCGGGGTGCTGTTCACCTCGAACCCTTGTGGGAGCGAGCCTGCTCGCGATGACGCCGGGTCAGACGTCGCGAGGCCGTCAGCCCAACAACTCATTCATGGCAATGATCTGTTCCGCCACCTGAATCAGCTTCTGCTGGCGGCTCATGGCCTGGCGGCGCATGAGGGTGTAGGCCTGTTCCTCGTTGCAGGCTTTCATCTTCATCAGCATGCCCTTGGCCAGTTCGATGCGTTTGCGTTCGGCCAGTTGCTGGTCCCTGGCCAGGAGCTGGGCGCGCAGGGCCTGGTCGCTTTCGAAGCGGGCCATGGCCACGTCGAGGATCGGCTGCAGGCGGGCGGCGTGGATACCTTCGACGATGTAAGCGCTTACGCCGGACTTGATCGCCTGGCGCATCACATCGGGGTCGTGCTCGTCGGTAAACATGACGATCGGTCGTGGCTGGTCGCGACTGACCAGTACCACCTGCTCCATCACATCCCGTCCCGGTGACTCGGTATCGATCAGGATCACGTCCGGACGCACTGTTTCGACGCGTTCCGGCAAATCGATGGTCAATCCGGATTCGTCGATGACGTCGAACCCGGCTTCCGTCAGGGCAGCCTTGAGACGACCGACTTTTTTCGCGGTGTCGTTGATCAGCAGAATACGCAACATGCTCAAGGCTCCTGTCAGCGGCTGGCGAGAAGGGGAGCCGCATCGCTCAAGGCGTGCAGTTTGAAGCAGCGGGCATACCCGGCCGGATCCGAACCGTCCCAAGTGATACCGTCGATCAGCTGGCTGCTGCGCATGTCCTGACGGGGGGAGGCGATACCCAGTGCAGCACTGGCCTGGCGATACAGCGCCAGCTGTTGGACCTCTTGCGCCACGGCCAGATAATCCGGGTCTTCACGTAACAGGCCCCAACGGCGGAACTGGGTCATGAACCACATGCCGTCGGACAGGTACGGCACGTTCACCTCGCCGTCACCGTGGAAACGCATGGCGTGGGGATCCTGCCAGCTATTGCCCAAGCCGTCGGCATAGATGCCGAGCAGGCGGGGCTCGATGCAGTCCAGCGGTGCGTCGAGGTATTCGGGCGCACTCAATAGTTGCGCGGTGCTGCGGCGATTCTCACTGCTCTGTTCGATGAAGCGACTGGCTTCAAGGACCGCCATCACCAACGCCCGTGCGGTATTGGGGTATTGCTCGACAAAAGCGCGGGTGCAGCCCAGGACTTTTTCCGGGTGATCGGGCCAGATGGTCTGCGTGGTCGCCAGGGTGAAGCCCAGGTTCTGTTTTACCGCGCTGGCGCACCAGGGTTCGCCGACGCAGAGGCCATCGATACGGCCGGCTTGCAGATGGGCGATCATTTGCGGCGGTGGAACCACCACGCTGTCCACATCCGACCACGGATGAATACCCTGGGCGGCGAGCCAGTAGTAGAGCCACATCGCATGGGTGCCGGTTGGGAAGGTCTGGGCGAAGGTCAGTTTCGTGCGAGTTTGGTGCACATGGCGTTCCAGTGCCTCAGGACTGGTCACGCCCAGCGCTTGCAGCCCATGGGAGAGGTTGATGCTCTGGCCGTTCTGGTTCAAGCCCATCAGTACGGCCATGTCAGTCGGCGCGACACCGCCGATGCCCAGGTGCACCGCATAGACCAAGCCGTACAGGCTATGGGCCGCATCGATTTCGCCGCTGACCAGCTTGTCCCGCAGGTTGGCCCAGGATGCCTGGCGCTTGAGGTTCAAGGTCAGGCCGTAGGGTTGGGCAAAGCCCTGGGTGGCGGCCACCACCACCGGGGCGCAGTCACTCAAGGCCATGAAGCCAAGATCGATAGCGCTCTTTTCCGGAGCGTCGCTGCCATTGACCCAGGCCAGGGGGTTGGCGGGAATGTCATTCATCGGGCATCACCTTGCACATAAAAAAGCGCCGTACCCGACAACTGCCAGAGCAAGGCCGGAGGACGACGCCGTTGTCCTTTAAATCAGTGTGGCACTCATTCCGTCGTTGGCATGAGCGTCGATGAGCACAAACGGTGCAAGGCATATGCCATCGGCACTGTTTTATGCAGGCGCCTCGCTGAACCGCCGCTGCGCGGCTATAATCCCCGCCTCATTTTGTCGCCCGAGTCAAAATCGCCCATGTACACCCTGGCCCGCGAACTGCTGTTCAAACTCTCCCCGGAAACCTCCCACGATTTGTCCCTGGACCTGATTGGCGCGGGCGGGCGCCTGGGCCTCAATGGGCTGCTGTGCAAGGCACCGGCGAAACTACCGGTGAGTGTGATGGGATTACAGTTTCCCAACCCGGTGGGCCTGGCCGCGGGGCTGGACAAGAACGGTGCAGCCATCGACGGCTTCGCGCAGTTGGGTTTCGGTTTCGTGGAGATCGGCACCGTCACGCCACGGCCGCAGCCGGGTAATCCCAAGCCGCGCCTTTTTCGCTTGCCGCAAGCCGAGGCGATCATCAACCGCATGGGCTTCAACAACCTGGGCGTCGACCATTTGCTGGCCCGTGTTGCCGCCGCCAAGTACAAGGGCGTGCTGGGCATCAACATCGGCAAAAATTTCGACACCGCGGTGGAGCGCGCCGTCGACGATTACCTGATCTGCCTGGACAAGGTCTATGCCCACGCCAGCTACGTCACCGTCAACGTCAGCTCGCCGAATACCCCGGGGCTGCGCAGCCTGCAATTCGGCGATTCCCTCAAGCAGTTGCTGGCGGACCTGGCCCGGCGTCGCGCGGAGCTGGCACTGATTCATGGCAAGCATGTCCCGCTGGCGATCAAGATCGCTCCGGACATGACCGACGAAGAAACCGCG
The DNA here is from genome assembly GCF_022342325.2 of Pseudomonas sp. AF32. Classification (NCBI taxonomy): domain Bacteria; kingdom Pseudomonadati; phylum Pseudomonadota; class Gammaproteobacteria; order Pseudomonadales; family Pseudomonadaceae; genus Pseudomonas; species Pseudomonas sp. AF32. Next base: position 244,148 of record NZ_RQJK02000006.1, on the reverse strand, counting down.
CAAGTGGCCCAGGCCCTGATCGAGACGGGCATGGACGCGGTGATCGCCACCAACACGACGCTGGGTCGCGAAGGCGTCGAAGGGATGGATCACGGTGACGAAGCGGGCGGGTTATCCGGCGCGCCAGTGCGTGACAAGAGCACCCACACCGTGAAGGTGCTGGCCGCCGAGCTGGCCGGGCGCTTGCCGATCATCGCCGCTGGCGGGATTACCGAAGGGCGCCATGCGGCCGAGAAAATCACCGCCGGGGCGAGCCTGGTGCAGATTTATTCGGGCTTTATCTACAAGGGACCGGCGCTGATTCGCGAGTCGGTGGACGCCATCGCGGCGTTGGGCTGATACAGGCATTGCTTGAAGGTTACACAAGCCCTTTGTGGCGAGGGGATTTATCCCCGCTGGGCTGCGAAGCGGCCCCCCTGCAATTGACATGACACAGCGCGGTGGCAGTAGTAAGGGATGCTGCGCATCCCGGCGGGGATAAATCCCCTCGCCACAACAGTGTTCGCAACTTGAGTTTTCTATGCCCAATTAAAAAGGGCTCCTCGAAGGAGCCCCTGGGCCGTAGCCCGCCGTCCGGATGGGACGCGCGTGGTTAAGTCGATGGTCGGATCAAATTGTCGAGTTCTGGAGTATTAAGCCCTGTGTCAGCCGACGGCGTGAAGTTCGTTGAGTCTATGGATACCCGCAGTGCCGGTCATACCGTCCCAGTTGTCGCCGCGTCCTTCTCGCCAGCCATTGATCCAGGCTTGACGTACTGACGGTAGAGTAAAGGGGCAAAGCTCACGGGATTTACCACCAACGCCATATTGGTAACCGCGTAAAAATGCTCTTTCCAACGGATCACGCTTAAGTCTTCTCATAGGGTGTTGCCCTCACTTGTTGACTGTTGCTCGCGTCGACCTCTATCGAGGCCGGGGCAGAATCATTCTGCCGTTGGTGGCTCGTTGCCGGCGTGACGAGCCAAGGTGTTGGCGCCGTTGCGACGTCAACCTGTGTTGAGTTCTAACCAAAGCGTCACATGGATGGAATGATCTTTTTGTCATAAGCACGTAACAATAAAGATGCTAGGGCGATAAGTAACAAGCTGTTCACTGACCGCTTTTGAGCAAGACCCCTGTATGATCGGCCCTGCGCTGAAGGGCGCTGTCTCGGTTCGAATGAGAATGTCCTCCCGCTGCACTCGGATACTATTCGACGAAAGGGACAAGTTTTCACAATTTGTTGCACAGAATTTTTCACCTGCCCCCGCATCTAAGCTCTTTTAACCTGAGCGGCGAGGGCGGAACGGCATACTTTCATGCCACCGGGTGCTCTTGAGAAAAGTACCTGATTGAACCCGACCGGCAATGCGTTGCCCGGTCCACTTGGCCAAAGGCTCTGGAAACTCCCATGTCCGACCGTTTTGAACTCTTCCTCACCTGCCCCAAGGGCCTCGAAGGCCTGCTGCTCGAGGAAGCCACCGGGCTTGGCCTTGAAGAGGCACGCGAGCACACCTCGGCCGTTCGCGGCATGGCCGACATGGAGACGGCGTATCGCCTGTGTCTGTGGTCTCGCCTGGCCAACCGTGTATTGCTGGTCCTCAAGCGCTTTTCGATGAAAAACGCCGACGACCTGTACCACGGCGTACTGGACATCGACTGGCAGGATCACATGTTGGCCGATGGCACCCTGGCGGTGGAGTTCAGCGGGCACGGTTCGGGCATCGATAACACCCACTTCGGCGCCCTGAAGGTCAAGGACGCCATCGTCGACAAGCTGCGTACGCCCTCTGGCGAGCGACCGTCCATCGACAAGCTCAACCCGGATCTGCGCATTCACCTGCGCCTGGATCGCGGCGAAGCGATTCTCTCCCTGGACCTTTCCGGGCATAGCCTGCACCAGCGTGGCTATCGCTTGCAGCAAGGTGCGGCGCCGCTGAAGGAAAACCTCGCCGCGGCCATCCTGATCCGTGCCGGCTGGCCGCGCATTGCCGCCGAAGGCGGGGCTTTGGCCGACCCGATGTGCGGCGTGGGCACGTTCCTGGTGGAGGCGGGCATGATTGCCACCGACATGGCGCCGAACCTGCGTCGCCAGCAATGGGGCTTCACCGCCTGGCTAGGCCATGTGCCAGCGTTGTGGAAGAAACTCCATGAAGAAGCCACCGCTCGCGCTGCTGCCGGGCTGGCCAAACCACCGTTGTGGATTCGCGGCTACGAAGCCGACCCACGGTTGATCCAGCCGGGCCGCAACAACGTCGAGCGTGCGGGCCTGAGCGAGTGGATCAAGATCTACCAGGGTGAAGTCGGCACCTTCGAGCCTCGTCCGGACCAGAACCAGAAGGGCCTGGTCATCTGCAACCCACCCTACGGCGAGCGTCTGGGCGATGAAGCCAGTCTGCTGTATCTCTACCAGAACCTTGGCGAACGCCTGCGCCAGGCCTGCCTGAACTGGGAGGCCGCGGTATTCACCGGCGCGCCGGACCTGGGCAAGCGCATGGGCATTCGTAGCCACAAGCAGTATTCGTTCTGGAACGGCGCCTTACCGTGCAAGCTGCTATTGATCAAGGTGCTGCCGGATCAGTTCGTGACCGGCGAGCGCCGCACCCCGGAACAGCGTCAGGCCGAGCGCGATCTGCAGGATCAGGTACCGGAAGTGCCGCAAGAGCGCCAGTACAACAAGAATGGCAACCCGATCAAACCGGCCCCGGCGCCTGCGGTCGAGCAGGCGCGCCTGAGCGAAGGTGGGCAGATGTTCGCCAATCGCCTGCAAAAAAATCTCAAGCAGCTGGGTAAATGGGCCAAGCGTGAGGGCGTCGATTGCTACCGGGTCTATGACGCCGACATGCCCGAATATTCCATGGCCATCGACCTGTACCACGATTGGGTGCATGTCCAGGAATACGCCGCGCCGAAGTCCATTGACCCGGAAAAGGCCTCGGCCCGTCTGTTCGACGCCCTGGCGGCCATCCCCCAGGCGCTGAACGTCGACAAGAGTCGCGTGGTGATCAAGCGTCGCGAGCGCCAGAGCGGCACCAAGCAGTACGAGCGCCAGAGCGCCCAGGGCAAGTTCACCGAGGTCAACGAAGGGGGCGTGAAGTTGCTGGTCAACCTCACCGACTACCTGGACACCGGACTGTTTCTCGACCACCGTCCGATGCGCCTGCGGATCCAGAAAGAGGCAGCCGGCAAACGCTTTCTCAACCTGTTCTGCTACACCGCGACCGCCACCGTCCACGCCGCCAAGGGGGGCGCCCGCAGCACCACCAGCGTCGACCTGTCGAAAACCTACCTGGACTGGGCACGGCGTAATCTGTCGCTCAATGGTTTTTCCGACAAGAATCGCCTGGAGCAGGGCGATGTGATGGCTTGGCTACAGGACTGTCGCGACGAATACGACCTGATCTTCATCGACCCACCGACCTTTTCCAACTCCAAGCGCATGGAAGGCGTGTTCGACGTACAGCGCGACCACGTCCAGTTGCTGGACCTGGCCATGGCCCGTCTGGCACCGGGTGGTGTGCTGTATTTCTCCAATAATTTCCGCAAGTTCCAGCTCGAAGACAATCTGTGCGAGCGTTACGCGGTGGAGGAAATCACCGCCAGCACCATCGATCCGGATTTTGCCCGCAATGGCAAAATCCATCGCGCCTGGAAAATCATGGCACGTTGAAATATCCCGATTGGATCCACGAAGCCTTGTATTTCAAGGCTTCCAGCCGTTTTTAGGGCTGGTCAAAGTGATGGCTAATAGCTATAACTAAAGCTGTGGTCAGGGCTGTACCCCATGCCTGCCCCTTTTCGAGTTGTCGTTATGGCATTGCATCCGGTACGTCCCAGGATCCTGGGTTTTATCAGCGAAGATGTCTCGGCCTGGCTGGTGGCTTCACTGGTCTTCCTGGCCGGCACTTGCATGACCGGTTTGCTGACCTGGGCGATGACCAATCTGTTCAACCAGCAACTGCGCCAGCGTTTCGAGCTGCAAGCCGAGGAGCGTTTCAGTCGCATCGAGGAGCGGTTCCAGGACCAGGAGCAGCGCCTGGACAGCCTGCGGCGTTTCTTTGCCAATTCCTCGGGGGTGTCCAGCGAGGAGTTTCATGGCTACGCCGAAGCGTTGCTGCACCGGACCCAGGCGTTCGGCTGGGCACCACGCGTGCTTCGGGACGAGCGCCAGACATTCGAGCAGCAGGCTCGCGCCGAAGGGATGGATGGGTTCTCCATCCGTGAGGCGGACGGTCACGGCGGCCTGCGACCCGCTGCCGAGCGGGACGAGTATGTCCCCGTGCTGTACGTCCAGAGCCAGCCGTCCTCCGCCTCGCCAGTGGGCTTCGATCTGCTGTCCCAACCCTTGCGCCGGGCCGCACTCGAAGGGGCGCGTCAGCGCGATGTTCTGGTGGTCTCGCAACCCTTGGATTTGATGGGCACCGATCCGGCCTTCGCCCGTGGGGTCCTGCTGGTTGCACCGGTAAAAAGAGCAGCGTCCCCTGAGCCGTTCGGTTACGTGGTGGCCGCCATCAACATGCGCCGTCTGGTGGGCGATGGGTTGCCGGCGTCCGGCCATGAAAACCTGTCCATGCGTCTCCTGGACCTGTCTACCGACGATCGTGAAGAAGTCTTGTTCGAGTCCGCCGAACCGCCGGGTGAAAACGACTTGTCAGCGATTCGCCTGCTGCGCCTGGGGAACCATGATTACCGGATAGAACTGCGACCCAGCCGGATGTTCCTGGCGGCCAATCATTCCTCGGTGTCGAGCCTGGTGGTGTTGGGTGGCCTGCTCAGTTTCCTGCTCAGCGCCTTGCTCTATGTGCTGGTCAGCCAGCGGCAGCGGGCGCTGACACTGGTGGAGCAACGCACCCGGGAACTGCGGGCCCGGGAGCAGGAATTGCGCGGGACCCATAACCAATTGCGCGGTGTGCTGGATGCCGCGACCCAGGTGGCGATCATCGCCACGGACCTGCGGGGCGTCATCACCACCTTCAACGCCGGCGCCGAACACATGCTGGGCTACCAAAGTCAGGAGGTCTTGCAGAGCATGACCCTGGAGAGCCTGCACGTTCCCCGGGAACTCCAGGCTCGGGCCGCTCAGCTCGCCGCGCGTTTTGGCAAGCCGATCCCCACATGCCACGCGATGCTGCTGGAGGGCAGCGAGCGTGGCGGGCAGCAAGCCCGGGAATGGACCCTGGTGCGTCGTGATGGCAGTCACCTGACCGTCAACATGCTGGCCACGCCGATGCTCGACGATCAGGGGCTGTGGGTCGGGCACCTGGCGATCTGTATCGACATCACCGAGCGCAAGCGTGTCCATGAAGCACTGGCCGCCAGGGACATGTTGCTGAAAAAACTCAGCGCCCACGTTCCCGGCGGTATCTATCAGTTCAAAATGGATTTCAATGGCCGGTTCAGCGTGATTTATGCCAGCGACGGCATCCGCGACATCTACGAGCTGGCACCCGATGTGCTGGTCCAGAACGCGGAGGCGATTTTCTCGCGCATCCATCCGCTGGACGGTGCCCGGGTCCGCGCTTCGATCCGCACTTCGGCCGATACCTTGAGTCCATGGCGTGAGGAGTATCGGGTACAACTGCCGCAACGGGGGTTGCGCTGGGTACGTGGCGAGGCGACGCCCGAACAGCTTCCGGGCGGTGGCGTGCTGTGGCATGGCTACATCTCGGATATCTCTGATCTCAAGCGGGTGGAAGAAGAGCTGCGGGCCTTGTCGGTGACCGATGCGCTGACTGGCATCCGCAACCGGCGTTATTTCCAGGAACGCCTGACGTCGGAGATGACACGAGTCGAACGCGGCCCCGGCAATCTTTCGGTCATCATGCTGGACATCGATCATTTCAAGCGCATCAACGACCAGCACGGTCATGCGGTGGGCGACCGGGTGTTGCAGGCCGTCTGCCAGCGGATTACCCAGCGGTTGCGGCGTACCGATGTGTTCTGTCGATTGGGCGGTGAAGAGTTCGTGGTGCTGTGTCCCGACACTGACGGCGAAAGCGCCTACGCCCTGGCCAGCGGGCTATGGGAAGGTCTGCGCACTGCGCCGATCGACGACGTGGGGGTCGTCACGGCCAGCTTCGGTATCGCCAGTTGGCGCGCCGGAGAGGGGGCGGATGCATTGCTGTTGCGAGCCGACTCATGCGTCTACGCGGCCAAGCAGGCCGGGCGCGATCGGGTGGAGATGCAGTTGGGCTAGTGGAAGCAGATTTGTTTGCACCATGGATCCCTGTGGGAGCGAGCCTGCTCGCGATGACGGCGGCACATCCAACCTCATTGCAAACTGACCCACCGCTATCGCGAGCAGGCTCGCTCCCACATTGATTCTGCCTTGGATCAGAGTACTGAGGCCGTCTGAGGCAGTTTCGGCTGCCGGTACAGGTCCAGCAGCACCTGGTCCAGCACTGACGAAGCGCCCCATGGCTTCGGATCGTTGAGAATCGCCACCACCGCCCAGGTATTGCCATTGACGTCCCGGCTGTAGCCGGCGATGGCCCGCACGGTGTTCAGCGTGCCTGTCTTGACGTGGGCTTCGCCGGCCATGGCGGTGGTCTTGAGGCGTTTGCGCATGGTCCCGTCCGTGCCGACGATGGGCATCGAACTGATGAATTCCGCCGAGTACGGGCTACGCCAGGCCGCTTGCAGCATGGCGGCCATCTCCCGGGCGCTGACCCGTTCGGCGCGGGACAGGCCGGAGCCGTTCTCCATCACCAGGTGCGGCGCGGTGATGCCTTTCTTGGCCAGCCACTGGCGCACCACGCGCTGCGCCGCCTTGGCATCGTCGCCGTCGGCCTCGTTGCGGAACTGCGCGCCCAGGCTCAGGAACAGTTGCTGGGCCATGGTGTTGTTACTGTACTTGTTGATGTCGCGGATGATTTCCGCGAGGTCCGGCGAAAAGGCCCGGGCCAGCACCTTGGCGTTATTTGGCGTCGGCGCCAGGCGATCCTTGCCCTGGATGCTGCCGCCCAGTTCCTTCCAGATCGCCCGTACCGCACCGGCGGTGTAGGTGGCGTGATCGAGCAACGACAAATAGGTCTGGGAACTGCAGCCGTCGCCGAGCTGGCCGCCAACGGTCACCGTCACGCTGCCGTCTGCCTGGGGCACCGGGTTGTAGCGCACGCCGCCGGCGCATTGCTTGGAGTTGACGGCCTTGACCTGGTTTTCGATACGGATACTGGCAATCGGCGGCTCCACCGACACCAGCACCCGGCCACCGTCGTTGCGGGCGACGAAGCGCAGGGCCTTGAGGTTGACCAGCAGGGAGTCGGGCTTGACCAGGAAGGGTTTGTTTTCGTCATTGCCGTCGTCGTTGAACTCGGGCAGTTGCGGCTGGATGAAGAAGCTGCGGTCCAGCACCAGGTCACCGGTAACTTGCTGCACGCCATTGGCTCGCAGGTCGCGCATCAGCAGCCAGAGTTTTTCCATGTTCAGCTTGGGATCGCCGCCGCCCTTGAGGTAAAGATTGCCGTTCAGGATTCCGCCGCTGAGAGTGCCATCGGTATAGAACTCGGTTTTCCACTGGTGATTGGGGCCGAGCATTTCCAGGGCCGCGTAAGTGGTCACCAGTTTCATGGTGGAGGCGGGGTTGACCGAAACGTCGGCGTTATACAGGGTCGGCGTACCGGGGCCGTTGAGTGGCACCAGCACCAGGGACAGGGCATTGTCTTGCAGCTTGCTGGCCTTGAGGGCCTTTTGTACGTTGGGCGACAGGGCGGTGTTGATCGTGGCGGCGCTGGTGGGGACGGGAAGAGCCAGGGGAAGAAGAAGGCTGGCTAGAAGCAGTGGACGAAAAGACTTGATCATTTGAAATAAAACCCTACGGGCGAGGGGAGAAAAAACGAGGACATGAAAATTGAACGTCCTCAACGGTCATGAATGTGTCGGCATTATGCCCCAAGGTGCAGCGGCTTTGCCGAGCCCGAGCCCTTCCAGGCGCTATTTTTTTACCGACGGTAGGCTGGCGCGCCGATCAGACGGGCAATCGGGGCTTCAAACTGGTAAAGTGCCGGCCGTTATTACTGATGAGGATTGTTTCAATGGCGACTAACCGTTCCCGGCGTCTGCGCAAAAAACTTTGCGTGGATGAATTTCAAGAGCTGGGTTTCGAATTGAACCTGGATTTCAAAGAAGATCTGGCCGATGAGGCTATTGACGCTTTCCTCGACGCATTCCTGAAAGAAGCCATGGAAGCCAATGGCCTGGGCTATGTGGGTGGCGACGACTACGGTCTGGTCTGCCTGCAGAAGCGCGGCTCGGTAAGCGAAGAGCAGCGCAAGGCCGTTGAAGCCTGGCTCAAGGCCCGTCCTGAGCTGACCAGCGTCGAAGTCAGCCCGCTGATCGACGTGTGGTATCCGGAAAAGCAGATCAACGCTCAAGCGTGATGGTCTGGAACCGGCGACCCGATGAGGGCGCCGGTTTTTTTGTGCCTGTCTGTTGGGTATCTGTTGTCTCAAGGCTTTTCGTACAGAGCCTAGGGCCGCCATCGCGAGCAGGCTCGCTCCCACAGGATTCACGCCTGCTTGCGATGCTGTCAGTTGCGCCAGTTGAGGATCAGCAGTGTCACCACCCCCGCCACGATTCCCCAGAACGCCGAACCGATGGAAAACAAGGTCAACCCCGACGCCGTGACCATGAAGGTGATCAGCGCCGCTTCCCGTTCCCTGGCTTGGCTCATGGCGATGCTCAAACCGTTGATGATCGATCCGAACAACGCCAGCGCCGCGATGGACAGCACCAGTTCCTTGGGCAGCGCCGCGAACAATGCCGCCAGCGTCGCGCCGAAGACCCCGGCGATACCGTAGAAAACCCCACACCAGACCGCCGCCGTGTAGCGTTTGTTGCGGTCCTCGTGGGCGTGTGGCCCGGTGCAGATCGCTGCGCTGATGGCCGCCAGGTTGATTCCGTGGGAGCCGAAAGGCGCCAGCAGCAAGGAGGCGATGCCGGTGCTGGTGATCAGCGGCGAGGCCGGTACGTGGTAGCCGTCAGCCCGCAGGACGGCGATGCCCGGCATGTTCTGGGAGGTCATGGCCACCACGAACAGGGGGATGCCGATGCTGATGGTGGCCGCCAGGGAAAAGTGCGGCGTGGTCCAGACCGGTGTCGCGACTTCCAGGGCAAAGTCGCTGAAATCCAGCAGGCCCATCAGGCCTGACAGTGCGGTGCCGATCAACAGCGCCGCGAGCACGGCGTAGCGGGGCGACAGGCGCTTGACGATCAGATAGGTGAAGAACATCCCCAGCACCAGGCCGGTGCGATGCTGCGCAGCGACGAAAATCTCGCTGCCGATCTTGAACAGGATCCCGGCCAGCAAAGCCGCCGCCAGCGATGCCGGAATGCGCTTGACCAGCCGTTCGAAGCTGCCGGTCAGGCCGCAGATCGTCACCAGCACGGCGCAGGTGATGTAGGCACCGATGGCTTCGCCATAACTCACGCCGCCCAGGCTGGTGATCAGCAGCGCCGCGCCGGGCGTCGACCAGGCGATGGTGATCGGCGTGCGGTAGCGCAACGACAGCCCGATGGAACACACCGCCATGCCGATGGAAATCGCCCAGATCCAGGATGAAATCTGACCACTGGTCAAGCCGGCGGCCTGGCCGGCCTGGAACATCAACACCAGGGAACTGGTGTAGCCGGTCATCATGGCGATGAATCCGGCGACGATCGCCGAGGGCGAAGTATCGGCCAATGGACGAAGTGGCGCGGTCGTGACTTCGGTCATGGTGGGCGGTGATCCTTGTTGTAGTTTGAGTGGCTGTAGGGCGAGCTTTGCTCCTACAAGTGCCACAGGTGTAGGGTTTAAGCCTAAACTCAACGCAATGGCCGATTGCGATACAGCCATGCCCGCAAACGGCCGTACAGTCGTGTTGCCATCAGAGGTTGTGTACAATCGCCGTGATTTTTACGCGATACTTGCCAGCGACCCGCTGTGCCGTATTACAGTCACGGTCAATTCGCCGCAGTTTTCCCGACTCGAGTGCCCATGAACGAACAGTTGCAACCCCTCAAGAAACAACCGCGAGCAGGCAAAGCCGGCCGCAGCGGAACCCAGGACGATATTGTCTATGCGCATATTTTCGAGGCCATCCTCGAACAGCGCCTGGCGCCCGGCACAAAGTTGAGCGAAGAGGCACTGGGGGAGATTTTCGGGGTCAGCCGCACGATCATCCGTCGTGCGCTGTCACGCCTGGCCCACGAAGGCGTGGTGCTGCTGCGGCCCAATCGCGGCGCCGTCGTTGCCAGCCCGAGTGTCGAAGAAGCTCGCCAGGTGTTCATGGCCCGGCGCCTGGTGGAGCGGGCGATCACTGAACTGGCGGTGCAACATGCAACTGCCGAGCAACTGGCTGAGTTGCGCCAGATGGTCAGCGACGAACGCGACAGCTTTTCCCGTGGCGACCGTGGCGCCGGTATCCGCCTGTCGGGCGAGTTCCACCTCAAGCTGGCCGAAGCGGCGAAGAACGCCCCGCTGATCAGCTTCCAGCGCAGCCTGGTGTCCCAGACTTCGCTGATCATCGCCCAGTACGAAAGCGGCAACCGTTCCCACTGCTCCTACGACGAACACACCCAGTTGATCGACGCCATCGAAGCCCGGGACGCCACCCTGGCGGTGGACCTGATGATGCACCACATGGATCACATCGACAGCAAGCTCAACCTCGACGAGGAAGGCGCTTCCGATGACTTGCATGCGGTGTTCTCGCATTTGATGCAGAGCAAGAAGCCGGGGCGGTCGACGGCCAAGCTCTGAGTGAATCAGTGAGACTGTGTTGTCTTCATCGCGAGCAGGCTCGCTCCCACAGTGGATAGGTGTCGTACACAAAACTCCTGTGGGAGCGAGCCTGCTCGCGATAGCCATCCGGCAGGCAACAAAAATCTACCGCTGATGCACCAACCGGCCGGCCGCATAAGTCTGCGCCACCGTCCGGTCATCCCCCAACGTCATCAACACGAACAACCGCTCGGCAATGTCCTTGGCCTGCTTGAGCCGATAGCTCAGCAGCGGCGTGGCGTGGTAGTCCAGCACCAGGAAGTCGGCGTCGGTGCCCGGCTGCAAGGTGCCGATCCTGTCTTCCAGGCGCAGGGCCCGGGCGCCGCCCAGGGTGGCCAGGTACAAGGATTTGAACGGGCTCAGCCGCGCACCTTGCAATTGCATCACTTTGTAGGCTTCGTTCAAGGTGTGTAGCAACGAAAAACTGGTGCCGGCGCCGACATCGGTGCCCAGCCCCACATTCACTTTGTGCTTCTCCGCCATCGGCAGGTTGAACAGGCCGCTGCCCAGGAAAAAGTTTGAGGTCGGGCAGAACGCGATGGCCGAACCGGTTTCGGCCAGGCGCGCGCATTCATCGTCACACAGATGCACGCCATGGGCGAACACTGAGCGCTCGCCGAGCAGTTGGTAATGGTCGTAAACGTCCAGATAGCCTTTGCGCTCGGGGAACAATTCCTTGACCCACTGCACTTCCTGAAGGTTTTCGCTGATGTGGGTCTGCATGTACAGGTCCGGGTATTCCTGCAGCAGTTGACCGGCCAGGGTCAGTTGCTCCGGGGTGCTGGTCGGCGCGAAGCGCGGGGTGACGGCGTAATGCAGGCGACCCTTGCCGTGCCAGCGCTCGATCAGCGCCTTGCTCTCGATATAGCTGGATTCGGTCGTGTCGGTCAGGTAATCCGGGGCGTTGCGGTCCATCATTACCTTGCCGGCGATCATCCGCAGGTCGAGTTTATCGGCCACTTCAAAAAACGCATTCACCGATTGCGGATGCACGCTGCCGAACACCAGGGCGGTGGTGGTGCCGTTGCGCAGCAGCTCCTTGATGAAGATATCGGCCACGGCGTCGGCGTGAGCCTGGTCGGCGAACTGGCTTTCACAGGGGAAGGTGTAGGTGTTGAGCCAATCCAGCAGTTGTTCGCCGTAAGCCCCCACCATGCCGGTCTGGGGCAGGTGGATGTGGGTGTCGATGAAGCCGGGCGTGATCAGTGCGTCCGGGTAATGGACTATTTCAATGTCCGCCGCCAGGGTCGGCAACAGGTCACGGGCGTGGCCGATGGCGCTGATCCGGCCGTTTTCCACCACCAGCAAACCGTCCTCGAAATATTCATAGGACGCTTCGAGACCGACGTCGGCCGGGTCGGCGAGGCTGTGAAGCAGGGCGGCGCGGTAGGCTTTGCGTGTCAGGGGCATGAGCTTGTCTCAATTGAGGTGTCAACGCTGGCTGCGGCGTGAAGCCGGCAGCAGCTTGGCGATGGGTTCGGCGCGTGAGGTGTGCTGGCCAAAATCCGCGTTATAGGTGGCGATGATCTCGCCGGCGATGGAGATAGCGATTTCAACGGGCAACTTGCCTTTGACCTCGCCGATGCCCATCGGGCAGCGCATGCGCTGCAAGGTGCTGCTGTCGAAGCCGCGGTCGCGCAGGCGGTGTTCGAACTTGACCCGCTTGGTCTTCGAGCCGATCAGGCCGAAGTAGGCGAAGTCGTTGCGTTTGAGGATGGCGGCGCTCAACTCCAGGTCCAACTGGTGGTTATGAGTCATGACGATGCAGTAACTGCCAGGGGGCAGTTCGTCGACTTCATCCAACGGGTCTTCAGTGACGATCCTGTGCACGCCGTGGGGCAGGTGCTCGGGGAATTCCGCTTCCCGCGAATCGATCCAGCGCACCCGGCACGGCAGGCTCGCCAACAGCGGCACCAGCGCCCGGCCGACATGACCGGCGCCGAACACCGCAATCTGTGCCTGCACCTGACCCATGGGTTCGAACAGCAACACCGTGACGCCGCCGCAACACTGGCCCAGGCTGGCACCGAGGCTGAAGCGCTCCAGATGCGTGTTTTGCTGGCCGCTGGCGAGCATCTGTCGGGCGATCTCCATGGCCTTGTATTCCAGATGTCCGCCACCGATGGTGTCGAACGCCTGGCTGGCGCTGATGACCATTTTTGAACCGGCATTGCGCGGCGTGGAGCCGAGCTCTTCGATGATCGTCACCAGCACGCAGGGTTCGCCGCGCGTTTGCAGGTCGGCGAGGGCGCTGATCCAGTTGTACATGTTTACCTCGACATCTCGGGTTGTTCGTTCTGGCGTCTTCGCGAGCAAGCCCGCTCCCACATGGATCGCGTTCCCCTGTGGGAGCGGGCTTGCTCGCGAAGGCCGCGCCGCGGTCTAGAGTGAAGCCACTTCCGTCTCAGGTCCCACATGGGTCGCGTTCCCCTGTGGGAGCGGGCTTGCTCGCGAAGGCCGCGCCGCGGTCTAGAGTGAAGCCACTTCCGTCTCAGGCCCCACATGGGTCGCGTTCCCCTGTGGGAGCGGGCTTGCTCGCGAAGGCCGCGCCGGGGTCTAGAGCGAAGCCACTTCCGTCTCAGGCTTCACAGCCGTGACCGCCTTCAATCCCCGCATCTGCTCGCACCCCCACAGCACTCGCTCCGGCGTCGCCGGGGCGTCGATTTTCGGCTGGTGCCGGTAATCCCCCAGGCTCGCCACGGCGTCCTTGATGGCACACCATGCGGCGATGCCGAGCATGAACGGCGGTTCGCCCACGGCCTTGGAATGGAACACGGTGTCTTCCGGGTTCTTGCGGTTTTCCACCAGCCGGACCCGCAGGTCCAGGGGCATGTCCGCCACGGCGGGGATCTTGTAGCTGGCCGGACCGTTGGTCATCAGCTTGCCCTTGTCGTTCCACACCAGCTCTTCCATGGTCAGCCAGCCCATGCCCTGGATGAAGCCGCCCTCGACCTGGCCGATGTCGATGGCCGGGCTCAGCGAGGCGCCGACGTCATGGAGAATGTCGGTGCGCAGCATCTTGTACTCGCCGGTCAAGGTGTCGACGATCACCTCGGCGCAGGCTGCCCCGAAGGCGTAGTAGTAGAACGGCCGGCCACGGGCCTGGCTGCGGTCGTAGTAGATTTTCGGGGTCTTGTAGAAGCCGGTGCTGGACAGCGAGACCTGGGCGAAATACGCCTGCTGTACCAAGGCCTCAAAGGTCAGGATGTGATCGCGTACCCGCACATGGCCGTTATGAAACACCACGTCTTCTTCGCTGACCTTGTACTGCCGCGCCGCGAACTCCACCAGGCGCCGCTTGATGGTTTCGGCGGCATTCTGCGCGGCCTTGCCGTTCAGGTCGGCACCGCTGGAAGCGGCGGTGGGCGAGGTGTTCGGCACCTTGTCGGTGTTGGTCGCGGTGATCTGCACCCGGTCCATTTCCACCTGGAACACCTCGGCCACCACTTGCGCGACCTTGGTGTTCAGGCCCTGGCCCATTTCGGTGCCGCCATGGTTCAAATGAATGCTGCCGTCGGTGTAGACGTGGATCAAGGCACCGGCCTGGTTGAGAAAGCTGGCGGTGAACGAAATGCCGAATTTCACCGGCGTCAGCGCCAGGCCTTTCTTCAGGATCGGGCTATTGGCGTTGTAGCGACGGATCGCTTCGCGGCGTTCGGCGTACTGGCTGCTTTCTTCCAGCTCGGCGGTCATTTCTTCGAGCATGTTGTGCTCGACGGTCTGGTAATAATGGGTGACGTTGCGCTCGGTCTTGCCGTAATAGTTGGCCTTGCGCACGGCCAGCGGATCGAGCCCCAGGTGCCGGGCGATGGCATCCATGATTTCCTCGATGGCGACCATGCCCTGGGGCCCGCCGAAGCCACGATAGGCGGTGTTCGAGGCGATATTGGTCTTGCAGCGATGGCCATTGATGGTCGCATCGCCCAGGTAATAGGCGTTATCGGCGTGAAACATCGCCCGGTCGACAATCGAAGCCGACAGGTCCGGCGAGCAGCCGCAGTTGCCAGCCAGTTCCAGGGCGATGCCCTGTAGGCGTCCGGTGCTGTCGAAGCCAACGTCGTATTCGATGTAGAAGGGGTGGCGCTTGCCGGTCATCAGCATGTCTTCGACCCGGGGCAGGCGCATCTTGGTCGGTTGGCCGGTCAGGTGGGCGATCACCGCGCACAGGCACGCCGGGCTGGCAGCCTGGGTTTCCTTGCCGCCAAAGCCGCCGCCCATGCGGCGCATGTCCACCACGACCTTGTTCATCGACACGCCTAGCACTTCGGCCACCAGCTTCTGCACTTCGGTGGGGTTCTGGGTCGAGCAATAGACGAGCATCCCGCCGTCTTCGGTAGGCATGACCGAGGAAATCTGGGTTTCCAGGTAAAAATGCTCCTGGCCGCCGATGTGCAGCGAGCCCTGGATGCGATGCTCGGCGTTCGCCAGCGCTGTGGCCGAGTCACCGCGCTGATGGGTGTGGCTGTCGAGCACGAAGTGACGCTTGCGCAGGGCTTCGACCACATCCAGTACCGGCTCCAGGTCTTCGTACTCGACGATGGCTGCCATCGCGGCCTTGCGAGCGGTTTCCAGGTCTTTGGCAGCGACGGCCAGCACCGGTTGGCCGACGAACTGTACGTCATCAATGGCCAGCAGCGGATCGCCGGGCAGTAACGGACCGATGTCCTTCAGGCCCGGGATATCGGCATGGGTGATGGCGATGCGCACGCCTTCGAAGGCGTAGCAGGGCGTGGTATCGATGCGCAGGATCCGCGCGTGGGCGCGGTCCGACAACCGGGCATAGACGTGCAATTGGTTGGGGAATTCCAGGCGGTCATCGATGTACTGCGCTTCGCCCGATACATGCTTGGCGGCGCTGTCATGCTTGACGCTGCGGCCCACGCCGGTGGTCAGGTCGCGGGCGAACAGTTCGGCCAGTTCGGCTTGGGTCTTTTCTGCGACGTGATGGTTAGACATAAGCGGTCACCCGGGTCTCGATGTGCGGCGTTTGCAATTCGATGAAGTATTTGCGCAGCAGGTTGCGGGCGCTGAGCAGGCGATATTCCTTACTGGCGCGAAAGTCCGACAGCGGTGTGAAGTCCTCGCCGAGGGCGGTGCAGGCACGTTCGACGGTGCTTTCGTTCCACGGGGCACCGATCAGGGCCGCCTCGCAATGGGTGGCGCGCTTGGGCGTCGCGGCCATGCCGCCGAAGGCCACGCGGGCGTCGCGGACCACACCTTTGTCGATCCGCAGGTTGAACGCGGCGCATACGGCGGAAATGTCATCGTCCAGGCGCTTGGACACTTTATAGGCACGGAAGGCCTGCTCGGCGCTGGCGCGGGGCACGACGATCTTCTCGATGAATTCGCTTTCCTGGCGGGCGGTGACCCGGTATTCGATGAAGTAGTCCTCCAGCGCCAGGGTGCGGCGGACCTGGCCCTTGCACAGCACGATCTGCGCGCCGAGGGCAATCAACAGGGGCGGGGAGTCGCCAATCGGCGAGGCGTTGCCGATGTTGCCGCCCAGGGTGCCCTGGTTGCGGATCTGCAACGAAGCGAAGCGCTGCAGCAGTTCACCGAAGTCCGGGTATTCGGCTTTAAGAACCTCATAGCAATCCGATAGCGCAGTGGCGGCACCGATCTCCAGACGGTCGTCGAACCGCTCGATGCGTTTGAGTTCGGCGACATTGCCTACGTAGATCATCACCGGCAGGGTGCGGTGGAACTGGGTGACCTCCAGGGCCAGGTCGGTGCCGCCGGCCAGTAGCCGCGCCTGCGGATAGGCGTCGTAGAGGTCGGCCAGGTCGGCCACGGTCAGCGGCACCAGGCAGCGTTTGTCGCCGCTGTTGAGCTCGCCGGTCTCCTTCGGTGCGATGGCTTTGAGGCGGGCGATGGTTTCGGCCTCGCGAGCATCGAACTGGTCCGGTTGCCTGCCGCAGCAGGCCTGGTCGGCGGCGGCCAGGATCGGCCGGTAGCCCGTGCAACGACACAGATTGCCGGCCAGGGCCTCATGGGCTTGGTGGGGGTCGGCGTGCTCGCTGTTCTTTTGCAAGGCAAACAGCGACATCACAAAACCGGGGGTACAGAAGCCGCATTGGGAGCCATGGCAATCGACCATGGCCTGCTGGACGCTGTGCAATCGGCCTTGATGCTTGAGGTCTTCGACCGTGATCAGTTGCTTGCCGTGCAGGGACGAGACGAAGGTCAGGCACGCATTGAGGCTGCGGTAGCGGATGCGCTCCTGGCCATTTTCGTCCGTGTCCAATTCGCCGGTCACCACGGTACAGGCACCGCAGTCGCCGCTGGCGCAGCCTTCTTTGGTGCCGGACTTGCCGACATGCTCACGCAGGTAATTGAGCACCGTCAGGTTCGGGTCCAGGGTGTGCTCGCTTCGGAGTTCCTGGTTGAGTAAAAACTGGATCACGGAAGGCCTCGCAGATTCATTATTGTTGTATCGACGTGGGATGAATTTATCAGTTCTGACTTTTCGGTCAATTAATTTTTGACTTACAGGTCAGGAAAATGCCTTTTGTCGATCAACACGCTATATCCTTCAGTTAAGCGCAAAACCCTGTGGGAGCGGGCTTGCTCGCGAAGGCGGTGGTGCTGCCGAAAGAATTTCCTGCGGATAAACGGGCCTCTTCGCGAGCAAGCCCGCTCCCACAAGGTCTTTGGCAGTGAAATTTGCTTATATCGTGCCAAAAACCCGGTGCAGGCCCTGCGCCATGACGTATCGAGTGCGCTACACTGCGCCGCTTGTGCAAATCGAAGAGTTTGAAGGACAACCATGACGTTCAAGGCCCCGGACAGCCTCGCCGAGCAAATCGCCCATCACCTCGCCGAGCGCATCATTCGCGGCGAGATGAAGCCGGGAGAGCGCATCCAGGAACAGAAAGTGACCCTGGCGCTCAATGTCAGCCGTGGTTCGGTCCGCGAGGCCCTGTTGATCCTGGAACGACGCCACCTGATCGCGATCCTGCCGCGCCGTGGCGCCCACGTCACTGAACTCACCGAACACAATGTGCGCAGCCTCTGCACGATGATGAGCGAGCTGTACATCCTGCTGGGCAATGCCGTGGCCCATGGCTGGCGAGAATCGGCCGACATGGCGCCGTTCCTCGAGATCCAGCAACGTCTCAAGGACGCCTACGCTCGCCAGGACATCCGTACCTTCGTCGATGAAAGCTTCAGCGTAATGCGTGCTGCCTATCCGTTCGCCAATAACCCGTACTTGCAGGAGACCGTCGAGAACCTGCAGCCGGCCATGAGCCGTGCGTATTTCCTGGCCCTGGAGCAACGCAAGGCGGAAATGAACGAGTACCTCGATCTGTTCGAGCGTCTGCTGGCCGCCGTGCTGGCCCGTGATCTGCCGCAGATTCGTATCGTGCTGACGGCCTACGCCCAGCGCAGTTGCGATCTGGTGGTTTCTGCCCTGACGGCGGCCTGAACGTGCGACTCAAGTGCATCAAGCTGGCGGGGTTCAAATCCTTCGTCGACCCGACCACGGTGAACTTCCCCAGTAACATGGCGGCGGTGGTGGGGCCCAACGGCTGCGGCAAGTCGAACATCATCGACGCCGTGCGCTGGGTGATGGGTGAGAGCTCGGCCAAGAACCTGCGCGGCGAGTCGATGACCGACGTCATCTTCAACGGCTCCACCAGTCGCAAGCCGGTGAGCCAGGCAAGCATCGAGCTGGTATTCGACAACTCCGACAGTACGCTGGTGGGCGAATACGCCGCCTATGCGGAGATTTCCATTCGTCGCAAAGTGACCCGCGACAGCCAGAACAGCTATTTCCTCAACGGCGCCAAATGCCGGCGTCGCGACATTACCGATATTTTCCTCGGCACCGGCCTGGGGCCGCGCAGCTATTCGATCATCGAACAGGGCATGATCTCCAAGCTGATCGAGGCCAAGCCCGAGGACCTGCGCAACTTCATCGAAGAAGCCGCGGGCATTTCCAAATACAAGGAGCGACGCCGGGAAACCGAGAACCGGATCCGTCGCACCCAGGAAAACCTCGCTCGCCTCACCGACCTGCGCGAAGAACTCGACCGCCAGCTCGAACGCCTGCACCGCCAGTCCGAAGCCGCGCGCAAATACCAGGAATACAAGGGCGAAGAGCGCCAGCTCAAGGCCCAGCTCTCGGCCCTGCGCTGGCAAGCGTTGAACGAACAGGTCGGCCAGCGCGAGGCGATCATCGGCAACCAGGAAGTCAGTTTCGAAGCCCTGGTGGCCGAACAGCGCAACGCCGATGCCGCCATCGAGCGTTTGCGCGACGGCCATCATGAACTGTCCGAGCGCTTCAACCTGGTGCAGGGCCGCTTCTATTCGGTCGGTGGCGACATCGCCCGGGTCGAACAGAGCATCCAGCACGGCCAGCAACGGCTGCGCCAATTGCAGGACGACCTGAAGGAAGCCGAGCGGGCGCGGCTGGAAACCGAATCCCACCTGGGCCACGACCGGACCTTGCTGCTGACCCTCGGCGAAGAACTGGACAGGCTCACACCGGAACAGGAAATCACCAGCGCCGCCGCCGAAGAAGCCTCCGCGGCCCTGGAAGAGGCCGAGCTGACCATGCACGGTTGGCAGGAGCAATGGGACCGTTTCAACCTGACGTCCGCCGAGCCGCGCCGTCAGGCCGAGGTCCAGCAGTCGCGTATCCAGCAACTGGAAACCAGCATGGAGCGCCTGGCCGAGCGTCAGCGACGCCTGGCCGAAGAGCGCGCGCTGCTCGCGGCGGACCCGGAAGACGCGGCAATCCAGGAGCTGAGTGAACAACTGGCCGCCAGCGAGGCCACCCTCGAAGACTTGCAGGCCAGTGAAGACGCTCAGGTCGAACGGCTGGAACAACTGCGCCATGCTTTGCAACTGGCCTTGCAGAACCAGCAGCAGGCTCAGGGTGAGTTGCAGCGGCTCAACGGTCGTCTTGCCTCCCTGGAAGCCTTGCAGCAAGCCGCGCTCGACCCGGGTACCGGCACCGCGCAATGGCTGCGCGACCAGCATCTGGCCGAGCGCCCGCGGCTGGCCGAGGGCCTGAAGGTCGATGCCGGTTGGGAGCTGGCAGTGGAAACCGTGCTGGGTGCCGATCTGCAAGCGGTGCTGGTAGACGACTTCGGTGGCATCGATCTGTCGAGCTTCACCCAGGGCGATCTGCGCCTGCTCAGCCCGGCCGGCGACGGCGTGCGGTTTCCGGGTAGCCTGTTGGACAAAGTCGAGGCCCAGGTGGATCTATCGCCGTGGCTGGGGCAGGTCAAGCCGGTGGACAGCCTCGAACAGGCCTTGGCCTTACGCGGGCAACTGGCTGCCGGCGAGAGCCTGATCAGCCGCGATGGATATTGGGTCGGCCGGCATTTCCTGCGGGTGCGCAGGGCCAGCGAAGCCGAGAGCGGCGTGCTTGCCCGGGGGCAGGAAATCCAGCGTCTGGGCGAAGAGCGCGAAGAGCGCGAAGCCAGCGTCGAAGCTTTGGAAATGGAATTGCAAAACCTGCGAGCGCAGCAGCGTCAGCAGGAGAACGGCCGCGAACATCTGCGTCGATTGTTGCAGGACGAAGCCCGCCAGCAGGGTGAGCTCAAGGCCCAATTATCGGCCGGCAAAGCCAAGGCCGAACAACTGGCCCTGCGTCGCACTCGCCTGGAAGAGGAAATCGCCGAGCTGGGCGAGCAACGGGCCCTGGAGCACGAGCAGATCGGCGAAGCGCGCCTGCAATTGCAAGAGGCTCTCGATGCCATGGCGGTGGATACCGAACAGCGCGAGCTGTTGCTGGCCCAGCGTGACAGTTTGCGCGAGCGCCTCGATCGAGTGCGCCAGGAAGCCCGTCAGCACAAGGACCATGCCCATCAGTTGGCGGTGCGCCTCGGCTCGCTGAAGGCGCAGTACGATTCCACGCGCCAGGCCCTGGAGCGCCTGGAGATGCAGTCCGAGCGCCTGACCGAAAAACGCGAACAGCTGAGCCTGAACCTGGAGGAGGGCGAGGCGCCGCTGGAAGAGTTGCGCCTCAAGCTCGAAGAGCTGCTCGATAAGCGCATGAGTGTCGATGAAGAACTCAAGACCGCGCAGATCGCCATGGAAGACGCCGACCGCGAATTGCGCGACGCCGAGAAGCGCCGCAGCCAGGCCGAGCAGCAATCCCAGCTGATCCGCAGCCAGATGGAGCAGCAGCGCCTGGAATGGCAGGCCCTGACGGTGCGCCGCAAAGCCTTGCAGGATCAGTTGCTGGAAGACGGCTACGACCTCAACGGCGTGCTCGCCACCCTGGTGGCCGGTGCCAGCGAGAAGGAGGCCGAAGAAGAGCTGGAGCGCATCGCCGCGCGTATCCAGCGCCTGGGGGCGATCAACCTAGCGGCCATCGACGAATACGAGCAGCAGTCCGAGCGCAAGCGTTATCTCGACGCCCAGGACGCCGACCTGGTGGAAGCGCTGGAAACCCTGGAAAACGTCATCCGCAAGATTGACAAGGAAACCCGCAATCGCTTCAAGGATACCTTTGATCAGATCAACGGCGGTTTGCAGGCGCTTTTCCCGAAAGTTTTCGGTGGCGGCAGCGCTTACTTGGAACTGACGGGCGAAGATCTACTCGATACTGGGGTGACCATCATGGCGCGTCCTCCAGGGAAGAAGAACAGCACCATTCATTTGCTCTCCGGCGGTGAAAAGGCGTTGACGGCGTTGGCCCTGGTGTTCGCCATCTTCAAATTGAATCCGGCGCCGTTCTGCATGCTCGACGAGGTCGATGCACCGCTGGATGACGCCAACGTGGGCCGTTACGCACGGCTGGTAAAGGAAATGTCCGAAACGGTGCAGTTCATCTATATCACCCACAACAAGATCGCCATGGAAATGGCCGATCAGTTGATGGGGGTGACGATGCACGAACCGGGCTGTTCGCGGCTGGTGGCGGTGGATGTCGAGGAGGCCATGGCGATGGTGGACGCCTAGCGCCTGACGGCGAGCGACAAGCCTCAAGTGGCAAGCTGCAAGCAATGTGGCTTCGACTTGTAGCTTGCGGCTTGAAGCTCGAAGCTGCTGTTATGTAGCTTGTGGCTGTTGGTCATGCTAGTTTAAGAGCAATTTTTTTCTGTGCGTGGGCAAAACGCCATTCAGAACATAGAGTTGGCGCCACGTTTTAAAGCGGTTTGCAAATAGCTAAGCCCCTTATTTTTCAGCATTTTTATAGAGGCACGGGATTACATGGAAATCGGTCTGCGCGAGTGGCTGATCGTCATCGGCATCATTGTCATTGCCGGTATTCTTTTCGACGGCTGGCGTCGCATGCGCGGCGGCAAGGGCAAGCTCAAGTTTCGCCTTGACCACAGCCTGTCGAACCTGCCGGATGAGGACGACAATGCCGAACTGCTGGGCCCACCCCGGGTGCTGGACACCCACAAGGAGCCGCAGTTGGATGAGCATGACCTGCCTTCGGTGAGTGCGCCAGTACGTGAGCCTCGGGAGTCGGGTTCCAAGCGTGGCAAGCGCAACAGCGAGCCGTCCCAGGGCGACCTGAATCTGAACCTGGATCTGGACGGCGGGCCGAGCTTCAACAGCCGCGATGACTTCCCGGACGAGGGCAAGGCTCCCAGCAGCGACAAGGAACAAGCCCAGGCCGAAGAAGTATTGGTCATCAGCGTCATCTGCCGCGATCCGGGCGGCTTCAAGGGCCCGGCGTTGTTGCAGAACATCCTGGAAAGCGGCCTGCGTTTCGGCGAGATGGACATCTTCCACCGTCACGAAAGCATGGCCGGCAATGGCGAGGTGTTGTTCTCCATGGCCAACGCCGTCAAGCCTGGCGTGTTCGACCTGGACGACATCGACCACTTCAGCACCCCGGCGGTGAGCTTCTTCCTCGGTCTGCCTGGCCCGCGGCATCCCAAGCAGGCCTTCGACGTCATGGTCGCGGCGGCGCGCAAGCTGTCCCAGGAGCTCAATGGCGAGCTGAAGGACGACCAGCGCAGCGTGCTGACGGCCCAGACCATCGAGCATTATCGCCAGCGCATCGTCGAATTCGAACGCCGGGCGCTGACCCAGAAGCGCTGACAGATGAAAGGGCTCTCGCTGGCCGAGGGCTTTTTGTGGCGAGGGAGCTTGCTCCCGCTGGGGTGCGAAGCGCGCCCCCGTGATTGAAAAACAGAGCAGCCTCGGCTGCTCTTTTGTTTTATGAGAGAACACCATGAATGCCGTCGAAACCCGCATCCTAGAGCTGCGTACAGAGCTGGATCAGCACAACTACCGCTACCATGTCCTCGATGAACCGAGCATTCCGGACGCCGAGTACGACCGGCTGTTCCATGAGCTCAAGGCCTTGGAAGAACAGCACCCGGAACTGGTGACCAGCGATTCCCCGACTCAACGGGTTGGCAGCGTGGCGCTGTCGGCGTTCAGCCAGGTGCGTCACGAAATTCCGATGCTCAGCCTGGGCAACGCCTTCGATGAGAACACCATGCGCGAGTTCGACCGCCGGGTGACCGAGGGTCTCGACCTGCCTTTGGGGGATCTCTTGGGTGGCGGTGCCGCGGTGCAATACAGCTGCGAACCGAAACTCGATGGCCTGGCGGTCAGCCTGTTGTATCAGGACGGCCTGCTGGTGCGCGGTGCCACCCGGGGTGACGGCACCACAGGCGAAGACATCAGCGTCAACGTGCGCACCGTGCGCAACATCCCCCTCAAGCTACAGGGCAGCGGCTGGCCGCCCGTGCTGGAAGTGCGGGGCGAGGTGTACATGTCCAAGGCCGGTTTCGAGCGGCTCAACGCCACGCAGTTGGAGACGGGCGGCAAGACCTTCGCCAACCCGCGCAACGCAGCGGCCGGCAGCCTGCGCCAGCTCGACTCCAGGATCACCGCCAACCGGCCCCTGGAGTTCTGCTGCTACGGCATCGGCCAGGTGACGGCGGACATCGCCGATACCCACATTGGCAACCTCAAGCAGCTCAAGGCCTGGGGCCTGCCCATCAGCCGCGAACTGAAACTGGCTCATGGCATCGACGAATGCCTGGACTACTACCGCGACATCGGCGAGCGGCGCAACGCGCTGCCCTATGAGATCGATGGCGTGGTATTCAAGGTCAACAGCATTGCCTCCCAGCGCGAACTGGGCTTCCGTGCCCGGGAGCCGCGCTGGGCCATCGCCCATAAATTCCCGGCCAGCGAAGAGCTCACCGAATTGCTGGACGTCGAGTTCCAGGTCGGCCGCACCGGGGCGGTAACGCCTGTCGCACGGCTCAAGCCGGTCAAGGTGGCCGGCGTGACCGTGGCCAATGCCACGCTGCACAACATGGACGAAGTGGCGCGCCTGGGGTTGATGATTGGCGACACGGTGATCATCCGCCGCGCCGGAGACGTCATCCCGCAGGTGGTGCAGGTGATCACCGAGCGCCGTCCGGATAACGCCCGGCCGGTGGACGTGCCCAAGCAGTGTCCGGTCTGCGGCTCCCATGTGGAACGCACGCAATTGATCAAACGCAGCAAGGGGCGCGAAACCGTCAGCGAAGGCGCGGTGTACCGCTGCGTCGGACGCCTGGCCTGCGGGGCGCAGCTCAAGCAGGCGATCATTCACTTTGTGTCGCGTCGGGCCATGGACATCGAAGGTCTGGGGGAAAAGAGCGTCGAACAACTGGTGGACGAGGGCTTGGTGGGCTCGCCCGCCGACCTCTATGCGCTGACCTTCGAACAAGTGGTCGACCTGGAAGGGTTCGCCGAACTGTCGAGCAAGAATCTGTTGGCGGCCATCGCCGACAGCAAGAAACCGAGCCTGGCGCGTTTCATCTTCGCCCTCGGCATCCCGGACGTGGGTGAGGAAACCGCCAAGGTCCTGGCTCGCTCCCTGGGTTCGCTGGAGCGCGTGCAGGCGGCCTTGCCCCAGGTGCTCACCTATCTGCCGGACGTGGGCCTGGAAGTGGCCCATGAGATCCACAGCTTCTTCGAAGACCCACATAACCGTCAGGTGATCGAGGGGCTGTTGCGCCATGGTCTCGATATCCAGGACCAGGGCGAGCTGGGCGCCGAATTCTCCGCCAGCACTACCCTGGGCAGTTTCCTGGACAAGCTGAACATCCCCTCGGTGGGGCCGGGCGGGGCGCAGAAACTGGCGGACAAGTTCGGCTCCCTCGAAGCGGTCATGAACGCGGACTGGCTGGACATGCGCCAGGCCCTGCCGGAGAAGCAGGCCAACGCCGTGCGGGATTACTTCGCCGTCGCCGAAAACCGCCAGCAGGCCGAGGCCGCGGAGAAACAGCTGCGGGACTTCGGCATGCACTGGCAGAGCGAGAAGAAAGTCGTCGAAGGATTGCCGGAAGCAGGGCGTACCTGGGTGCTGACCGGGTCCCTGGAGCTGATGAGCCGCGATGTCGCCAAGGACAAGCTGGAAAGCCTGGGCGCCAAGGTGGCCGGCTCCGTGTCGGCGAAAACTCACTGCGTGGTGGCCGGGCCGGGCGCGGGTTCGAAACTGGCCAAGGCCAACGAGCTGGGGATCAAGGTGTTGGATGAAGAGGCGTTCGTGGTGTTTCTGGGTAAGCATGGCATTCCGGTCTAGCCTACATAACGTCGGAAGCGGTCCTGTCTGGTCCGGGAACATGGTCCTGTGGCGAGGGGATTTATCCCCGCTGGGCTGCGCAGCAGCCCCAACACAGGCGACTCAATCAGCCTGATACACCGAGTCGCAGGGCTTTGGGCCTGCTTCGCAGCCCAACGGGGATAAATCCCCTCGCCACAAGGGGGGGGGCCGGCCTGAACGTCTCGGTCAGAAGACGATCTAGTCTTGCAGGCTCCAGGGAGAGATCGCCATGTTCCGCTTCTTCGAACAGCTGAGTTCACGCATCGCCGCGCCCTTCGTGGGCGACCGTTCGCGCAATAGCAAGGTCTGGCCGTGTCGCTGCGGCCAATCCTTGTTCTTTCGCAACAGCCAATGCCTGGCCTGCCTGGCAGCATTGGGGTATCAGCCGGAGCAGAGCCGACTCTCGTCCCTGCAGCCCGGCGAGCAACCTGGCACCTGGACGCTGGACGCCGATCCACAGGCCGGACTGTTCCGCCGCTGCGCCAACCTCGACACCCCGGCGGCCTGCAACTGGTTGTTGCCGGCCAATGACCACGACACCTTGTGCATCGCCTGCAGCCTGAACCGCACCATCCCCGATCTGTCGATCCCGGAAAATCCCGAACGCTGGCGCAAGGTCGAAACCGCCAAGCGCCGTCTGGTGGCGCAGCTGATAACCCTTGGTTTGCCGGTTGTCCCGAAAAGCGTCGATGAAAACGTCGGGCTGGCCTTCGATTTCATCGGCGTCGACCCCGACGGCATGCCGCCGACCACCGGCCATGCCAGCGGCTTGATCACCCTCGACATCAAGGAAGCCGACGACGCCCACCGTGAACATGTCCGCCAGCAAATGCGCGAGCCATATCGCACCTTGCTGGGACATTTTCGCCACGAAGTGGGGCATTACTATTGGGATCGGTTGATCGCCAACAGCCATTGGCTCGAGGCGTTTCGCGGGCTCTTTGGCGACGAGCGCGCCAGCTATTCCGATGCCCTGGAAAGGCACTACCAACAAGGCGCGCCACAGGATTGGCAAACCCGTTACGTCAGCGCCTACGCCACCATGCATCCCTGGGAAGACTGGGCCGAAACCTGGGCCCACTACCTGCACATGGTGGACGCGGTGGACACCGCCCTGGGTTTTGGCATGAGCGCCCGGGAACTGGATTTCGACTACCAACCGTTCCCGCCCGAAACCCTCTTCGACCCCGAACACGCCGAAGGCACGGCCTTCCTCTCATTCGTCAATGCCTGGATCGAACTGGCCGGCATGCTCAACGAACTGTCCCGCAGCATGGGCCAGCCGGATTTCTACCCGTTCGTTCTCCCGGCGGCCGTCATCACTAAACTGCATTTCATCCATTTGGTAATCCAGGAAGAGGGCGGCCGGGCGGATGAGGTCTTGCTGTAGCGATAGGCGATACGGTTGTCGGAACGGCTCGATTTATTGTGGGAGCGAGCCTGCTCGCGATGGCGGAGTATCAGCCGCATCAAAGTCGCCAGACACACCGCATCGCGAGCAGGCTCGCTCCCACAGGGCTCTTCGCAATAGCCGAAAAAATCCTCTCCGCCTCCATAGCAAGTACTTGAACACCTTCGTTTTTTTAATCCGTCCTGAATGGTTGTAACTTCCCGTCAGATAGGTACAATGGCGCGGCTCGCCGTCAGGCGGGCGTCGTTATGGTGACCCCATCGGTCCCCCCGCAACGATTACCCGTGAACCTGGTCAGATCCGGAAGGAAGCAGCCACAGCGGGAACATTGTGTGCCGGGGTGTGGCTGGTGGGGTTGCCTCCATAACGCCAAAGTACGTCCAAGCCTGCATTCGCAAGGCTTTTTTTCTTTATATCTTCCTTTTTGATCGGGCCTCGCTCGATGTATCGTGCTGTCTGAGCCATGACCGTCCGTCGGAACTGTCACAACTGACAGTAGAATCCACTGCCACCCTTTCCTACGGTCTCGCTCAACCGGCAGCCTGTCATGAACGCCCATCCTTCGGGACTTCGCAGTCGCAGCTGCCACGTAGCCGGAGGGCAACGTGATGAGCGACGACATGGCGTTAACGCAAAGGCGGGGTAATGCGGCTGTGATGCTGGCAGCTGTGCTGGCATGGTTTGCGCTGTTCCTTCAACTCTGCCTGATCCTGATTTCGCGATGGCAGGGCGACAAAAGTCTGCTGGGTGGCCTGGACATCTTCTTCAGTTATTTCACGATACTCACCGATATCCTGGTGGCGGTGGTGTTGACCTGTGCCGCGACCACGGGGGATTCGGCGCTGCGGCGTTTCTTTCTGCTGCCCTCGACACAAGGCGGCGTGGCGGCCGCGATTGTGTTGGTCTCGATCGCGTACAACCTGCTGCTGCGCAACGTGTGGGATCCCCAGGGCTGGCAATGGCTTGCCGACGAGCTGCTGCACGACGTGATGCCGGTGGTGTTCGTGGTTTATTGGTGGTTCTGCGTACCCAAGGGGCTGCACTGGAGCAATATCTGGCCGTGGCTGCTGTATCCGCTGGCCTATTTCATCTATGCCCTGCTACGTGGACATCTCGTTGGCGCCTATCCGTATCCGTTCATCGAAGTGGATCGGCTGGGGTATGCGCAGGCGATTGGCAATGCGGCGATGGTGCTGCTGGGATTTGTGGTGGTGTCGTTGGTGGTGGTCGCGGTGGATCGGATAAAAGGCGACCGCTGATTGGCTGATTGGCTGATTGAATGGTGACTTCTGTGGGAGCGAGCCTGCTCGCGATGCGTTGGATCAGCCACATCGATGCCGACTGGTACAATGCATCGCGAGCAGGCTCGCTCCCACAGGTTTGGCGTCGTGTCCTAAGGTTTGGACAATGCCTGATCAACCGCGGCAATCAGCTTCCCGAGGTCCTTCGAGGTGGCTCTGTGTATGACGCCAAACAGGTAGGCTCGCTGTTCGTCTTCGTCGTTCATGTCGGCGAAGAAGGCCTTCAATTGCACGTCCAGGACGTTGGCAAGCAGGAACAGGGCTTCGATGCTGGGGGTGTAGGTGCCGGTTTCGAAACGGCTGATGGTTTTGGGGTCAAACCCGGCCCTTTCACCCAGTTCAGCCTGAGTCAGCCCCGCTACTTTGCGATAGCGTCTGATGGCTGCACCCAAGCTCGAAATTTGCATCGCTCAATTCCCATTTAGAATCAAGAACTTAACGATAGATTTTTGCATTAGGCAACCGCATGTTCCATCACCTTGCTTTGCAAAATGTGATGTGTTTCGTAGAATCGGGCTTTGGCACGTGGCTTTGATGGCCTGTTACAGACACCGGGATGTGCGAAAAGATGGGCGTTGCGTTTATTGTGGCGACGAACGGTAGAAGCCTGACCCTCTCGGCTGTACCGCCTGCGCCCCACCTGATTCCCCGGTGTCAGATGCGGATGGGTTTTCCCCGCTCCGCAAGTGCTGCAACCGCGCGCGACAGATGAGCCATGACTCATGGATGACTGCTTCGATGGATAAGAAGTACCGCAGAGCCGTTGATGCAGCCGTTGTTTTTTCCGAAACCGATTTGAGCGGACGTATCACCTACGTCAACGATCAGTTCTGTCAGCTCTTCGGCTATCGACGCGATGAGTTGCTGGGGGCCAATCATCGACTGCTCAATTCCGGCCATCACCCTGGCGAATTCTTTGGCGCGATGTGGAACACCATAGCCCTGGGGCAGGTCTGGAAAGGGGAAATCTGTAACCGGGCCAAGGACGGTACGTTGCACTGGGTCGATACGACCGTGGTACCGGTCACGGATGAGGCAACGGGGCAAATCGAGCGCTATCTGGCGATTCGCTTCGATGTCAGCGAAAAGCGTCGGCAGTTGCATGCCCTGCAATGGCGGGTCGGGCACGATGTGCTGACCGGACTGCCCAACCGTACTTATCTGTCGGACTTGCTGGACCAGGCCCTGGCGTTTTCCCGGGCGGAGGATATTCCGCTGGCGGTCTGTATGCTCGACCTGGACGGTTTCAAGGCCGTCAACGATGGGCACGGCCATGCCAGTGGTGATCGGCTGCTGGTGGAGGTGGCCAGGCGGCTGCGCAGTATTGTTCGGGGCGAAGACGTGGTCGCCCGGCTGGCCGGGGATGAGTTCGTACTGGTGTTGCGCCACGTGCGTGGGCTGGATGAGTTGCGCGGGGCGCTGAACCGCGTGTTGATCGCCGTCTCGGCGCCGTATGCCATCGATGGCAAGAGCATCAAGGTCTTTGCCAGCATTGGGGTCACGTTGTTTCCTGGGGACAATGAGGACGCCGAGACCCTGTTGCGTCATGCCGACCAGGCGATGTACGTGGCCAAGCAAAGTGGCCGCAATCGTTTCCATTTGTTCGATGTATCCCGGGACAAGGAGGTGCGAGCCACTTATCAGTCTGTCGAACGGGTTCGCCAGGCGTTGGCTGGCAACGAGTTGCGGCTGCATTTCCAGCCCAAGGTCAATATGCGCAACGGCACCGTGGTCGGGCTCGAAGCGCTGCTGCGCTGGAAACATCCGCAACGCGGTCTCGTACCACCCCGCGAGTTTCTGCCGCTGGTGGAAGAAAACGACCTGATCGTCGAGATCGGCGAGTGGGTCATGGAACAGGTCATGGCCCTGTTGCAACGGTGGCTGCAAGCGGGGCAGGGGTGGCCGGTGAGTATCAATATCTCGGCGCGGCATTTCCAGCGCACGGACTTCGTCGAGCGGTTGCGGCAGGTGCTGGAGCGGTACCCGACGGTGTCGCCGCGCCTGTTGGACCTGCAAATCGTCGAATCCGTCGCGGTGGAGAACCTTGCGCACGTCAGCGCCTGCCTCCAGGCTTGTCAGGCCCTGGGCGTAGGATTTTCATTGGGGGGCTTCGGTACGGGGCATTGCTCGCTCAACGATCTCAAGCATCTGCGCACACAGACCATCAAGATCGATAAGACCTTCGTGCGCGACATTCTCGAAAATCGCGATGACCTGGCTTTGACCCGGGCTGTCATCGGCCTGGCCCAGGCGTTTGGCCGCCAAGTGGTGGCCGAGGGGTTGGACAGTCTTGAACATGGGCAACTGTTATTACGACTGGGCTGCGAAGTGGCCCAGGGCTATTTCATCGCCCGGCCCATGCCGCCCGAGCAAATCCCGGGGTGGGTGGCCCGGTTTGTTCAGCCACCGCAATGGAAGCCGCGACCCGGCCTTCAAGGCGCATCGGTTTCGGCCTCCGATTCGGCTTTGCGACCGGTATAGAGCTGGATGATCGCGTCGATTTCCCCTGACGCTTTCATTTTTTGCAAGGTGTCCAGGATGCGCTGCGCCGGGATGTCAGGGTCCTTGCGCAGGTAGCAGTTCAGCTCCTGCTCCTGGAGCACGGCCACCCCATGCAGCTGGCGGTCAGCGGTATGCCGTTGATTGAACCAGTCCAGCGCCCATTGATTGCTGACACCGTAGCGATAGCGACCGGCGAGTAACTTCGCCAGTACCTGTTCCTGGCTGCGGGCATCGTCGCGCCGCAGCTGGCCGCTGTCGAACAGGGGTTGCAAGGTCGGGTAGGTATAGCTGAGTACGGTACCGACCGGCTGTTGCGTCAGGGCCGCCGGTGACACGCTTGCGGGCGCGCTTGCCGTGCCGACGAGCAAGTCACGTTGGAAGAACAGCGGGACACTCCACAGGTAATCGTCCCTGTCGTCCACCCAGGCGGGGCTGACGTAACATCGTACATCGACCTCGCCGTTTCTCATGGCAGCGCCCAACCGGGCGCGGGACAGGACGTGAAACTCCGCCGGCATCCCCACCTGAGTCGCCAGGCTGGTCATGATGTCAGGGAGTATGCCCTGGGTCGGGCGGCCACGTTCGATCTGCACCATGGGCATGGCCCAGCCATCGGTAATGGCAAAGCGCAAGGGTATTTCGGCAGCGAGACAACTGGTACTCCATAACAGCAACGCCCCCAAGGTCCCGTGCATAAGCTCTCCTGATCCTGCAAACCGTGTCGACAACCGAGCCCTTGAACACAGCTTAGTCAGATTAGACGAGCGCACCGGATGCAATTTCGCCCCTGCTCCGCTAGCATTAGCCGCTTCTGCTTTCCAGTGGCGACGGTTTTCGATGAGTTATCAGGTTCTTGCACGTAAATGGCGTCCGCGCTCGTTCCGCGAAATGGTCGGCCAGACCCATGTGCTCAAGGCTCTGATCAATGCCTTGGACAGCCAGCGCCTGCACCATGCTTATCTGTTCACCGGCACCCGGGGCGTGGGCAAGACCACCATTGCGCGGATTATCGCCAAATGCGTGAACTGCGAAACCGGTATCACCTCGACACCGTGTGGCGAATGTTCGGTCTGTCGTGAGATCGACGAGGGCCGTTTCGTCGACCTCATCGAGATCGACGCCGCCAGCCGCACCAAGGTCGAGGACACCCGCGAGCTGCTCGACAACGTGCAGTACGCGCCGAGCCGTGGGCGCTTCAAGGTCTACCTGATCGACGAAGTGCACATGCTCTCCAGCCATTCCTTCAATGCGCTGCTCAAGACCCTTGAAGAACCGCCGCCCTACGTCAAGTTCATCCTGGCGACCACGGATCCGCAGAAGCTTCCTGCAACGATTTTGTCCCGCTGCCTGCAGTTCTCCCTGAAGAACATGACGCCGGAGCGGGTCGTCGAACACCTGACCCACGTGCTGGGTGTCGAGAACGTACCGTTCGAAGACGATGCGCTGTGGCTGCTGGGCCGCGCCGCCGACGGTTCGATGCGCGATGCCATGAGCCTGACCGACCAGGCCATCGCCTTTGGTGAAGGCAAGGTCATGGCTGCCGATGTGCGGGCCATGCTCGGCACTCTCGATCATGGCCAGGTCTATGACGTTCTGCATGCGCTGATCGAAGGCGACGCGAAGGCGTTGCTTGAGGCGGTACGTCACTTGGCCGAACAAGGGCCGGACTGGAATGGCGTGCTCTCGGAAATCCTCAACGTGTTGCACCGTGTCGCCATTGCCCAGGCCCTGCCCGACGGCGTCGACAACGGCCATGGCGACCGTGATCGTGTGTTGGCCCTGGCCCGGGCGTTGCCGGCCGAAGATGTGCAGTTCTATTACCAGATGGGCCTGATCGGCCGTCGTGACTTGCCTTTGGCACCGGATCCGCGAGGCGGTTTCGAAATGGTGCTGCTGCGGATGTTGGCGTTCCGGCCCGCCGACGCGGCGGACGCCCCGAGGCCGACGCTAAAGCCAGTGGGGATCAGCCAGGCCACAGCTGATTCCGTCAAGCCAGTGGCTGCCGCGCCTGTAGTGGCGGCGGCAGTCGCTGCGGCTCCGGCTGTAGCGCCCGTTGCGCAACCGGCCCCGACGCCTGAGCCCGTCGTCGAGCCGGCTCCCGAACCCGTGGCTGCAGAAGTCATCGACCTGCCCTGGAACGATCCGGTCGAGCCCGAGATCGTCCAGCAACCCGCTGTGGAGCCCATGCTGGACACCGCCGCCGAGCAGCCCGAATTACCACCGATGCCCATGCCGACGCCCGACAGCGTGGTGCCCGATGCGCCCGAATGGGTCGCCGCACCGATGCCCGAGCCAACGGCGGCCGATGTTGACGTCGCCACGCCCGGCATGGACCTGGATGATGAGCCTCCATTGGATGAGGACTACATCGAGCCGGACATGGATTCGGCCTACAGCTACCTGGACGATCTCGCCAGCGAGCACACTGCCGAGCCGACGCCTGAGCCCGAGCCGGAACCTGCCGCGATGCCGGCCACCGGTTTGGCCTTGCAATGGCTGGAGCTGTTTCCGAAACTGCCGATCTCCGGCATGACCGGCAGCATCGCCGCCAACTGCACGCTGATCGCGGTGGAGGGCGACCATTGGTTGCTGCATCTGGATCCGGCGCATAGCGCGCTGTTCAACGCGACCCAGCAGCGCCGTCTCAACGATGCGCTGAACCAGTACCATCAACGCACGCTGACCTTGACCATCGAGCTGATCAAGCCCGAACAGGAGACGCCGGCCCAGGCTGCGTCCCGTCGCCGTGCCGATCGCCAGCGTGAAGCCGAGGAGTCGATCCACAACGATCCGTTCATCCAGCAGATGATGCAACAGTTCGGCGCCGTGGTCCGTCACGATACTATCGAACCTGTCGAGGCCCCGGTTACCCAGGGCTCATAACTGAAGGCGCCGGGCCGAATGGGCCGGGCGCCGTGTCTATCCAAGTACTTTCGAGGTGATTCCCATGATGAAAGGTGGCATGGCCGGCCTGATGAAGCAGGCGCAGCAGATGCAGGAAAAAATGGCCAAGATGCAGGAAGAACTGGCCAACGCCGAAGTCACCGGCAAGTCCGGCGGCGACATGGTGACCGTGGTCATGACCGGTCGCCACGACATCAAGCGCGTCAGCATCGACCCGAGTGTGGTTGAAGGCTTGAGCGAAGACGACAAGGAAATGCTCGAGGCCCTGTTCGCCGCCGCCGTCAACGACGCCGTGCGCAAGATCGAAGCCAACAGCCAGGAAAAGATGTCCGGCATGACCGCTGGCATGCAACTGCCGCCGGGCATGAAACTGCCGTTCTGATTCGCCATCCCGGCAGGGATGGGCTACACACAATGCCAGGCATCGCGCCTGGCATTTTTGTTTGTGCTTGAGATGGCTATCGTCGGATCGCCGCCCGGAGCAGGCTCGCTCCCTCAGTGGCTGGGGGTGAATACAACATGGGTGCCCGCCAGCGGACTCTGTGGATGCGAGCAGCGCAGTCCAACGGCAAGAACATCGAACGCTATCCCCTTCAAGAAGGTCTGCTCCCTATAGGTCTACCACTAACGATCAAGGAGAACGCCCATGTCACAAGCATCGATTTCCAATCAGCGTATCGTCCTCGCTTCCCGCCCCAAAGGCGCGCCCACCCAGGACAATTTCCGTATCGAGCAAGTGACGTTGCCTGACCTTGTGCAAGGGCAAATCCTGCTCAAAACACAGTTCCTGTCGTTGGATCCCTACATGCGCGGACGTATGAGCGATGCGCCGTCTTACGCCGCCCCGGTGGAAATCGACGGAGTGATGACCGGTGGTGCTGTCAGCCGCGTGGAGCGCTCCATGCATCCGAAATTCCAGGAAGGCGACCTGGTGGTAGGCGTTACGGGTTGGCAGAGTCACAGCATCAGCGATGGTCGTAATGTCATCCCCATTCCGTCCGGGCTGCCCAGCTCGTCGATGGCTCTGGGCGTATTAGGTATGCCGGGCATGACCGCCTACATGGGATTGATGGACATTGGGCAGCCCAAGGCCGGAGAGACTCTGGTGGTGGCGGCGGCTTCGGGCGCGGTGGGTTCGGTGGTCGGCCAAGTGGCAAAGATCAAAGGGTTGCGGGTCGTCGGCGTGGCCGGAGGCAGTGACAAATGCAAGTACGTGGTCGATGAACTGGGGTTTGACGCCTGCGTCGATCACAAGCGTCCGGATTTTGCCGAGGCATTGGCCCGGGCCTGCGACAAGGGCATCGACATCTATTATGAAAACGTCGGCGGCAAGGTCTTCGATGCTGTCGTCCCATTGCTCAACGCCAGGGCGCGGATCCCGCTCTGCGGACTGATTGCTTCCTACAACGATCAACACGCCCCGAGTGGCCCGGATCGCTTGCCGCAATTACAGCGAACCCTGTTGACCAAACGAGTGCGGATGCAGGGATTTATCGTGTTCGACGACTACGGTGACCGGCAGCCTGAGTTTCTCAGTGCCATGGCGCCGTGGGTGCGGGAGGGGAAGGTCAAGTTCCGCGAGGATGTGGTCGATGGCCTCGAGAATGCGCCGCAGGCCTTCATCGGGCTGTTGGAAGGGCGCAATTTCGGCAAGCTGGTGGTACGAGTGGCGCGAGATTGAGTATTTGACGCTGGTCAGAGGCGCGGGTATAAACCGCGTCTCGTTGTTATGTCGGACATTTCCTCGATGAGCTTCAGCCCTTTGATTCGCCAACTGATCGATGCCCTGCGAACCTTGCCAGGTGTGGGTCAGAAAACTGCCCAGCGCATGGCGTTGCAATTGCTCGAGCGTGATCGCAGCGGCGGTTCGCGACTGGCTCAGGCCCTTAGCCAGGCCATGGAGGGCGTGGGGCATTGCCGCCAGTGCCGCACCCTCACCGAGGATGACCTCTGCCCGCAATGCGCCGATCCACGTCGGGACGATAGCGTGCTGTGCGTGGTGGAAGGGCCGATGGATGTGTACGCCGTGGAGCAGACCGGTTTCCGAGGTCGTTATTTTGTCCTCAAGGGCCATCTCTCGCCGCTCGACGGCCTGGGGCCGGAAGCCATCGGCATCCCGGAGCTGATGGCGCGTATCGAAGAGGCGGGGACTTTCACGGAAGTCATCCTGGCGACCAACCCAACGGTGGAAGGCGAAGCCACGGCCCACTACATCGCCCAGTTGCTGAGCAACAAAGGCCTGGTCGCTTCCCGCATCGCCCACGGCGTGCCACTGGGGGGCGAGCTGGAACTGGTGGATGGCGGGACGCTGGCGCATTCGTTTGCCGGGCGCAAGCCGATTACCCTCTAAAAGCCACCCAAAACCCACTGTGGGAGCGGGCTTGCTCGCGAAAGCGATGTGTCAGCCAAATAAATCTTAGCTGATCCACCGCTTTCGCGAGCAAGCCCGCTCCCACAGGGTGGGTTATCGTTCGCTCAGCGAGAACTGCGTCAGGCAGAACGTCGGGATTCCCATGTCTTCCAGTCGCTGGGAGCCCAGCAACTCCGGCAAGTCGATGATCGCCGCGGCTTCGTGGACCTTTGCGCCCATTCGGCGGATCAGGTTGGCGGCGGCGATCAGCGTGCCGCCGGTGGCGATCAGGTCATCGAACATCACCACCGAATCCCCTTCGCACAGGCTGTCGGCATGGACTTCGAGGAAGGCTTCGCCGTATTCGGTCTGGTAACCCTCGGCCAGCACATCCGCGGGCAGCTTGCCTTGCTTGCGGAACAGCACCAATGGCTTGTTCAGCTGGTAAGCCAGGATCGAACCGATCAGGAAGCCCCGGGCATCCATGGCGCCGATGTGGGTGAATTCGGCTTCGACATAGCGGTGGGCGAAGCTGTCCATCACCAGTCGCAGGGCGGTGGGGGATTGGAACAGCGGGGTGATGTCGCGGAAGATCACCCCGGGCTTGGGGAAATCGATGACGGGGCGGATCAGGGATTTGATGTCGAAGGAGTCAAAGACCATCGTGGACGTATCCTGGCAGGGCTGCAAACGCGGGAGTATAGCGCGGCCGAGCGAATCCCTCAGCCGCGCGCGTTCTTCAGCCTTCGACCGAGCCGCCGGCCAGGGCGCAGAGCTGGATCGGGTCCAGGATGTGAATTTCCTTGCCTTCGGCGGCGATCAGCTCATTTTGCTGGAAGCGCGTGAACACCCGGGACACGGTTTCCACCGCCAGGCCCAGGTAGTTGCCGATTTCGTTGCGAGACATGCTCAGGCGGAACTGGTTGGCCGAGAAGCCCCGGGCGCGGAAACGTGCCGAGAGGTTGACCAGGAAGGTGGCGATGCGCTCATCGGCGGTCTTTTTCGAGAGCAGTAGCATCATTTGCTGATCGTCGCGGATCTCGCGGCTCATCACCCGCATCAATTGACGGCGCAACTGCGGCAGTTGCAGTGCCAGTTCGTCGAGATGCTCGAAGGGGATTTCACACACCGACGTGGTTTCCAGCGCCTGGGCCGAGACCGGATGACTCTCGGTGTCCATGCCCGACAGACCGACCAGCTCGCTGGGCAAGTGGAAGCCGGTGAGCTGCTCTTCGCCACTGTCGCTCAGGTTGAAGGTCTTCAAGGCGCCCGAGCGCACGGCGTAGACGGAGTCGAAAGCATCGCCCTGGCGGAACAGGAATTCACCTTTTTTCAACGGGCGGCCCCGCTTGACGATCTCGTCCAGCGCGTCCATATCCTCCAGATTCAGGGAAAGTGGCAGGCAGAGGGGGGCCAGGCTGCAATCCTTGCAATGGGCCTGGCTGTGGGCGCGCAATTTGACGGGCTCGGACATTTCTTTAATCCTTGTGGGAAAAACACACATCAGCCGTAAGGGTAACCTAGCAACGGCACTCCGGCCAGTGTGCTTTCATCGTCAAATTGTCGCGCTCAGATGACGCGCGAGAAACGCTGGCGGTTCTGCTGGTCCAAATAGGCATCGAACACCATGCACACCGAGCGTACCAGCAGGCGACCGGCGGGCAATACCCTGATGCGTTCGTTGTCGACCTCGATCAGGCCGTCCTCGGCCATGCGTTGCAGTGATGGCCATACAGCGGCGAAGTAGTCGGCAAACACGACGTCGAAAGCCTGCTCGATTTCGGCGAATACCAGCTCGAAATGACAGATCAGTTGCTGGACGACTGCTCGCCGCAGACGGTCGTCAGCGGTACACACCAAGCCTCGACTGGTTGCCAGTCGGCCATCGGCCAGGGTGTTCTGGTACTGGTTCAAGTCGCTGTTGTTCTGGCAGTACAAATCGCCAATCTGGCTGATGGCCGACACACCGAGGCCGATCAGATCGCAATGTCCATGGGTGGTATAGCCCTGGAAATTGCGTTGCAAAGTGGCTTCTTCCTGGGCAATCGCCAGGTCGTCGTCGGGCAGGGCGAAGTGGTCCATGCCAATGTAGCGATAACCGGCGGCGCTCAGTTGTTCGATGGTGCCTTGCAACATAGCCAGTTTTTGCTCCGGGTTCGGCAGGTCCTGGCTATTGATGCGCCGTTGGGGCATGAAGCGTTCCGGCAGATGGGCATAATTGAATACCGACAGGCGATCCGGCTGCAGTTGGATGACTTCCTGGACGGTGCGGGCAAAGCTCTCCGGTGTCTGTTTGGGCAGGCCGTAGATCAGGTCGATGTTGATCGAGCGAAACTGCAAAGTGCGGGCTGCCTCGATCACGGCGCGGGTTTCCTCCGGGCTTTGGAGGCGATTGACGGCACGCTGCACGACAGGGTCGAAGTCCTGGACGCCGATGCTGACCCGGTTGAACCCCAGTTCTCGCAAAAGACCCATGGTGGACCAGTCGGCTTCCCTTGGATCGATCTCGATGCCGTAATCGCCGGAATCGTCATCCTGCAGCTTGAAATGTTTGCGCAGCTTGGCCATCAACTGGCGCAACTCATCGTGGCTCAGAAACGTCGGGGTGCCGCCGCCCAGATGCAACTGTTCCACACGCTGGGCCGGGTCCAGATGGCAGCCGATCAGCTGGATTTCCTGTTCGAGGCGCTGCAGGTAGGCGTGGGCACGGCCACGGTCCTTGGTAATGACTTTGTTACAAGCGCAGTAGTAGCAGATATTCGCGCAGAACGGCACGTGTACATACAACGACAGCGGCCGCAGGCCTTTGCGGCTTTCGCGCAAGGCATGAAGCAGATCGAATGTCCCTACCTGACTGGTGAATTGCACTGCGGTCGGGTACGAGGTGTAGCGAGGTCCCGCCAGATCGTAACGGCGGATCAGGTCTGGGTCCCAACGTATGGCGTCGAGCATGCGGGCATTCCCCGGATAGGCTGGCATGGGCGCGAGTCTAGGGGCGCGGGTGTGGTGGCGTGTTGATTTGCATCAACGGGGCAAAGGACGGGCAAGGCTCGCTGCAAGTCCCTGTGGGAGCGGGCTTGCTCGCGAAGGCGGCGGTACATCCAACATCACCGGCACAGGCAGACCGCTTTCGCGAGCAAGCCCGCTCCCACAGAGAGGATGGTCAATGCCCCATCAACCAATGCTGATGAGGCCCCGGCAATGTCCAGATGCCGAAAACGATCACCACCAACCCACCGGCCACGCGCACGCTGCGTTTACGCAGCAGGGCGGTGACACGCTCGGCTGCCAGGCCGGTGGCGAGCAGCACCGGCCAGGTGCCGAGCCCGAAGGCCAGCATCAGCAGCGCGCTGTCCAGCGCATTGCCCTGGCTGGCGGACCACAGCAGGGTGCTGTAGACCAGGCCGCACGGCAGCCAGCCCCATAACGCGCCCAACAACAGCGCCCGAGGCAGGCTCGACACCGGCAGCAAGCGATTGGCAACCGGCTGGATGTGCCGCCACAGTCCGCGCCCCACGCTTTCGATACGGGTCAGACCGCTCCACCAGCCGGCCAGGTACAGGCCCATGACAATCAACAGCACACCGGCCAACACGCGCATGAACATGGCCGCCGGGCTGTTGGCAACGGCCCAGCCGGCCAGGCCGATCAGCAAGCCGGCGGTGGCATAACTCAGGATGCGTCCCAGGTTGTAGGCCAGCAACAGCCGAAAACGCCGGCTGCGCTGCTCCTTGGGAATCGCCAGGGTGAGAGCCCCCATGAGACCACCGCACATACCCAGGCAGTGCCCACCCCCCAACAAGCCGAGAATGACCGCCGAGACCAGGAGTGGCACCAGATCAAGCATGAGGCGGGGCCTTGTCGTCCGGTTCGCGAGCCTGGCCGTCGGCTTCGTCCACCGCAGCCTTGTGGTTAGGGTCCTGATCGTCGAACAGGATGCTGTGGGCCGGACCGTCGAGGTCGTCGTACTGGCCGCTGTCCACGGCCCAGAAGAAAATGTAGACGGCGATGGCGACGATCAGCAGCGCCGCCGGAATCATCACGTAAAGAGCTGGCATTGTCGGAACTCCATGACCGCCCGGCTCAGGCCGGCAGCGGACGGGTGTCGGGCGAGGTGTTGCGAATGTGCTCCCCGGGCTGGCGAGTCAGCCTCAGCGCATTCAACACGACGGTCAACGAACTGATGGACATGCCGACGGCGGCCCACACCGGCGTAATCCAGCCGAGGGCGGCGAACGGCAACATGAGGCCATTGTACAGCGCTGCCCATACCAGGTTCTCGATGATCACCCGGCGGGTGCGTCGGGCCAGGGTAAAAGCCTGGACCAGGGCATCGAGGCGGTTGGACAGCAGCACCGCGTCGGCGCTGGTCTTGGCCAGGTCGGTGGCCGAGCCCATGGCGACGCTGATGTCCGCCGCCGCCAGTACCGGCACGTCGTTCACGCCATCCCCAAGCATAAGCACTTTGCGGCCTTGTTGATGCAGTTGTTGCAACACCACCAGTTTATCATCCGGGCGCAAACCGCCCCGGGCTTCATCGATGCCCAGTTCGGCGGCGACGCTGGCAACCATCGGTGAACTATCGCCCGACAACAGCAGCGTGCGCCAACCTCGCGCCTTACAGGCTGCCAGCAGCGCCGGGGCATCGGTGCGCAAGCGGTCGTCGAGGACAAACCAGGCCAATGGCCCGTCGGTGTCACTCAGCAGCAGCCATTGACCGGGTTCGTCAGGCATCGGCGGAACCGGCGCGCTGCTCAGTTCACACGCAAAGCCGGGATGACCGATGCGCAGGCGCCGATCACCCACCAGGCCCTCCAGCCCCAGGCCTGGGAAGCTTTGTACCTGCTCGGCAGCCAGCGGGGCACGGCCGAAGGCGCGGGCGATGGGGTGTTCGGAGCGGTTTTCCAGGGCGGCGGCCAGGCCCAGGCAGTGATCGCTGTCGAGTGCCGCCAATGGCCGAATGGCACGCAAGGCCAGACGCCCCTCGGTCAGGGTACCGGTCTTGTCGAAGATGACGGTGTCGATCTGATTCAACCCTTCCAGCACGTGCCCACGGGTCAGCAGCAGCCCGAGTTTGTGCAGGGTGCCAGTGGCGGCGGTGAGTGCGGTGGGCGTGGCCAGTGACAACGCGCAAGGACAGGTCGCGACCAGCATGGCCAACACGATCCAGAACGCCCGGGAAGCGTCCAGCTGCCACCACAACAGGCCGATGGCCGCAACGGCAACCAGAGAGAAGAACAGGAACCATTGGGCGGCCCGGTCGGCGATTTCCGCCAGTCGCGGTTTCTCGCCCTGTGCCCGTTCCAGCAGCCGGACGATGGCTGACAATCGCGTATCTTGCCCCAGAGCCAGCACCTCGACTGTCAGGGCGCCTTCGACGTTGAGTGTGCCGGCGGTGACCGCGTCGCCCACTTGTCGAGGTTGCGGCAGGTACTCGCCGGTCAGCAGCGATTCGTCGATGCTGGATTGTCCATCGAGGATCCTGCCATCGGCCGGCAGGACGGCGCCTGGATGCACCAGCACACGGTCGCCGGTGCGCAATTCACTGAGCAGGATGCGTTCGCTCTGGCCGTTTTCTTCCAGGCGCAGGCACGAGGCAGGCAGCAGGTTGACCAGTTGCGCGGTAGCCGCCGCGGTGCGTTCTCGCGCACGGCGCTCCAGGTAACGCCCCGCCAGCAGGAACAGGGCGAACATGCCCACCGCATCGAAATACAGTTCTCCCACACCGGTGATGGAGGTCCAGATTCCGGCGACGTATGCGCTGCCGATGGCCAGGGACACGGAAACGTCCATGGTCAGGTGGCGGGTGCGCAGGTCGCGCATCGCGCCCTTGAAGAACGGCGCGCAGCTGTAGAACACAATCGGTGTGGTGAGGAACAGCGCCACCCAGCGCAGGATGGTGTGCATCTCGGGGCTGAGGTCGATATTGAATTCCGGCCAGGTGGCCATGGTTGCCATCATCGCCTGGAACCACAGCAGTCCCGCGACGCCGAGCTGACGCAGAGCCAGGCGGTTTTGCGCGGCGAGTTGCTCGCTGGCCTGGTCAGCCTGGTACGGGTGGGCGGCGTAGCCGATCCGGCGCAGCTCCGCGAGCAACGTACTCAGCGGCAACTTTCCATCGGCCCAGCGTACATGCAGGCGATGATTGGAGAGATTCAGTCGCGCCTCGGCCACGGCTGGCAGGCTGCGCAGTTGTTTTTCGATCAGCCAGCCGCAGGCAGCACAGCTGATGCCCTCCATCAGCAGAGTGGTTTCAGCCAACTCGCCTTCGTGGCGGACGAACGATTGCTGCACGTCCTGGCGGTCATAAAGCGCCAGTTCATCGGTCAACTGAACGGGCAGGGTTTCCGGGTTGGCCGATGCTTCGCTGCGATGCTGGTAATAACTCTCCAGGCCCCCGGCCACGATGGCCTCGGCCACCGCCTGGCAACCCGGGCAGCACAGCTCGCGGGTTTCGCCGAGGACGACGGCGGTGAAGCGACTGCCGGGAGGGACGGGCAGGGCGCAGTGGTAGCAGGGCTGGGGAGTTGTCATCAGGTATTCACAGGTACCGCTGAATCCGTGTTGTCAGGGAGGGCCTCATCGCGAGCAGGCTCGCTCCCACAGTTGATCGCGGGCGGTCAAACACCGCAATCCCCTGTGGGAGCGAGCCCGCTCGCGATTTTCTACTTTTTCAGGTCTTCCGCACCTTGCAGCGGCTCATCCCCGAGCAAGATGGTCTGGTCATGATTGACCTGCTCTTCCTCGAACAGGCGCCAGGTCTTGTCGCC
Source organism: Pseudomonas sp. AF32 (assembly GCF_022342325.2). Classification (NCBI taxonomy): domain Bacteria; kingdom Pseudomonadati; phylum Pseudomonadota; class Gammaproteobacteria; order Pseudomonadales; family Pseudomonadaceae; genus Pseudomonas; species Pseudomonas sp. AF32. The sequence goes on along the minus strand of NZ_RQJK02000006.1, from coordinate 201,646 downwards.
CTCGACCCCCAACAATTCGACAAAGCGCCGGCCTTCGATCTTGTCCGTCAACTGGCCCACGTACCGTCCCGGCTCGCTGTCGTTGCGGGTCAGGACGATCTTGCGGTCCTTCTCCGGCTGGGTCGGCGAAATCAGGCTCAGTTCCACGGTCTGGGGACGACTGTTGCCGTTCAGGCGCAGGTTCACCTCGCCGGTGACGTCGTCCAGCTGCACGTTGGCATGCAGTTGCAGCGTCTGGGCCAGCAGTTCGCGCTCCAGCGAACGGTTGATGCCCTTGCCGGCTTCGTAATAGTTGTCGTTGACCAGATTGTCCGGGTTTTTGACGGCAATGGTCACCATCGTCAGGCTCAGGGTCACCGAGCAGGCCAGGATCCCGATGATGATCCACGGCCAGAGGTGCTTGTACCAGGGGCTGGTGGCGGTTGCTGCAGGCATGTGCATTTCTCTCAACGGGTTTGTGGGCCGATGAACCGGCTCTTGGCTTCGACATGTACGCTGTCGTCATCGGCATCCTTGAGGATGAAGGTCACCTCGTTGGTGCTCGACGGCAGTTGTTCCGGTGCGCTGGACAGTTCAACCGGCTGGCTGACGATATCGCCCGCCGCGACCTTGAATTCCCGCCGACCTTGCAGCTTGAGATCGGGCAGGCCAGTGGCTTGCAGGACGTACGTATGGTCGCGCTGGTCCTTGTTCATGATCTTCAGGCTGTAGACGTTCTCGATCCGGCCTTCGGCGTTTTCACGGTACAGCACGCGGTCCTTGCTGACGTCGAAGCCCACCAGCGAGCGCATGAAGAACGCTGTCACCAGCAAGCTGATCATCGCCAGCAACACCAGGGCATAGCCGATCAGGCGTGGGCGCAGTTTATGGGTTTTCTGCCCCGACAGGTTGTGTTCGGTGGTGTAGCTGATCAGGCCGCGCGGGTAATCCATCTTGTCCATGATGTTGTCGCAGGCGTCGATACAGGCGGCGCAGCCGATGCACTCGATCTGCAAACCGTCACGGATGTCGATGCCGGTGGGGCAGACCTGGACACACATGGTGCAGTCGATGCAATCCCCCAGGCCCAATGCCTTGTAGTCGATGCCTTTCTTGCGTGGGCCACGGCCTTCGCCGCGACGTGGATCGTAGGAAACGATCAGGGTGTCCTTGTCGAACATCACGCTCTGGAAACGGGCGTAAGGGCACATATAGATGCACACCTGTTCCCGTAGCCAGCCGGCGTTGCCATAGGTGGCAAGCGTGAAGAAACCGACCCAGAAATAAGACCAGCCATCGGCCTGGCCGGTGAAGAATTCGAACACCAGTTCGCGGATCGGCGTGAAATAACCAACGAAGGTCATGCCGGTGACGAAGCCGATCAACAGCCACAGGCTGTGCTTGGCAAACTTGCGCAGGAACTTGTTCGCGCTCATGGGCGCCTTGTCCAGCTTGATACGTTGGTTGCGGTCGCCTTCGGTGACCTTTTCACACCACATGAAGATCCAGGTCCACACACTTTGCGGGCAGGTGTAGCCACACCAGACCCGCCCGGCATAGACCGTAATGAAAAACAGGCCGAAGGCCGCAATGATCAGCAGCCCGGACAGCAGGATGAAATCCTGGGGCCAGAAGGTCGCGCCGAAAATAAAGAATTTGCGTTCCGGCAGGTTCCACCAGACGGCCTGGTGGCCGCCCCAGTTCAACCAGACCGTTCCAAAATACAGCAGGAACAGCACTGCACCGCCCACCATCCGCAGGTTGCGAAACAGGCCGGTGAAGGCACGGGTGTAGATTTTTTCCCGAGAGGCATACAGGTCGACGCTTTTACTGGCGTCCTTGGCAGGCGGGGTGACGTCATGTACCGGAATCTGATTGCTCATCAAATGCATCCCACGGCAGTGGAAAAGTGCCGAGGCCAGTGCGTGCCGACCACGGTCAGAAAGAGTGCTGCAATGGCGCAATGATACGCCTGTCGCTCTAGCCCAAGGGTGCGACCTTTGGTCGCGTTGGGCGCGGGGGCTGAATGGTGTAGCAGATGTAACAAGTCATGATCCAGATCAATTGACTTGTCGAGTATAGTCGCCCAGCCGTAGCGGACGATTTGTAGTGTTGGTTATTAGGTGTCATTGCGATGGATATGCAGACATGTGAAAAAAAGGGCATATCGATACGCTCTGTATGCCCTTTGTTTTTTGGTACCTGATGGCTATCGCGGATCGACGTTATCCAATACGCGATTCGCCATTAAGTAACTCAACTCGATCAGTTGCTGAATGCCCAAGGCAATGTGACGTCGTGAACCGTCCAATTCGAAGGCCAGATCGCTGACCATCGCGTCAGCTGAAGCCAGGGTTTCGCTGAGGTTGGCGAGCAGGCATTCGTTATCGATGTCTTTCACAATGGTGAATAGCTGGCCTGGTTTCGGAGCGTCTTGAGACTGTTCATGTTTGGGTAGCAGATAGTTATCAAGCGCGCGGTTGGTGGCTTCGTCGTGTTTCTTGGAACCAATATCAGCTTTGTAGGAGGAGGTGGAATCCGCCTTCGGCGGATTGGGTGTGACCTTGAACATGATGAGCTCCTTTCGTAAGGGAACCATCACCGTCTGCCGCCAAGCAGATGGGGTGACGGATTACACAAGGTTGGCGGACCGGAACGAAAGGAACCCGGCATCCCCGAAGGGATCCTTGCGCAACCCGCCATAACATACGAATGCCAATGCCAAAAGCATCGCAGTCATATTTGAAGGATTGTTACGCCGGGCCGCCAAGCCCGGTCGCTGAATCTGCAGAGACGGGATTACGATAGGACGGCATGACTAAGGCGCACAAGCGGGCGGATTCTGGTGTAGTTGTAGGTAAAGGCGCAAGGTTGCGTAGTCTGGACGAGCGCGGTAGCCAACGTGTAGGCACGGTCTGAAGGTTGCCTGCAATTTTTGGCGGGGGAGCTTGCTCTCGCTCGGCGGCGCAGCCGTCATAAAAAGGTCAACGCGCTCTGCTGTGCAGTCTGCCCGATACCGTAAATGACAGTGATGACGCCGCTAACATTATCTTGGGCCGCCTAGCCATGAAGAAAAATCAGAGATGTAGATTTCATCTAGTATCAAATCTGGTGGTATGTCTTCAATACTGTCAGCGATTTCATCATAGGGGGAGGGTAATAAGTAACAAAAGCCGAAGTCCTCATCGAGGATGAGTGAGCCGTTGAAGATTCTTTGGCGTCTCGTGAGCTTTTTTATTTGGCCCAACGACATGCCTGTAGAAAGTGCTTCTCTGTACAGTCCTGTGTAGCGGGTGTTGCAGCCTATGGAGAAAATTGTTCCATCGGTAAGTGTCGAGAGGGTGATGGTGTCATCCACCACATAGGCTGTTCTCGTTTCGTTATCCGGAAGGGCATAGGTCTTGATTTCGACTTTGTGTTTTGCATACAGGGCAGTGGTGTAGATGGAAATATTCTCTCCCAGCAGAATATTGGCTGCGGAGTGTCTTGATTTTATCGCTGCCGTGAAGTCGATCATTTTATATGAGCTTTCTTGGTCGATAGAGTCGAGGGTAGTTATAGCAAAGGCTTTTGCCGTCCAGCCGAGCAAGCTCCTTGCCACGAGTGCATTGTTTTCAGTGGGATCCGTCATTTTGCTGAGGTCGCGAATTCAGATTCGTCCAAATCTTCCTCGTCGATCAGACCTTGGACGAATCGAAGTGGGTTCGGTGGCGTACACCCGGAAGGTCTTCGCTAAGGCACGAATATGCATCGCTTGGGGAAGTACAGCCTGTCAGGGTGAAATTCGCCGCAACTTTATTGCCTGTATAGGATGTTGTAGAACGGAGCTGGGTCGTCATTTATCAAGGACAAGTCATGGCCCGTGGGGATTTTTTCGAACAGCGCTTTGGTGATGCTCATGCGACGCAGGATGATGGCTTCCAGCAATTTACCGAACAGCACCTCATCATTGACGTATTTCTTCAGTTTCAGGAGTTCACGGGGCCGGTTTTTCAGGATATGGAAGGAGTAGTTCATCAGAATCATGTTCGAGACGAACAGGTTTTCCGTTGATTGGAGCGGATTGAGCGTATCGATCAGAGCATTGAATACCCACTGCCTGTCCTGGGCATAGGTGTTCAGGAAAAGGTCGGGATACATGAGCTCGCTGTGGCGATCATTGAGTTTGAAGCGGCAGGTGTCTGCGTCAGGTTCGGTCAGTAGGCGGATAACGGCTATCTGATAGCTTTTCAAATGGCTCAGCAGCTCATGCTCTTTCCTGGCGTCCGCGTTGATTGCTCTGTAAACCAGGTCGATGATCTCCAGAAAAGGCACAGGTCCCGAGGCATCGGTCTCCATCATCAATTGAGGACCCTCGATGCTGAACCGACGATACACCTCGTCGTCGATACTCAACTCGAAGAGTAGGAACCTGAACATGTGGTTTCTGATTTGCGTATTGGAATCGATCGGGCTGTTCTTCAAGCTGATCAACTGGATCAAGTAGAAGAAAATAAAATAGTCTTTGTTGGTTCGTTGACGGTTGTCGATCTCGAGCAGATAACCAAGGCGCGACAGGACCAGGAGCAGGGCATGGCAGTCCGGTTCAGTGAAGCCGATTTTCGCCATGGCTTTTTCGAAGGCAGCTATGGAAAACAAATCGTGCCAGCGGCTCACGCTGAAGGACGAGCCGTTGCTTTTCCTGGCCATTACCCGGAGCAGTGAAGGCTCGTCTTCTTCATGGAAAATGGTGCCCAGCGCCTTCGGGTAGGGGCGGGCGTTCAGGAAGTTTTCAAGCTTATAGGAGAGGAGGTTGAATATGTCCATATGGCCTTACCCGCATGTCTTCCACTTTCCATTCGGGCCTTTTTTCTCGACACGAAATGACGTGATGGTTTTATTGAATTTATCCAACAGCCGGAAACCGATTCCTCTGGCTTTGGGTTCATTCGTTTTGGAAAGCACGCCATCTTTCAGACCCGTCTCCTTATAGTCAACAGTAGAGATGTCTTTGTGGTTATTGAGCATGCTGACTCCTTCATTGTTGACGGTAGCGACGACTCGATACTTTTCATTGCCTGGGTTGAATCCTGGATTGCTGTCCTGGTTGACCCAAACCGCCTTCTCTCCCCGAATATTCGGTACCAAGCCCCCTTTACCGCCATTGGCGGCCTTCGAGGAAACCGTTTCGCTTTCGCCCATGTAGCGAATAATCTCGTTTTCTTTCAACCCCAATGGGTCGATCCAGGTGAATGGATTCGGTGAGTAGCGATAGAGATTAAGGCTGCCGGTCAGGCCCAGAGGGTCGGGCGTGGTAAAGCGTCCGATGTCGGGGTCGTAAAAGCGAAAGGTGTTGTAGTGCAGGCCAGTTTCCCGATCCAGATATTGTCCCTGGAATCGAAGGTTCTGTTCTTCGACGTAATACGGCTCACGCACCTCCTCAAAAGTGTTGCCCCATACTTGATAGCGGGCATGCCACAGCGGATGGCCGTCATTTTCCGTCAAGGCGTGTGGCAGGCCATTGGGATCGTTGTGATAATGGCGAATGCGTTGACTCGCTTCGATGCCGTCGACCCTGGCCAAGGGCTCGTGACCGTTATCAGCGTAGAGGTACAGGCTAGTCAGGCCATTTTTTTGCTCTTTTAGTAATTGCAGGCCATCCCAGTCGAAGCGCGTGGAAGCGATGAGTTGGCCTTTGCTGTCATGTTCAGTTTTCTCAATTCTTCGACCCAAGGGGTCATAGCGCATCCTGACGACACTTTCTCCCTCGACTTTCTGTGTTCGAACTTCTATCAGGCGATGATCCGAGTCATAACTGAATCGCTGCAACCCGTGCCGTCGGCTGCGTTTTTCAATCATTCGTCCGAAGCCGTCGTATCGATAACGCTTATCCTGATAAGTCAGCAATTGGTTGTGCGCAACCCGTCCGGTTGCGCCGGAGGGGCCGTCGAGGAGATTGGCAGCCGCGTCGAAGGAGAATGTTTCATTCTGTCCTTGGCGACTTCCCTGGCTCGAAATGATTCGCCCCGTTACGTCGTAGTGCAGCATTTGACGTTGCTGGCCTTGTGGCAGTCGTTCGAGGCGGCCTACAAGATGATCGCTGGGGTCGAACTCAAAATGCATCTGTTCGGTCGCCGCCATCGGCGAAGGAGGGCTGCCGAGGCGGCGTTGGCGACTGCGTAGGCGCCCGCTACGGTCGTAGTCGCTACGGGTGTGAATTTGGCCTTGTGTGCGCATCACTTCACGATGCAGCCGATCACGTTCAAAGTCGCTGATGACCTGGCCGTCAAGATTGATCTGATGCAGGTGGCCACTGCCATAGTAAAGACGGTTAATCCAGCGACCGTCAGGGAGTCGGGTTTGGGTCAGATTGCCGAGTTCGTCGTAATGATGCTGCAGAAGTCCTGCCGAACTCTGCTCTTCAATCAAATACCCCAACGCATCATAAGCGAAGCTCAATCGCTGTTCATCGCCGTCATTATTGGCAGTGACGGCTTCGATCAATTGGTTCAGAGGGCTATAGCTGTACCGGGAACGTCCGTCAGGCGTTAAGCGGGTAATCAGTCGACCTACCGCATCGCGTTCCAAATGCTGGACGATGGGTTCTTCGAGGGGAAGATTATCATCTCGTAGCGCTGCGACGGTCTCGACGCTTGTTACATGGTCAAGAGCGTCGTAGGTGTAACGCTTGACGCTACCGTCGAGATTGCGCTGTTCAACCAGCCGATCTCCGGCGTCCCAGGCAAACCGATAACTCTCGCCATTCTCATTGACCAGCGCTTGCAGCCGACCAAAGCCGTCATAGGCAAATTGCACCTGCCGGCCATGGGCATCGGTGCGTTGGCGCACTTGGCCGCGCCGGTTGTGCTGGTAGCGCGTGGTGTGCCCGGCCGGGTCGGTGTAGCCGGTGAGCTGGCCGGCGGCGTCGCGCTGGTAATGCTCGGTGCGGCCGTCCGGCAGTTGGCTGCTGAGCAACCGGCCCTGGGCGTCGTAGCTGAACTGGGTGCGCTCGCCGAGGGCATCGGTGATGGTTTGCAAATAGCCACGCGAGTCGTAGCTGAATCGCGTCGGGTAACCCGAGCAATCGATATGTTCCACCAGTTGCCCGAACGGGTTCCAGCGCAGCTTCTTGCTCTTGCCGGTGGCGTCGATGATTTCGACGACCTGCCCGTGGCTGTCGTAGCGGTAGCGGGTGACGTGGCCCAGTGGGTCGGTCTCGGCGATGCAGTTGCCTCGTGGGTCGTAGCGATACTGCCAGCTGTGGCCGGTGGCGTCGGTGTCCACCAACGGCAGCGCCCAGTGTTCGAGCCACTGAGTGGAATCGCTGCGGCCCAGCGGGTCGGTTTCGCTGATCAGGTTGCCGGCTTCGTCGTAGCTGAACGTGTAGCCACCACCTTTCGGGTCGGTGGCGCCGAGCAACTGGCGCTCGTCGTTCCATTCGAACAGCCAGGTCTGACCGAGGTTGTCGGTGGAGCGGATGATCTGGTGCTGGGCGTTCCAGTGACGGGTGCTGGTGCGCTGCAAGCTGTCGGTGATGCGCGTCGTCCCGGCGATCAGGTCATAGTCGAACTGGTACGCGTCGCCTTCGTCGGTCCAGTGGCGGGTCACGCGCCATTCCTGGTTATCGATCGAGGCCCATTCGTAGAAGCAGCGCAGGCCGGTGGGCAATTGGTGTTCCACCATGCGTCGCCCGGCGTCGTAGTTGAAGCGCCGTTGCACCTGGCCGGTGGCGTCGCGCACTTCGGCGAGGTTGTTGGCCGCGTCGTAGGTGTAGCTGACCAGCACTTCGCGCTGTTCGTCGGGGTAGAGACGTTCAAGCCGGACGACGCGCTCCCGTTCGTGAACCAGTTCCACCTGCACCAGATCGAAGGTGTCGCGCAGGCGCACCAGCCGCCCGGCTTCGTCATAGTCGAGGTGGATGCGGTTGTCGTTGCGGTCGCCCAATTGGCTCAGGCGCAGCAACGAGGCCTGTCCTGGCGTCGGTTCGAACAGGCGGTACAGGCCGCCGTCGCTTTCGATCAGCAACTGGCCGTTGACGTGCCGGCGCACGGCGAGGCCTTCGCCGGCGCTGAACACCGCGCCGCCCAGGGGGATCGAGCCCATGTCGATGGGGCGGCCCTGTCCGTCGGTGTAGACCAGGGTTTCGCCGCCTTCGGGATGGGGACGAATCTCGACTTGTACCTCGTAGCTCACGCTCCAGCCGACGCCGAACAAGCCGTCGCCGCGCTCGTCGCGGCTATTGTAGAAGCGCTGCCAGTCAATCGGCAGGATGCCGGGCAGGACGAAATCCAGCTCTTGATCACCGCCCAACACCTTGGCCCCGGTGGCGGCATGCACCGGGTTCGACGAACCCATGGCCGCATTGGCCGCCGCGCCCATCGCACTGCTGACCGCCATGGACGCCGCAGCGCCAGCCAGCATGCAGGGCAATTTGCTGAAGAACTTGCCCTTGCTGCCCTTGAGCATCAGCAGCGCGGTCACCGCCAGGCCCACGCCCGGTGTCTTGCCGCTGCGAATCTCGCGCACCACCACCGAACCACCGCCAATGGTGACATTGGATGAAATCAGCCCGGACGACACGACCTTGCCATCGCAGGTGCTGCGGTCGCCGCTGCGCACAGCGGGCTGGCCGTTGATGGTGACCTTGTCCGAGCCTTCGGCCAAAAACTGCGGCGGCATCGGCGGGTGCTTCAGGCAGGTGATCATGTCCAGCGGCTTGGGCACGGCGCCGGGGGCGGGTGTGGCGACGGTGGGGCGCCACATCTGCGAGAAGAAACTCTCGGCCATGTCCAGGTAGCTGGGTTCAACCTCGGGTTCTTCCAGCTCGGTGCCGGCCGGCGCGACATGGGATTCGATGGCCCCGGCGGCGCGGGCGGCGGGGATGTTGTTGGTCAGGGTGTCGGTGGAGCCGGTGAGGATGTTGGCTTGCACCGTGGGGGGGAAGAGGGCATTGCCAATGCCCTCGCAGATATTACTCAGGCCCTTGTCGGCCCCGGTCTTGCTCATGGCGATGCCGACGACCGCGCCGACTACGGCGCCGAGCAGGAAGCAGCCCAGGCCGCCCGTGGCCACGGTGATGCCCGTGGCTGCGACCACGGCGGCGGTTGCCAACGCGGTGATCGCGATGTTGGCCGCTACCTCCAGCACGCCGCCGAGAATATCGGCCATCATCGAGGTGTGGTCGAGCGCATCGCCCAGGCGGGCGGCCCAGAGTGCGTCAGACATGCAGGATCCCCGGACGTTTGCCGGCCATCTGCTTGAAGGGGTTGATACTTGCCACTGTGCCTGTCTCCTTGGCGGTGAATTGAGGGTCCGTTGTAACGTTATTCAGCTTGACCAGGGGTTGAGCAGCGCCACGCCACTGCTCTGGAAATCGTTCACGTTGCGGGTGACCACGGTCAATCCATGGACCAATGCGGTTGCGGCAATCAGCGCATCACATTCATTGCTGCGGTCCGGTACGTGCAGACGGGCGCAGCGCAGGGCGACGGCGCGGTCGACCGCCAGGATTCTACCTGCAAACGCAGGCATGACATGGTTATCCAGCCATGCACGCAAACGGCTGCCTTGAACCGGGTCCTTGCGTTCGAAGCGCAACACACCGGTTTCCAGCTCCAATACGGTAATCGCCGAAACGTAAAGGCTGGGGGCGGGCACACTGCGTGCCCAGGTTTGTACATGCTTGTCTGCCTGCGGTTTGCGCAGTTCCGAGATGACGTTGGTGTCGAGTAAAAACATCAGGACAGGTCTACCGGTCGAGGAGAGATGACGGCACGCTCGGTGTCGAAATCGATATCCGGCGCATCTGGCATCACCAGCAACTCGACAATGCTGGTGCCGATGCCGGTGAGTTTTTGGTACTCCTCAATGCTTAGCAGCACATGGGCCGGCTTGCCACGGTCGGTTATGATCACCGGTCCCTCAAGAGTGGCTTTTTTGGCACCACTTGTGTCGTGATTGAATTCGCGGCTGGAAATAGTGGTGATGGACATGCAGATGCCCTCGCTGATCTTGAATGTAGGCACGTTACTACCTGGGTGCGGAGCGCGCAAGGTCAAACAGATGAGCCAGCCATCGGGCCAAACAAAAGGCCCCGCCAATATTCATTGACGGGGCCTTCGGTGTATCAGGCGCTTGTCTTACTGGGCGTCAGCGGCCGGAGCCTTTTCGCCGTGGGACAGGCTGTAGACGTAGGCGGCCAGCAGGTGGACCTTGTCGTTGCCTTGCAGATCAGCCTGGGCAGGCATCTGGCCCTGGCGACCGTAGCGGATGGTCTGCTGCAGTTGGGCGAAGCTCGAACCGTAGATGAAACCGGCTGGATGCGTCAGGTCAGGTGCGCCCATGGCAGGCGTGCCTTTGCCGGCTGGGCCGTGGCACGCCACGCAGTTGGCGGCGAACAGCTTCTGGCCGTTGGCCGGATCAGCCTTGGCACCTTCCGGCAGTTTGCGACCGTGCAGGCTGGTCACCACGTAGGAGGCCACGTCGGCTACGCCTTGCTCGCCCACCACGGCAGCCCAACCCGGCATGACCGCATGACGACCGCCCATGATGGTGGTCTTGATGGTTTCCGGCTCGCCGCCCCAGCGCCAGTCGGCGTCGGTCAGGTTCGGGAAACCATAGGCGCCCTTGGCGTCGGAACCGTGGCAAACCGAGCAGTTGGAGGCGAACAGGCGGCCGCCCATTTTCAGAGCTTGCGGGTCCTTGGCGACTTCTTCGATGGGCATGGACGCGAATTTGGCGAAGATCGGACCGAACTTGGCGTCCGAACGAGCCATTTCCTTTTCCCATTCGTGCACGCCGGTCCAGCCGGTCTGGCCATTGGCAAAAGGGGTCTGCTTTTCGGTGTCCAGGTAGTTATAGCCCGGCAGCAGGCCTTTCCAGTTGCCCAGGCCCGGGTAGAGCACCAGGTAACCGAGGGCGAACACGATGGTGCCCACGAACAGCATGAACCACCATTTAGGCAGAGGGTTGTCATATTCCTCGATGCCGTCGAACGAGTGGCCAACGGTTTCGTCCGTTTGTTCGGCGCGCTGGCCCTTGCGGGTCGACAGCAGCAGCCACGTCAGGGAGAAGATCGTTCCCAGACTGAGGACTGTGACGTACAGACTCCAGAACGTAGTCATTCTTTGTTACTCCTAGAAGCTTGCTCGACGTGCTTGATGGCTTCGGGATCATCCGCGAACGGCAGCAGGGTCGCGTCGTCAAACTCCGATTTGCGCTTGGGGCTGAACACCCATAGGGCCAGACCGATAAACGCCACCATCACGACGACGGTACCCAGGCCACGAATCATCCCGATATCCATCTAAATCACCGTTTGCTTTTGATGATGGTGCCCAGGCCTTGCAGATAGGCCACCAGCGCGTCCATTTCAGTCTTGCCTTTCACGGCATCCCTGGCACCGGCGATGTCTTCGTCGGTGTAAGGCACGCCCAGGCTGCGCAGGACTTCCATTTTTTTCGCGGTGTCTTTGCCGTCGAGCTTGTTTTCTACGAGGAACGGGTAGGACGGCATTTTCGATTCAGGCACGACGTTGCGCGGGTTGTACAAATGCGCACGGTGCCAGTCATCGGAGTAGCGGCCGCCAACGCGGGCCAGGTCCGGGCCGGTGCGCTTGGAACCCCACAGGAATGGGTGGTCCCAGACGCTTTCGCCGGCGACGGAGTAGTGGCCGTAGCGTTCGGTTTCAGCGCGGAACGGACGGATCATCTGCGAGTGGCAGCCGACACAGCCGTTGGCGATATAGATGTCGCGGCCTTCCAGTTCAAGGGCGGTACGCGGCTTCATGCCTTCGACCGGCTTGTTGGTCACGTCCTGGAAAAACAGCGGAACGATCTGGGTCAGGCCGCCGATGCTGACGGCAATGACCATGAAGAAGGCCAGCAGGCCGATATTCTTCTCTACTGCTTCGTGCTTCATCAGTGAGCTCCAACTACGGCGATCTTGGCGGCGGCTTCAGCTTCAGCCGGGTCAGAAGCACGAACGGTGCGATACACGTTATAGGCCATCAGCAGCATGCCGCTGGCGAAGAACGCGCCGCCCAGGGCACGCACGATGAAGCCCGGGTGGCTGGCTTGCAGCGCTTCGACGAACGAGTAGGTCAGGGTGCCGTCGTCGTTGATTGCGCGCCACATCAGACCCTGGGTGATGCCGTTGACCCACATCGAGGCGATGTAGAGCACGGTGCCGATGGTCGCGAGCCAGAAGTGCGCGTTGATGAGGCCGGTGCTGTGCATCTGCGCACGACCGAACAGTTTCGGAATCATGTGGTAGATGGCGCCGATGGAGATCATCGCCACCCAGCCCAGCGCGCCGGCGTGTACGTGGCCGATGGTCCAGTCGGTGTAGTGGCTCAGGGAGTTGACGGTCTTGATGGCCATCATCGGGCCTTCGAAGGTCGACATGCCGTAGAACGCCAGGGACACCACGAGGAAACGCAGGATCGGGTCGGTGCGCAGCTTATGCCAGGCGCCGGACAGGGTCATCATGCCGTTGATCATGCCACCCCAGCTTGGGGCCAGCAGGATGATCGACATCGCCATGCCCAGGGACTGCGCCCAGTCGGGCAGCGCGGTGTAGTGCAGGTGGTGCGGGCCGGCCCAGATGTACAGGGTGATCAGCGCCCAGAAGTGCACGATGGACAGGCGATAGGAATAGATCGGACGTTCGGCCTGTTTCGGCACGAAGTAGTACATCATTCCCAGGAAGCCGGTGGTCAGGAAGAAACCCACAGCGTTGTGGCCGTACCACCATTGGATCATCGCGTCGGTTGCGCCCGAGTAGGCCGAGTACGACTTGAACAGACTGACCGGCAGCGACATGTGGTTGACGATGTGCAGCATCGCCGTTACGACGATGAAGGCGCCGTAGAACCAGTTACCGACATAGATGTGCTTGGTCTTGCGCTTGACGATGGTGCCGAAGAACACCAGACCATAGGTCACCCAGACGATGGCCAGCAGGATAGCCAGGGGCCATTCCAGTTCCGCGTATTCCTTGGTGGTGGTGAAACCCATTGGCAAGGTCACGATCGCGCCGACGATGACGGCTTGCCAACCCCAGAAGGTGAAGGCAGCGAGGCTGTCGGAGATCAGTCGCGTCTGGCAGGTTCGCTGCACGACGTAGTAGGAAGTGGCGAACAATGCACAACCACCGAAGGCGAAGATCACCAGGTTGGTGTGCAGCGGGCGCAGGCGTCCAAACGTCGTCCATGGCAGATCGAAGTTCAACTCCGGCCAGACCAGTTGCGAGGCGATGAAGACACCGAGCCCCATGCCAAGGATCCCCCAGACCACCGTCATGATGGCGAACTGGCGGACTACCTTATAGTTATAAGCAGTCGGACTGATTGCTGTGCTCATTCTAAGGTTCCACGGTTTGGGTGTTTTATTAGGATAAAAATCGGCCGCAAGTATGGAGAAAGCGGGGGGTCATTGCAACGCGCCATGACCTGGGTCAATGCTTTCAAAAGCTGATTCTGCGGCCTTTCCATGTTTTGCGTAGGGACAAAATACGGCCCCGGCAAATGGTCGCTGCAAAGGAAAGAGGCGAGGGGGTCAGGTCGGTTGGAACGGGGTGTGTTCACACAAGGCGTTCGGGTGAAACGAGGCCATCTCGGAAATAGCCGGTATCTGCCTGTCTTTGCGGCATTTTTATCGAACGATTGTCGAACACATCGGGTCGGGTCGACCTGAAACCGGCAGTCGCCAGTACACGCAGAGGGAAGCTTAGACCCGATTCCGGTGAACCGAAAGGAAGACCATGGGAGGGTGCGACAATGGGTCGCAAAGGGGCAGCTACGAGCTTCAAGCTGCAAGCTACAAGTGGGGACTCGTCGCTTGCAGCTTTTGCTTGGGCTTTTACTTGAGGCTCGCAGCTTGCGGCTTACCGCTCAACTGCTCATCACTTTTCGAAAGGCTGTAGACGTACGCGGCGAGCAATTGCACCTTGTCGTTGCCGAGCAGTTCGTTCTGGGCTGGCATATGACCCTGACGACCGTGGCGGATGGTTTGCTGCAACTGCGCCAGGCTGGTGCCGTAGATGAAGCCCGCCGGTTGCGTCAGGTTTGGCGCGCCCATGGCTTCGGTACCCTGGCCGTTGGCGCCGTGGCAGGCGACACAGGTCGTGCCGAACGCTTGCTTGCCCGCTTCCAGGTCGGCACCGCTGTCCGCTGGCAGCGGCAGGCCGGCCAGCTCATGACGTACATACGCGGCCACGTTCTTGACCCCGGCGTCTCCCAGCACTTCGCCCCATGCCGGCATTGCCGCCATGCGCCCGCCCAGGATGGTGGCCTTGATGGTGTCGGCAGCGCCACCCCAGCGCCAGTTGTTGTCGGCCAGGTTAGGGAAGCCGAATGCCCCCTTGGCGTCCGAGCCATGGCAGACCGAGCAGTTGGAAGCGAACAGGCGACCGCCCATCTTCAAGGCCTGCGGGTCTTTGGCGACTTCCTCAACGGGCATTGCGGCGAACTTGGCGAAGATCGGCCCGAACTTGGCGTCGGCCTTGGCCATTTCCTTTTCCCATTCATGGGCGCCGGTCCAGCCATTTTCGTAGCCGGGCAGGACGCCTTTCCAGTTGCCCAGGCCCGGATACAGGATCAGGTAACCGACGGAAAACACCAAAGTGCCGGCGAACAACAGGAACCACCATTGCGGCAGTGGGTTGTCGTATTCCTCGATGCCGTCGAAGCTGTGGCCCATGGTCTGGTCGACGCTGCCCTTGGTCTCGCCCTTGCGGGTGCCGATCAGCAGCCAGGTCAGGCCGATAAGGCTGCCAAGGGTCAGTACGCAGATCCACGTACTCCAGAAGGTGGTCATGGCCGGGTACTCCTTGTTGCAGGGTCTTGAGGATTGACGATATCGGCTGACGGTTCGTCGGCGAACGGCAGCAGGCGCGCCTGGGCGAATTCCGGGCCGCGCTTGCTGCTGAAGACCCACAGGATCAAGCCGACGAAGGCGACGAAGACCACGACCGTGCCCAGGCCTCGGATCATTCCAGTGCTCATTTCAAGAAACATGGGACTCACCTCTTGCTCTTGATGGCAGTGCCGAGCACTTGCAGGTAGGCCACCAGTGCATCCATTTCGGTCTTGCCCTTGAGGGAGGCCACGCTGCCGGCAATGTCGTCGTCGGTGTACGGCACGCCGAGGGTGCGCATCGCGCGCAGCTTGCCTTCGGTGTGGCTGCTGTCGACCGCCTGGGTCACCAGCCACGGATAGGCCGGCATTTTCGATTCGGGCACGACGTTGCGCGGGTTGTACAAGTGGGCGCGGTGCCAGTCATCGGAGTAACGCGCGCCGACCCGGGCCAGATCCGGTCCGGTACGCTTGGAGCCCCACAGGAACGGATGGTCCCAGACACTTTCACCGGCCACCGAATAGTGGCCGTAGCGCTCGGTTTCGGCGCGGAACGGACGGATCATTTGCGAATGGCAGCCGACGCAGCCTTCGCGAATGTAGATGTCACGGCCTTCCAGTTGCAGGGCGGTGTAGGGTTTCATGCCGTCCACCGGCTTGTTGGTCACGTCCTGGAAGAACAACGGGACGATTTGGGTCAGGCCGCCGATACTCACCGCCAGGACCATCAGCAGCATCAGCAGGCCGACGTTCTTTTCAATTGTTTCGTGTTTCATGGTGGACTCCTCAGGCCATCTGCGCGGCAGCGGCAGCTTCGGCAGGCTGGTAGGCCCGCACGGTGCGCCAAGTGTTGTAGGCCATCAGCAACATGCCGGCGAGGAAGATGGCACCGCCCGCCAGTCGCACGACGAAGCCTGGGTGGCTGGCCACCAGGGTTTCGACGAAGGAATAGGTCAGGGTGCCGTCCTCGTTCACTGCGCGCCACATCAGGCCCTGGGCGATCCCGTTGACCCACATCGAGGCGATGTAGAGCACAGTGCCGATGGTCGCGAGCCAGAAGTGCGCGTTGATCAGGCCGATGCTATGCATCTGCGGCCGGCCGAAGACCTTCGGAATCATGTGGTACAGCGCGCCGATGGAAATCATTGCCACCCAGCCCAGTGCGCCGGCGTGTACGTGGCCGATGGTCCAGTCGGTGTAGTGGGAGAGGGCGTTGACGGTCTTGATCGCCATCATCGGACCTTCGAAGGTCGACATGCCGTAGAACGCCAGGGACACCACGAGGAAACGCAGGATCGGGTCGCTGCGCAGCTTATGCCAGGCGCCCGAAAGGGTCATCATGCCGTTGATCATGCCGCCCCAGCTCGGTGCCAGCAGGATCAGCGACATCACCATGCCCAGGGACTGCGCCCAGTCCGGCAGCGCGGTGTAGTGCAGGTGGTGCGGGCCGGCCCAGATGTACAGGGTGATCAGGGCCCAGAAGTGCACGATGGACAAGCGATAGGAATACACCGGACGCTCGGCCTGTTTCGGCACGAAGTAGTACATCATCCCCAGGAAACCCGCGGTGAGGAAAAAGCCCACGGCGTTGTGGCCGTACCACCATTGCACCATCGCGTCAGTGGCCCCGGCGTATACCGAGTAGGACTTGGTGAGACTCACCGGCAGTTCCAGGTTGTTGACGATGTGCAGGATCGCCACGGTCAGGATGAAGCCGCCGAAAAACCAGTTGCCCACGTAGATGTGCTTGGTGTTGCGCTTGGCCACGGTGCCGAAGAACACGATGGCGTAGGCGACCCAGACGATGGTGATCAGGATGTCGATCGGCCATTCCAATTCGGCGTATTCCTTGGAACTGGTGTAGCCCAGCGGCAGGCTGATGGCCGCCAGCAGGATCACCAGTTGCCAGCCCCAGAAACAGAATGCGGCGAGCTTTGGCGCAAACAGCTGGGTCTGGCAGGTGCGCTGCACCGAATAGAACGAGCTGGCGAACAGGGCGCAGCCACCGAAGGCGAAGATCACCGCGTTGGTGTGCAGCGGGCGCAGGCGACCGAAGCTGGTCCACGGTAGATCGAAGTTGAGCTGTGGCCAGACCAATTGGGCGGCGAGAAAAACCCCGAGCCCCATGCCGACGATGCCCCACACCACCGTCATAATGGCGAATTGGCGGACCACCTTGTAGTTGTAGGCGGTACTGATAGAAGTGTTCATGGTTCCCCATCCACGGTTCAGCCGAAGAACGCGCCCGCGCAAGGCAGTACGGCATTCTTCGCCTGGAGTTATAGGCAGACTGAAAGCGAGGCAAGCATGGACAAACAGCACAAGGCCAGTATTGACGGGGATCAATGGGCGGAGTGTGTGACTCGACACGGCTGGCTATGGACGGCTGCGCAACCGGGCATCAGCGCCGAGCCCCCGACCCTGATCCTGGCTCACGGCGCCGGCGCGCCGATGGACAGCGGTTTCATGGACGAAATGGCTACGCGCCTTGCCGCACATGGGGTCAACGTATTGCGCTTCGAGTTTCCCTACATGGCCCAGCGACGCGCGGACGGGGGCAAGCGCCCGCCCAATCCCGCACCGAAACTGCTCGAGTGCTGGCGTGAGGTGTACGCCACGGTGCGGCCCTATGTCGCGGGGCGACTGGCCATTGGCGGCAAGTCCATGGGTGGGCGCATGGCGAGCCTGGTGGCCGATGAGTTGGGCTGTGACGCGCTGGTGTGCCTGGGCTATCCGTTCTACGCGGCGGGCAAGCCTGAAAAACCACGGGTCGAGCATTTGGCGGGGTTGAAGACCCGGACCTTGGTCGTCCAGGGCGAACGCGATGCGTTGGGCAATCGGGAGACGGTGCAGGGTTACGCCCTGTCACCGAGTATCGAGGTGTCGTGGCTGATGGCGGGGGATCATGACCTGAAGCCGCTCAAGGCTTCGGGGTTCAGTCATGGGCAGCATCTGGAGACGGCGGCGCAGGCAGTGGCCGGGTTTCTTCAGCTCAATTGAGGGTGTCTGTACCACCCTCATCGCGAGCAGGCTCGCTCCCACGGGAGAATGCGTTCCAAATGTGGGAGCGAGCCTGCTCGCGATGGGGTCAGGACAGGCAATAAAAAAACCGGAAGCTTCCGCTGTCCGGGTTTTTTATGAGGTAGACATCTGTCAGCGGTTAAACCGCTCCACCAACGAATACTGCGTATTGGCCGTGCGGGTCAGTTCTTCGCTCAGCAGCGCCGAGCTGTGGGCCTGTCCCGAGGTCTGGTCGGCCAGTTCCGAAATATTGCTGATGTTGCGGCTGATCTCCTCGGCTACGGAGCTTTGCTCCTCGGTGGCGGCGGCGATCTGGGTGGTCATGTCGGTGATGTTGGCCACCGCTTCGCTGATGCCCACCAGTGCTTCGTCCGCCTCCATGACCCGCGCCACGCCTTCTTCAGCCTGGCGGTGACCTGCATCCATGGTCTGCACGGCATTGTTGGCGGTCTGCTGGAGCTTGGCGATCAGGGCGTGGATCTGACCGGTGGATTCGCTGGTGCGTTGTGCCAGTTGCCGCACTTCATCGGCCACCACGGCGAAGCCACGGCCCATTTCGCCGGCACGGGCGGCTTCGATGGCGGCATTGAGGGCCAGCAGGTTGGTCTGGTCGGCAATGCCCTTGATCACGTCCACCACGCCACCGATCTCGTCGCTGTCCTTGGCGAGCTGGGTCACGGTCTCGCCCGTTTCGCCGACTACCTTCGACAGGCGCTCGATGGCCTCGCGGGTTTCCCCGGCAATGTCGCGTCCGCGGCCAGTGAGGCGATTGGCTTCCTGGGTGGCGTCGGCGGTGCGCTGCACGTGGCTGGCGACCTCCTGGGTGGTGGCGGCCATTTGATTGACCGCGGTGGCTACCTGTTCAGTTTCTACCCGCTGGCGCTCAAGACCGCTGGAGCTGTCATGGGCGAGGGCATTGGACTGGCGCGCCTGGTCGTTGAGGTGCTCGGCAGTATCCTGAAGGCGGGTCAAACAGGTCTTGAGGCGCGCTTCCTGGCTGAGGATCGACATTTCCAGGCGTGCCTGGACGCCACGGCTGTCCGTATACATCTGGGCAATCAGCGGATCGGAAGTGGTCTGTTCCGCCAGGCGCAGCAGGCGTTTGATCCCGCGTTGCTGCCATTGCAGGCCCATCAGGCCCAGGGGTACCGACAACAGGGCGGCCAAGGCAAAGCCCCACGACGAATCGAGGAACGCGCCCACGACGAAGCTCAATTGGCTGACCAGGATGAACGGCAGCCAGTCCTGCAGCACGGGCACCCACTTATCGGTGCGCGGCACCGCCGGCTTGCCCTGGTTGATGCGTCGATAAAGCGCTTCGGCCCGGGCGATCTGTTCGGCAGTGGGCTTGACCCGCACCGACTCGTAGCCGACCACCTGGTTGGCTTCGAATACGGGCGTGACGTAGGCGTTGACCCAGTAATGGTCTCCGCTCTTGCAGCGATTCTTGACGATGCCCATCCATGGCAAGCCTTGTTTCAGGGTGTTCCACATATGGGCGAACACGGCCGACGGGACGTCGGGGTGGCGCACCAGGTTGTGGGGCGAACCGATCAGTTCTTCCCTGGAAAACCCACTGATCTCGACAAATGCGTCGTTGCAGTAGGTGATCACTCCCTTGGCATTGGTGGTGGAGATCAATCGTTGCTGGGCCGGGAAGGTCCTTTCGCGTTGTGTAATGGGTTGGTTGTTACGCATGGTGTGTAGATCCGCAAGGCTTTGAGAGGTTGTCGGCGCAGTCAGCTTTAAATTGAGGTAATTTTTACCCTACGGTCCTAGGCTCTGTCTGAAAAGCCTTGATACTCGTTCATGCTGCGTTGAAAACCGGCTCGTGCGCGAGTCCGATCGGAATGCTCATTTACTCCAGTAAAGTCGAGCGCGACCCCGACCGTTCCTCACCGGTTTTCGCCTTGCCTGACCTTCGTCTCAAGACTTTTCAAACAGAGCCTAAGCCAGCATCGGATAGGTAAACAGGGCGAAATGCAGCAGGTTCAGACCGAAGTGAGTGGCAATCGCCGCGCCGAGGCCGCCGAACCGATACGCAAGGCCGTAGCCGATCCCCGCCAGGCCCGATAGCAGTACCCATTGCCAACCCGCGCCAACGTGTACCAGGCCGAACAGCAACGAAGCCAGGAGCAACGCCAGGTTGTCGCCTTGGGCCAGCTGGCTGAAGCGACGGCTCAGACCTCCCTGAATGTAGCCACGAAACAGCGCTTCCTCCACCACCGTGACCAACAAAAGATTGTTCAGCACCCACAGCCAGGCGTGATCCGGCCACTTCGGCGCCCAGTGGATCATTCCCAGCAGAATCGCCCCACCCAGGGCCAATACCGTGCTCAGCGTCAGACCCAGGGCGGTTGCATAAACAGAAAGGCGAAACGTGGGTCGCCCAACGATCCACGGACAGGCCAGCAACAACCAGAAGCCAATCAAGGGCTTGTCCTGATTGAAATACATGGCGAACGGCACCGCGTCATCGGTCAGGCGTTGCGCCGGGATGGCCCGACCATTGAAAAAACCGGGCATCCAATGCAGTGCCAGGGCCAGGGCCATGATCAGGAACAGGGCGTGCCCCAGAAACCGGCCCACAGGCGTCAGCTGCTGGCGAACTGCATACCCGGCGAACAGCAACAGCGCGACCGAGATGGCGGCCGTCCAGGCCAATTGGCCGTAAGCCAGCGCCAGGCAGTAACCGATGGAAAGAAGGGCCAGATAGGGCCAGGGTAGAGCGGGCATAAAACGTCCTTTTAGGCTGTGAAGCTTCGGCGAGAATGGCCGCCGCGTCTACGACGCTGCCATCTCGCGCAAAGAGCACATTTGTATCCATGCGGATTGATGCGTAGAAATGGAAAAGTCGCTGCCGGACTCAGGTCCTTGAGCGCCGGCGGCGGGGGGATTATAAGAGCATCCAAACGAAAACACCGCCCGAAAAGGGCGGTGTTTTGGTAGGACAGGTCCTTTCAGGCTGCAATCAATTGCCGTAGGACATAGTGAAGAATGCCTCCCGCCTTGAAATATTCCACCTCGTTCAAAGTATCGATCCGGCACAACACTTCGATGCGCTCCTGGCGACCGTCTTCACGGGTGATCACCAGTGGCAGGTTCATCCGCGGCGTCAGTTCGACATCGCTGAGGCCGAGGATGTCGAGGGTTTCCCGGCCGGTCAGGTTCAGGCTCTTGCGGTTCTGATCGAGCTTGAACTGTAACGGCAGCACACCCATGCCCACCAGGTTGGAACGGTGGATGCGTTCGAAACTCTCGGCAATCACTGCCTTGACGCCCAGCAGATTGGTGCCTTTGGCGGCCCAGTCCCGACTCGAGCCGGTGCCATATTCCTGGCCGGCGATGACCACCAGCGGCGTGCCCATGGCCTGGTACAGCATCGCGGCGTCGTAGATCGGCATTTTTTCGCCACTGGGAATGTAGATCGTGTTGCCGCCTTCTTCACCGCCGAGCATCTCGTTGCGGATGCGGATATTGGCGAAAGTACCGCGCATCATCACCTCATGATTGCCGCGCCGTGAGCCGTAGGAGTTGAAGTCCCGTGGCTCCACGCCCTGTTCGCGCAGGTAGCGACCGGCCGGGCTGTCGGCCTTGATATTACCGGCCGGGGAGATGTGGTCCGTGGTGACCGAGTCTCCGAGCAGGGCCAGTACCCGGGCGCCTTCGACGTTCCGGATGGCCGGAGGCGGGCCGCCGATGCCGTCGAAGAACGGCGGATGCTGAATATAGGTCGAGTCCGGCTGCCAGACATAGGTCGCCGCTTGCGGCACCTCGATGGCTTGCCATTGCTCGTCACCGGCAAACACGGCGGCGTATTCCTTGTGGAACATCCCGGTGTCTACCTTCGCCACGGCATCGGCCACTTCCTGGCTGCTGGGCCAGATGTCCCGTAGATACACGGGCTTGCCGTCCCGGTCGTTGCCCAACGGCTCACTGCTGATGTCGATGCGCACCGTGCCGGCCAGGGCGTAGGCCACTACCAGCGGTGGTGAGGCCAGCCAGTTGGTCTTGACCAGTGGATGTACGCGGCCTTCGAAGTTGCGGTTGCCGGACAATACCGATGCCACGGTCAGGTCGGCTTTCTGGATCGCCTTTTCGATCGGGTCCGGCAGCGGCCCGGAGTTACCGATGCAGGTCGTGCAACCGTAGCCCACCAGGGCAAAGCCCAGTTGATCCAGGTACTCAGTCAGGCCGGCAGCCTGATAGTAATCGGTGACGACCTTGGAGCCTGGCGCCAGGGAGCTCTTGACCCATGGTTTGCGCGTCAGGCCTTTCTCCACCGCTTTTTTCGCCAGCAGACCGGCCGCCATCATCACGCTCGGGTTGGAGGTATTGGTACAGGAAGTGATGGCGGCGATGACCACAGCACCGTTCTTCAGGCGATAGGTATGGCCTTCGAATTCATATTCGGCTTCCCCCACCTGATCGGCATTACCCACCGCGACGCCTCCGCCGCCTTCGCTTTCCAGGCGGCCTTCTTCCTTGCTGGTGGGTTTGACCTGCAGGCCCAGGAAGTCGCTGAAAGCCTGGCCGACGTTGGGCAGCGCGACTCGGTCCTGGGGACGCTTCGGTCCCGCCAGACTGGCTTCGACGCTGCCCATGTCCAACTCCAGGGTGTCGGTGAATACCGGTTCCTGACCGGGCAGCCGCCACAAGCCCTGGGCCTTGCAATAGGCCTCTACCAGTTTCACGGCTTCTATCGGTCGTCCCGACAGGCGCAGATAGTCCAGTGTCACCTCGTCCACCGGGAAGAAGCCGCAGGTGGCGCCGTATTCCGGGGCCATGTTGGCGATGGTGGCTCGGTCGGCCAGGGGCAGGTCGGCGAGGCCATCGCCATAGAACTCGACGAATTTGCCCACCACGCCTTTCTTGCGCAGCATCTGGGTGACGGTCAGCACCAGGTCGGTGGCGGTGATGCCTTCGCGCAGTTTACCGGTGAGCTTGAAGCCGATGACTTCGGGAATCAGCATCGACACCGGCTGGCCGAGCATGGCCGCTTCTGCCTCGATCCCGCCTACGCCCCAGCCCAACACGCCAAGGCCGTTGATCATGGTGGTATGGGAGTCCGTGCCCACGAGGGTGTCCGGGAATGCATAGGTGCGGCCGTCTTCTTCGCGGGTCCACACGGTGCGTCCCAGGTATTCGAGGTTGACCTGATGGCAGATGCCGGTGCCCGGCGGGACCACGCTGAAATTGTCGAAGGCACTCTGGCCCCAACGCAGGAAAGCGTAGCGTTCGCCGTTGCGTTGCATTTCGATGTCGACGTTCTGTTCGAACGCCTGACGGCTGGCGAACCTGTCCACCATCACCGAGTGGTCGATCACCAGGTCCACCGGCGACAACGGGTTGATCCGCTGGGGGTCGCCGCCGGCCTGCTCCACCGCGGCGCGCATGGCGGCCAGGTCGACCACGGCGGGGACGCCGGTAAAATCCTGCATCAGCACCCGCGCCGGGCGGTACTGGATCTCTCGGTCGGAACGGCGCTCCTTGAGCCAACCGGCCAAGGCCTTGAGGTCGGCGCCGGTCACGGTTTTTTCGTCTTCCCAGCGCAACAGGTTTTCCAGCAACACCTTGAGGGACATGGGTAGCCGGTCCAGATCGCCCAGGCTTCGGGCGGCATCCGGCAGGCTGAAATAGTGGTAGGTCCTGGCGTCGACTTGCAGCGTCTTGAGGGTTTTCAGGCTATCGAGGGAGGGCATTGAAATCACTCCTTTGGGTCCGCACGGCTACGGACTGACGGGACGGACAGAGCCTTTAACCTAGCCCTGTTTTAAGCTTCTGACCAATCACTGGACTGTGCGGGCAGGCTCGGGGTTCCGAACTCCGCTATCATGCGCCGGTTTTCGTGACAGGCTTTGCTACGGAGTTTCAATGAACACGCTTTTCATGCACTGCCGGCCGGGCTTCGAAGGCGAGGTCTGTTCGGAGATTGCCGAACACGCCGCCCGGCTCGATGTGGCCGGATACGCCAGGGCCAAGCCGGCCAGCGCCTGCGCCGAGTTTGTCTGCACTGAAGAGGGCGGTGCCGAACGGCTGATGCGCGGGCAGCGTTTCGCCGAGCTGATTTTTCCACGCCAGTGGGCACGCGGCTTGTTCATCGACCTGCCGGAAACCGATCGCGTCAGCGTTATCCTGTCTCATCTGGCCGCGTTCCCGACCTGCGGCAGCCTGTGGCTGGAAGTGCTGGATACCAACGATGGCAAGGAGCTGTCGAACTTCTGCAAGAAATTCGAAGGGCCGTTGCGCAAGGCGTTGACCGCTGCCGGCAAGCTCGTCGATGACAAGGAAAAGCCGCGCCTGCTGCTGACGTTCAAAAGCGGCCGTGAGGTGTTCCTCGGGATGGCGGAGGCGGGGAACTCCTCCATGTGGCCGATGGGCATTCCACGGCTGAAGTTTCCTCGCGAAGCACCGAGTCGCTCCACCCTCAAGCTTGAAGAAGCCTGGCACCACTTCATCCCTCGGGATCAGTGGGACGAGCGCCTGCACAGCGACATGACCGGCGTCGACCTCGGGGCCGCACCGGGTGGCTGGACCTGGCAGTTGGTCAACCGCGGGATGCTGGTGACCGCCATCGACAACGGCCCGATGGCCGAAAGCCTGATGGAGACCGGCCTGGTGCAACATCTCATGGCAGATGGCTTTACCTTCAAGCCGAAACAACCGGTGGACTGGATGGTCTGCGACATCGTCGAGAAGCCGGCGCGCAACGCAGCGATGCTGGAAGAGTGGATCGGTGAAGGGCACTGTCGCGAGGCGGTGGTCAACCTCAAGCTGCCGATGAAGCAGCGTTATGCCGAAGTGAAGCGCTTGCTCGAACGTATCGCCGATGGCTTCAAAGCCCGGGGGATCAAGGTGGAGATCGGTTGCAAGCAGCTGTACCACGATCGCGAGGAGGTGACGTGTCATCTGCGGCGGCTGGACAGCAAGAGGCCTGTGGGAGCAAAGCTTGCTCGCGATAAACGATAACGCGGTCCTTGTGCAGATCGAGTCGCCTGCATCGCGGGCAAGCCTTGCTCCCACAGGCCTTGCTCAAATAGGCCTTGCTCAAATAGGCCTTGCTCCCACAAGGCCTCCTACAGGTACGTTAAGCGAAAGGTGACCGCACGCCGACATTGCGCGACAATACCGGCCAGTTTCAGGAGTAGAACATGAGTGAAATGAACGATACGCCGGTCGACGGCACACTGGATGCCTCCGGTCTCAATTGCCCGGAGCCGGTGATGATGTTGCACCAGCACATCCGCGACCTGGTGCCCGGCGGGCTGTTGAAGGTGATTGCCACCGACCCCTCGACCCGCCGTGATATTCCCAAGTTCTGTGTGTTCCTCGACCACCAGTTGGTAGCCCAGGACGAAGAGAATGGCACCTACCGCTACTGGATCCGCAAGAAGCTCGCTTAATCCATCGAGCGGCTGATGCGGATCTGCCTGCGTGCGCTGCGGGCCAGTCGGATCGACAGCATCAGCGCCGCGCAGCTCAAGCCCACGATCAACCCTTGCCATAGCCCGCTCGGGCCGCTGGCCGCGCCCAGCCAGTCGGTCAGGCCCAGGGCGTAACCCACCGGCAAGCCGATGCCCCAATAGGCGAACAGCGTCAGGATCATCGTCACCCGGGTGTCCTGATAGCCGCGCAACGCGCCCGCGGCCGTTACCTGGATCCCGTCTGAAAACTGGAACAATGCCGCGTACACGATCAGCATCGATGCCACTTCGATCACCACCGGGTCGGCGGTATAGATCGCAGCGATGGGCCCGCGCAGCGCGAACATCAGGCTCGCCGACAGACAGGCGTAGGCCAGGGCGGTGCCCATGCCGACGCCGGCGGCAAAACGCGCCTCCCGGGGCTGGCGTCGCCCGAGGGCCTGGCCGACCCGAACCGTCACGGCCATGCCCAGCGAATAGGGGATCATGAACACCAGCGAACTGAAGTTCAGCGCGATCTGGTGCCCGGCCACCACCGTGGCGCCGAGGCTGCCGATCAGCAGGGCAATCACCGCAAAAATACTCGACTCGGCAAATACCGCAATGCCGATGGGCAGGCCGATGCCCAGCAGTCGCTTGATCACCGGCCACTGCGGCCAATCGAAGCGACTGAACAAATGGCTCGACTGATAGGCCGGTGCCCAGCGCGCCCAACCGGCCATGCCCAGGGCCATGACCCACATCACGATGGCCGTGGCCCAGCCGCAACCGACGCCGCCCATGGCCGGTACGCCCAAATGACCATAGATAAAGACGTAGTTGAACGGAATGTTCAGCGCCAGGCCGCACAGCCCCAATACCATCGCCGGTCGCGTACGGCCCAGGCCGTCGCTGAAGCAGCGCAGCACATGATATAGCGCCACTGCCGGCAGGCCCGTGCCAATGCCCCGCAGATACTCCATACACGGTCCGATCAGTTCCGGGTCCACCTTCATGATGTGCAGGACCGGTTCGGCGCTGAACAATGCCAGCGTTGCGAGCAACCCTACCGCCAGCGCCAGCCACAGCGCCTGGCGCACCAGGGGGCCGATCTCGTCGAAGGTCCCGGCACCGAAGCGCTGGGCAACTTTAGGGGTGGTGGCCAGCAACGTACCGGTCATCAACAGGAACACCGGCACCCAGATCGAATTGCCCAGTGCCACCGCCGCCAGGTCCCGAGGACCGACGCGTCCTGCCATCACTGCATCGACGAAGCCCATCGCGGTGGTCGCCAGTTGCGCCACCATGATGGGCAGCGCCAGGGCCAGCAGGGTCTTGAGCTCCAGGCGAAGCCGGGCCGGGCGGGAGAGAGAGGCAGGGGTGTCGATGACAGGATTCACAGGTAAAACGTCCGAAAGGTAAGCGCAAGGCGGCGAATTCTACGCCTTGACGCAACGGTCAGGAAAAAACCTGTGTTGTGGATTTGTAATCGAGGACAGGGTCCGACTCTTCGGATAATGCACTGGCCCACCGGAACGCCTACACTGCCCACCCCGTTCAAGGAGCCGCGCCATGCTGATAGTCGCCGATGAAAACATTCCCCTGCTCGATGCATTCTTTGCCGGCTTCGGCGAAGTTCGCCGGGTACCGGGGCGAGGCATTGATCGGGCAATGGTCGCCCAGGCCGATGTGTTGTTGGTGCGCTCTGTCAGTCAGGTCAATCGGGCGCTACTGGAGGGCAGCAATGTGCGCTTTGTCGGCACCTGCACCATCGGCACCGATCATCTGGACCTGGAATACTTCGCGCAGGCCGGGATCCGCTGGGCCAGCGCGCCGGGTTGTAATGCCCGGGGTGTGGTGGATTATGTACTGGGCAGCCTGATGACCCTGGCCGAAATCGAAGGTGCGGATCTCGGCCAACGTACTTTTGGTGTAGTTGGCGCAGGTCAGGTAGGAGGGCGCTTGATCAACGTGCTCAAGGGGCTGGGCTGGGCCGTGAAAGTCTGCGATCCACCTCGCCAGGTTGCCGAGGGCGGAGACTATGTCAGCCTGGAGCAGATCATCGAACAGTGCGATGTGATCAGCCTGCACACGCCGCTGACCCGCGATGGAGAGCAGTCGACCTGGCATTTGTTCGACGAGCAACGCTTGAATCGCCTCCGGCCCGGCACTTGGCTGATCAACGCCGCACGGGGGCCTGTCATCGATAACGTTGCGCTACGCAATGTGCTGCTGGAGCGCGAGGACCTGCAAGCGGTGCTGGATGTCTGGGAGCAGGAGCCGACGGTGGATGTAGACCTGGCCGACCTGTGCGTGATCGCTACACCGCACATCGCCGGCTACAGCCTGGACGGCCGGCAACGCGGCACCGCACAGATCTACGAAGCCTTGTGCGATTTTCTGCAGCGACCGGCTGAGGTCAGTCTTGCCGACCTGCTGCCCAGGCCCTGGTTGGGGGGCATGACCCTGGATGCCGCCACCGATCCGGCCTGGGCGCTGGCGGCGTTGTGTCGCAGCGTCTACGACCCACGTCGTGACGATGCGGATTTTCGTCGCAGCCTGGTGGGCACGGTCACTGAGCAACGTGCGGCCTTCGACGCTCTGCGCAAGCATTACCCGCCTCGCCGGGAAATCGACAGTCTGAAGGTGCGTATCGAAGGGCAGTCCCCGGCTCTGCAGCGGATCGTCACTGCGCTGGGCGCCATCGCTGTATAAGTGGCCTATCCAGCCATGCACAAAAAACCCGACATCAAGGTCGGGTTCAGTTGAAGACGGGCTGTATCACTTTTGTTCGGCAGGCTTGACCAGGCGTTTTTCCAGCTCGCTGCAAGCTTTCTGGATCATCGCTTCAGTGATCGGTACTTCGCGCCCTTGGGCATCGATGAACGAGCAGCCCAGGGACTGGTCTGGTTGCGTTCGGATCACTTGAATCTTGTCGTCGCTGCTGTGTTGCAAGGACATGGCCTGTCTCCTCATCAGGTTGTGTGCCTAGTTTAGTGTCGCCAGGTGACCGAGCCATGACACTCCTTGTAGGTTCATGGCGACACTATTACTCAAACAGAAACATCGTTGCGTTTCCACCCGGACTTTAGACCGATAACATCTAGCCATTCGTCGTTGTGGTCATATTTAACCTGACCCATTCCGATTCAACGTGGTTCCGTATTATCGGATATTCATTGATGCTTACTTCCCGACACCGTCGTGCCATTGGCCTGGCCAGTGGTTTTATCGCCCCCTACCGCAAGCAGGTCATCGGCGCCTTGCTGGCTCTCATTGTCACGGCAGCCATTACGTTGTCCATGGGCCAAGGGATCCGGTTGCTCGTGGACCAGGGCTTCATGACCCGGTCTCCCCATTTGCTCAACCAGTCCATCGGGCTGTTCATGGTCCTGGTGGCCGGATTGGCAATCGGGACCTTTTCCCGTTTCTATCTGGTGTCGTGGATTGGCGAGCGGGTGGTGGCCGATATCCGCCGACAGGTATTCAATCATCTGGTGTACCTGCACCCGGGGTTCTACGAGAACAACCGCAGTTCGGAAATCCAGTCGCGACTTACAGCCGATACCACGTTGCTGCAATCGGTGATTGGTTCTTCGCTGTCGCTGTTCTTGCGTAATGCCTTGATGGTGGTCGGCGGCATCGTGCTGCTGTTCATTACCAACCCCAAGCTCACCAGCATCGTGGTGATCGCGTTGCCGCTGGTGTTGGCGCCGATCCTGGTGTTCGGTCGACGGGTACGCAGCTTGTCCCGCGAAAGTCAGGACCGCATCGCCGATGTCGGCAGTTATGTTTCCGAAACCCTGGGCCAGATCAAGACCGTGCAGGCCTATAATCATCAGGCCCAGGACGAGCGACGTTTCGCCCTCACCGTGGAGGAGGCCTTCGACACTGCACGCAAACGCATCGCCCAGCGGGCCTGGTTGATCACCCTGGTGATCGTGCTGGTGCTGGGGGCGGTGGGGGTGATGCTCTGGGTCGGGGGCATGGACGTGATCGCCGGACGGATATCCGGCGGTGAGCTGGCGGCTTTCGTGTTCTACAGCCTGATCGTCGGGAGCGCCTTTGGCACCCTGAGTGAGGTGATCGGTGAGCTTCAACGGGCGGCTGGCGCGGCCGAGCGCATCGCCGAACTGCTGCGTTCGGAAAACATCATCCAGCCACCGACCTCTGGCCAGGTGAAGTTGCCTGCTCGGGTACGGGGCGACCTGCGCCTCGAAGGCGTGCGTTTCTCCTACCCCTCCCGACCTGAAAGCTATGCCCTCGACGGCCTGGACCTGACCGTCCAGGCCGGCGAAACCCTCGCTTTGGTCGGTCCGTCCGGGGCGGGCAAGTCGACGGTGTACGATTTGTTGCTGCGTTTCTACGATCCGGCGCAAGGGCAGATTTTTCTAGACAACGTACCGCTCACCCAGCTCGACCCACTGGACTTGCGCCGGCACTTCGCCCTGGTTTCGCAAAATCCCGCGCTGTTCTTCGGCACCGTCGAAGAGAACATCCGCTATGGCAATCCTCAAGCCACATTGGAGCAGGTGCGCGAAGCGGCGCGGATCGCCCACGCCCACGACTTCATCGAAAAGATGCCCGACGGCTACCAGACTCATCTGGGCGATGGTGGCCTGGGGCTGTCCGGCGGGCAGCGCCAGCGCCTTGCGATCGCACGGGCGTTGCTGGTGGACGCACCAATCCTGCTGCTGGACGAAGCCACCAGCGCCCTGGATGCCCAAAGCGAACACCTCATCCAGCAAGCCCTGCCCAGCCTGATGCAAAACCGCACCACCCTGGTCATTGCCCACCGCCTGGCCACGGTGAAAAACGCCGACCGTATCGCGGTGATGGACCAGGGCAGGGTGGTTGCGGTGGGCACGCATCAGGAATTGGTTGTCAGCAATGCGTTGTATGCGCGGTTGGCGGCGTTGCAGTTCAATCATCCTCGCGAGGGCAATCAATGAGTACTGCTGTCCCCGGTCTAATGGGGCATTATATCGTTCGGTTTCGTTCAGGATGACGGTATGAGCCGTTACACGCCACCACTGACCTTGACCACTCGAATGCTGGGGTTGGTCGCTGACATCAGTGAGCAGATCGGTCAGTTGTCGGCTGTCAGCGATAGCCAACAGACACCGCAACTGCGTCGAGGGAACCGGATTCGTACAATCCATGCTTCCCTGGCGATCGAAAACAACACATTGAGCGTCGAGCAGGTAACTGCGGTTCTGGCCGGACAGCGAGTATTGGGGTTGCCTCGTGAAATCCAGGAGGTACGCAATGCCTTTGCCGCCTACGAAGCCATGCCTGACTGGCAGCCTGATAGCAGGGCTGACTTGCTCAGAGCGCATGAATTATTGATGCATGGTCTGATTGATGATGCCGGGCGGTTACGCGGCGCTGGCGTGGGTATTTATCGCGGCGATCAATTAGTGCACATGGCGCCGCCAGCCAGTCGCGTGATGCATTTGATCGACGATCTCTTAGCGTGGGTCGGTTCCTGCGATTGGCACCCTTTGATCATCAGTTGTGTTTTTCACTACGAATTTGAATTCATTCATCCCTTTTCAGATGGCAACGGGCGGATGGCGCGCCTTTGGCAAACCTTGATACTCAGTCGGTGGCGGCCTGTTCTCGCCTATCTGCCGGTCGAGGCCGTCATACGTGATCAGCAGGAGGCATATTACGCGGCATTGTCCTCCGCTGATCGACTGGCTGAAGCGACACCTTTCGTTGAGTTCATGCTGCAGTCTTTGAGCGTAGCGCTTGGGGAGGCGATTCGTAATGAGTCGGCGACCGACCAAGTAACCGACCAAGTAACCGACCAAGTAGCGAGACTGCTTCAGGCATTGCAGGGTGGCGCTTCATTGAAGGTGAATCAGGTCATGGAACGGTTGGGGTTGGCACATAAAGCCACTTTCAGAGGTAATTATCTCAAGCCCGCACTGGCAGCAGGCTTGATAGAAATGACCGATCCTGAATCGCCCACCAGTCCGACACAACGGTATCGCCTTACTCTGTCGGGTGCGAAGGCACTGGCACAACTAAGATAAATCCGAACAGCAGAAAGGCTTCCCTACTGATCATCAAAATACCGTTCATGCCAGTCAACCAGCGGCTGTGGTGAGTTGAGTTTCTGGCCGTAGATCACCGAGTAGGACAGCACGTTCTGTACGTATTGACGGGTTTCGTCGAAGGGGATGCTTTCGACCCAGACATCGAAGCTCAAGTGGTCGGCGCCTTGCAGCCACTGGCGTACGCGCCCCGGACCAGCGTTGTAGGCCGCGGAGGCCAGCACGCGATTGCCGTTGAACTGGCTGTGCACCTGGCTCAGGTAGGCCGCGCCGAGTTGGATATTCTTGTCCGGGTTCAATACCTGCTGTGGCGAGGCCAGGGGGATGCTGAACTTGCGCGCGGTTTCCTTGGCGGTGCCGGGCATCAACTGCATCAGGCCGGCGGCACCGACGCTGGAGCGGGCGTCATCCATGAAGGCGCTTTCCTGGCGGGTGATCGCGAAGACCCAGCTTGAATGCAAGCCACGGACCTTGGCCTCGCGCACGAGGGTATCGCGGTGGGCCATTGGGAAGCGGATGTCCAGATCGTCCCAATACTTGGCCTGACTGATGGTGCGGATGGCCGGGAAATACCATTTGAGGTCATAGGCGAGCTTCGCCTGGGCGACCATTTCGTCGCGGTTGAAATGCCGGCTGACGTGGTACCACTCCCGGCGGCCATCGACGATTTGCCCACGGGCATGAAATTCCAGTGCCCGCCGTACCCCCGGGGTATTGCGTACTTTGTTGATCAGCGCCTGGCTCATGACCAGCGGCTTGTTGACCAGGGAGTACGGCGCCTGGGAGCGGTCGGCGGCCAGGAAGCCATAGAAGTCCCGCTCCCGCGCCAGATGCTTGTAGAGATTCTGCACTTCGGGGTTTTGCGGTTGCGCCAATTCCAGGCTGCGTGCCTGCCAGTAACGCCAGCGGTTGGTGCTGGCCAGCGATTCGGGCAGGCGGCGGGTCAACTCATAGGCCTCGTTCCAACGCCCCAGGCGCAGCAGCAGGCGTAGGCGCCATTCAGAGACGGTATCGTCGCGCAGCTCCGGGTCATATTTGGTCATAACGTCCAGTGCACGGCTGTCGAAACGCTTGGCCAGGGTCAGGCCGATTTCCCGGGCAATGGCCACCTTTTCATCCCGGGAAAAATGCATGGTGCTGGCATAGCCGTCCAGCAACGCCATGGCTTTGTCTGGATCCTGACGGGCGAGGCGGCGCAGGCCGAGGCTGACGATATCGGACATCGGTTCGTCGGCCGGGCTGAAGCGCGATGGCTGGTTGAGCAGCTCAGGTTTCTGCGCCACGTCCACCAGCAATTTGCCACGGGGGGCGAGCGTGGTCAGACCGCTGACCAGGCTGTTGGCCAGCGGATAGTTGCGGGCTTGGGCGGCCAGCTTGGCCCGCTCCCAGCGCCTCTGTTCCGTCAACTGGCCCTGGGAGGCCCAGAGGCCGAACAGCGCATCGCACGCCTGGGGCTGGGATTTGCCGGTAAGCCACAGTTTCTCGGTGTTGGCGTAGCCTTCGGCTTTCAGGCCATGGGTGAGCTGGTACTGAGCATTGAGGCAATCCAGCTCGGTGAAGTTGAGCTTGGGGTCGTAGTATTTGACGAAGGTCTGCCAGTCACCGCGTTCGCTCAGCCAACGCAACCAGCGCAACTTCATCCAGTTGGCCTGGGGCAGGTCACCGTGTTCGGCGAGGAACTTCTCGATTTCGGCGTTGCTGGCGCTCTTGAGGCGCGCGGTCAGTTCGTCATAGGCCAGGTACGGTTCCAGCGGATAATCGCGCAGAGCCTGGCTGTAGCGAAAATACGGGCCGGAGTCGCCCTTGGCCAGGGCACGCTTGGCCTCATCGTAATACTGGCGTTGAGTGGAGATATCCACCGCCTGGGCGGTTTGGACGGCAGTGGCACACACGAAAAGACAAGACAAGACACTAAAAAGGCGACTGCGCATGATACGTCCGGGCAGAAAAAACATGACAAGCCCAAGGGAAAACCCAGGGTAACTGTCTGTAGCTTAGCCTTTTGCCAGCAGGCGGCGAAAGCTTTGCAAGGTTGTCGACGCAAGTTCACGGTATTTGTTGTGCAGAACATGTAAAGAGCCTTCGGGTGACGAAATTGGCGGCCCTGCGAGGTCCCATCTCAGGTAGAATGCGCGCCCGGTTTTTGGAGAAGCTCATGACCCTGCTCAAATTCAGCGATGTGTCCCTTGCGTTCGGCGCCATGCCGTTGTTGGACAAGGTGTCCTGGCAGATCGCCCGTGGCGAGCGGGTGTGCATCATCGGCCGCAACGGCACCGGCAAGTCCAGCATGATGAAGCTGGTCAAGGGCGACCAGAAGCCCGACGACGGCTCGGTCTGGCGTGCACCCGGCCTGAAGATCGGCGAATTGCCCCAGGAGTTGCCGGTGGCCGACGAGCGGACGGTGTTCGATGTGGTTGCCGAGGGCCTGGATGGCGTCGGCGCGTTGCTGGCTGAATATCATCACCTGAGCCAGAACATCGTCACCGATGCCGACCTGGAAAAACTGATGCATGTGCAGCATGACCTGGAGGCCCGCGATGGCTGGCGCCTGCAGCAACTGGTGGACAGCACCCTGAGTCGCCTGCAATTGCCGGCCGACAAGACCCTCGCCGATTTATCCGGCGGTTGGCGTCGCCGCGTCCTGCTGGCCCAGGCCCTGGTGTCCGAACCGGACCTGCTGCTGCTCGACGAACCGACCAACCACCTGGACATCGGCGCCATCGCCTGGCTTGAAGAAGCCTTGAAGGATTTCCAGGGGGCTGTGCTGTTCATTACCCACGACCGTTCATTCCTGCAAAACCTGGCGACCCGTATCCTTGAGCTGGACCGTGGCGGCCTGATCGACTGGAACGGCGACTACGCCAGTTTCCTGGTGCACAAGGAAGCAGCGCTGGCGGCGGAAGAAACCGCCAATGCCTTGTTCGACAAGCGTCTGGCCCAGGAAGAAGTCTGGATCCGCCAGGGAATCAAAGCCCGTCGTACCCGCAACGAAGGCCGCGTACGTGCCCTCAAGGCCTTGCGTGTCGAGCGCAGCGAGCGTCGCGAGCGGACCGGCAAGGCCAACATCCAGCTGGAAACCGCCGAAAAATCCGGAAAGCAGGTGATGGTGCTGGAAAACGTCAGCTTCGCTCATCCGGATGGCCCGTTCCTGATCAAGGATTTCTCCATGGTCCTGCAGCGGGGCGACCGCATCGGCTTGCTGGGGGCAAACGGTACGGGCAAGACCACGTTGCTCAAGCTGATGCTGGGCGGCTTGACGCCGACCAGCGGCAAGGTGGAGGAAGGGACGAAAATCGATGTCGCCTACTTCGATCAGTTGCGCCATCAACTGGATCTGGAAAAGACCGTGATCGATAACGTCGCCGAAGGCCGTGATTTTATCGAGATCGACGGTCAGAGCCGTCATGTGTTGAGTTACCTGGGCGATTTCCTGTTCAGCCCCCAGCGTGCCCGGACCCCGGTCAAGGCCTTGTCCGGCGGTGAGCGTGCCCGCCTGTTGCTGGCGAAACTGTTCAGCAAGCCGGCGAACCTGCTGGTACTCGACGAGCCAACCAACGATCTGGACGTGGAAACCCTCGAGTTGTTGGAAGAGGTCCTGCTGACGTTCAGCGGCACCGTGCTGATGGTCAGCCACGACCGGGCTTTCCTCGACAACGTCGTCACCAGCACGCTGGTGTTCGAAGGTGAGGGGCGTGTACGCGAATACGTCGGTGGGTATCAGGACTGGTTGCGCCAGGGCGGTTCACCGCGTCTGCTGGGCGTGACCGAGAGCAAGTCCGGCAAAGCCGACCTGAACTCGGCCGTGGTCAAGGCCGAGCCGGCTCCGGTTGTCGCGGCAGCCGCTCCCGCACCGGCCAAGAAGAAACTCAGCTACAAGTTGCAGCGCGAGCTGGAAGCCCTGCCAGGCGATATCGATGCCAAGGAAGTGCAAATCGCTGCGGTGGAGGCCGAAATGGCCGAGGCTGGCTTCTACCAGCGTCCTCCTGCTGAAACCGCCAGGGTGATTGCCCATCTGGAGCAGTTGCAGGCTGAGCTGGATGCTCTGGTCGAGCGCTGGGCTGAGCTGGACGCGTGATCAGGTGTGGAAGATCCCAGAGCACCGGGGTCTGGATTTGAAATGCAATCCAATGTGGGAGCGGGCTTGCTCGCGAAAGCGGTGTATCAGTCGATGGGTGGTGACTGTCATGCCGCATTCGCGAGCAAGCCCGCTCCCACAGGTTTTCATGCGCGCTTGACCAGGTGGACTGCCAGCACGTCGCAAGGCGCGCCGTGCAGCACGTCATTGGCTGTGGAGCCCAACAGCAGCGCCAGGCCGTGGCGGCCATGGCTGCCGACGACGATCAGGTCGCAACCCTGTTCCTTGGCCAGGTGATGAATTTCCTGGCGCGGCTGGCCGTAGGTCAGGTGGCTGTTTTCACGTTTCAGGTCAGGGTATTTCACGATCAGGCGGTCCAGGCGCTCCTTGGCCTGATCGAACTGTTGTTGCTGCAATTGGGAAAGGTCCATCGGTACATCGCCGCCAAACGCCATGGCCATCGGCTCGACGATATGCACCAGCGACAGCTTGGTGTTTCGACCGTCGCACAGGGCGCGAGCGCGTTTGATGACGGGATCGCATTCTTCAGTGAGGTCGACGGCGACCAGGATGTGTTCGTAGTACATGAAAAGCACTCCAGAGAATTGCGATACGGTTAAGTATGGCTGGTTTCAAGCGCATTGACGGCGACATGGGTCAATGGCCCATCAGAATTCGGGAGTACAGATATGACGGTCTGGATAGTGGTGTCAATCCTGCTGGTGGTGTTGAGCCCCCTGGCATGGTTGCGACCGTCCCGTGTACAAAATGGTCGCATGGCCTTGCGCATGGAGGCGCGTCGCCTTGGCCTGGCCATGCAATTGGCCCCGCAGCAATGGCCGCACTGGCTCGATCCACAACCGCCGAACCCGTGTGCGCAGTACTATCGGCCCCGGCGTGGCAAGCAAGCGGACACCTGGAGTTACTGGCAAAGCGCACCGGGGGTCTGGGTCAACCAATGGCGGGAAGCCTGCCAGGATCAGTCGTTGCTCGTTCATCTGAACAAACTGCCGGCCAACGTCTACAAAATCGAGGCCGACGCGCAGATGATTGCCCTGTTCTGGGGTGAAAAAGGTGAGGTCACTGTATTGCAGGACATTTCCGACGTGCTCAAGGCTTGCGCCTGAATCCTGACCAGAACCATAAAAAAGCCCGACAGTCTCATCGGGCGGGTTGGCCAGGCAGGCCGGTAACCAAGAGCTATTCGGGCGTTCGTTCGTAACGCCTTTCTCGAAGATTTTTCAAAAGCACTGTCGCCAGCATAGCCGGTTGAATTCATTGCGCCCGGAATTAGGGCGACTTTTCTAATTATTGATCCTATGAATGGCCTTCCATGCGGCGCCGTGTTGCGGATCCGTGTGGTACGGAAATGACCGTAAAGTCGCGCTCAGGCCCTTGTTTAGGGCGATTGACAATTGTCGGAATTTCCGTGAAGGTGACGTACCCAAATCAAACGGGCGTATGAATTGAGCGTTTGTATTTTCCGAACGGTCCTACAGAAACCCGACTATCGCGTTGACGGGTGTGCCTGGCGGATTGGCGTAGCATCGACGGTAAACGTCAATGCCGAACCAGTGGTCAGCGTCCAACGTGTACTGTTCAGCTTCCATATCGTGGAGATCAGTTGATGATTTACGAAGGTAAAGCCATCACGGTTAAGGCTCTTGAAAGCGGCATCGTCGAACTGAAATTCGACCTCAAGGGTGAGTCCGTCAACAAGTTCAACCGTCTAACCCTGAACGAACTGCGTCAGGCCGTGGACACTATCAAGGCAGATGCTTCGATCAAGGGTGTGATCGTCAGCAGTGGCAAGGACGTGTTCATCGTCGGCGCCGACATCACCGAGTTCGTCGACAACTTCAAGCTGCCCGATGCCGAACTGATCGCTGGCAACCTCGAAGCCAACCGTATCTTCAGCGACTTCGAAGACCTCAACGTTCCGACCGTGGCGGCTATCAACGGTATCGCCCTGGGGGGCGGGCTGGAAATGTGCCTGGCGGCGGATTATCGCGTCATGTCGTCGTCGGCCAAGATTGGTCTGCCCGAAGTCAAGTTGGGGATCTACCCCGGCTTCGGCGGCACCGTGCGCCTGCCACGCTTGATCGGCGTCGACAACGCCATTGAGTGGATTGCCGCCGGCAAGGAAAACCGTGCCGAAGACGCGCTCAAAGTGGGTGCCGTGGATGCCGTGGTCGAGCCTGGCAAACTCCAGGACGCCACCCTCGAACTGATCAAGCGTGCCATCAGCGGTGAGTTCGATCACAAGGCCAAGCGCCAGCCAAAACTGGAAAAGCTCAAGCTCAACGCCATCGAACAGATGATGGCCTTCGAAACTGCCAAAGGTTTCGTGGCCGGCCAGGCGGGCCCGAACTACCCGGCGCCGGTCGAAGCGATCAAGACTATCCAGAAAGCCGCGAACTTTGGACGCGACAAGGCCCTGGAAGCCGAGGCTGCTGGCTTCGTCAAGTTGGCCAAGACCTCTGCGGCACAAAGCCTGATCGGTCTGTTCCTCAATGACCAGGAACTGAAGAAAAAGGCCAAGGCCTACGACGAAATCGCCCGTGACGTGAAGCAGGCCGCCGTGTTGGGCGCGGGCATCATGGGTGGCGGTATCGCTTATCAGTCGGCGTCCAAAGGCACGCCGATCCTGATGAAAGATATCAATGAACACGGTATCGAGCAGGGGCTGGCCGAAGCCGCCAAGCTGCTGGTGGGGCGCGTCGAGAAAGGCCGCATGACCGCCGCGAAGATGGCCGAAGTGCTCAACGGCATTCGCCCGACCCTGTCTTATGGCGACTTCGGTCATGTCGACCTGGTGGTCGAAGCGGTCGTCGAGAATCCGAAGGTCAAGCAGGCGGTATTGGCTGAAGTCGAAGACAAGGTGAAGGAAGACACCATCCTTGCCTCCAACACCTCGACCATTTCCATTTCGCTGCTGGCCAAGGCCCTCAAGCGTCCGGAAAACTTTGTCGGCATGCATTTCTTCAACCCCGTGCACATGATGCCGCTGGTGGAAGTGATCCGTGGCGAGAAGTCCAGCGAGCAGGCCATCGCTACCACCGTGGCCTACGCCAAGAAAATGGGCAAGAACCCGATCGTCGTCAACGATTGCCCGGGCTTTTTGGTCAACCGCGTGTTGTTCCCGTACTTCGGCGGTTTCGCCAAGTTGGTCAGCGCCGGCGTGGACTTCGTGCGTATCGACAAGATCATGGAGAAATTCGGTTGGCCGATGGGACCGGCCTACTTGATGGACGTGGTCGGTATCGACACCGGTCACCATGGTCGCGATGTCATGGCCGAAGGTTTCCCGGACCGCATGAAGGGCGACCGTCGCTCGGCCGTCGACGTGCTTTACGAAGCCAAGCGCCTGGGCCAGAAGAATGGCAAGGGCTTCTATGCCTACGAAACCGATAAGCGTGGCAAGCAGAAGAAAGTGGCCGACCCGTCGGTACTGGAAGTGCTCAAGCCGATCGTCTACGAGCAGCGCGAAGTCACAGACGAGGACATCATCAACTGGATGATGATCCCGCTGTGCCTGGAAACCGTGCGTTGCCTGGAAGACGGCATTGTCGAAACCGCCGCTGAAGCGGACATGGGTCTGGTCTACGGTATCGGTTTCCCTCCATTCCGTGGCGGTGCGCTGCGCTACATCGATTCGATCGGTGTTGCCCAGTTCGTTGCCCTGGCTGACCAGTACGCTGATCTGGGCGCGCTGTACCACCCGACCGCGAAGCTGCGTGAAATGGCCAAGAACGGTCAGAGCTTCTTCGGTTAAGCGCCCAACGACTAGAGCGAGAGAACATTTATGAGCTTGAATCCTAGAGACGTCGTGATCGTCGACTTCGGTCGTACGCCGATGGGCCGCTCCAAGGGCGGCATGCACCGCAACACCCGTGCCGAGGACATGTCGGCGCACCTGATCAGCAAGCTGCTGGAACGCAACGTCAAGGTCGATCCGAATGAAGTCGAGGACGTGATCTGGGGTTGTGTGAACCAGACCCTGGAGCAGGGCTGGAACATCGCCCGCATGGCTTCGCTGATGACCCAGATTCCCCACACATCGGCCGGCCAGACCGTCAGCCGCCTGTGCGGTTCGTCCATGAGCGCGCTGCACACCGCTGCCCAGGCAATCATGACCGGCAACGGCGACGTATTCGTCGTCGGCGGTGTAGAGCACATGGGCCACGTGAGCATGATGCACGGCGTCGACCCGAACCCGCACATGTCGCTGTACGCGGCAAAAGCTTCCGGCATGATGGGCCTGACCGCGGAAATGCTGGGCAAGATGCATGGCATCACCCGTGAGCAGCAGGACGCCTTTGGCGTGCGTTCCCACCAGCTCGCCCACAAGGCTACGGTGGAAGGCAAGTTCAAGGACGAGATCATCCCGATGCAGGGTTACGACGAGAACGGCTTCCTGAAGCTGTTCGACTATGACGAAACCATCCGACCGGACACCACCCTCGAAAGCCTGGCGAGCCTCAAGCCGGCCTTCAACCCCAAAGGTGGTACCGTGACGGCCGGTACTTCGTCGCAGATCACCGACGGTGCTTCGTGCATGATCGTGATGTCGGCCCAGCGTGCCCAGGACCTGGGTATCCAGCCGATGGCGGTGATCCGTTCGATGGCGGTGGCGGGTGTGGACCCGGCGATCATGGGCTATGGTCCAGTACCGGCCACGCAAAAGGCCTTGAAGCGTGCCGGCCTGAGCATGGCCGATATCGACTTCATCGAGCTCAACGAAGCGTTCGCTGCACAGGCTCTGCCCGTGCTGAAGGACTTGAAAGTGCTCGACAAGATGGACGAGAAGGTTAACCTTCACGGCGGCGCTATCGCCCTGGGTCACCCGTTCGGTTGTTCCGGTGCACGTATCTCCGGTACGTTGCTGAACGTCATGAAACAGAACGGCGGCACTTTCGGGGTGTCCACCATGTGCATTGGCCTCGGCCAAGGCATCGCCACTGTCTTCGAACGCGTCTGAGCGTTGCGGTGATGGAAGCCGGGGCCGAGTGCCCCGGTTTTTGTTTTTGCAGATTTATTTTGTTTTTATTTTGAAGCGACTTGAGTGAGGGCCGAAGCATGCCGATACAACCAGGGCTCTACCAGCATTACAAAGGTCCGCAGTACCGCGTGTTCAGCATTGCGCGGCATTCCGAGACCGAGGAAGAAGTGGTCTTTTACCAGGCCCTGTATGGCGATTACGGCTTTTGGGTGCGCCCCTTGAGCATGTTCCAGGAGTCCGTCGAGGTTGACGGCGAACGGGTGCCGCGCTTTGCTTTGGTCCAGGCCGAGGAGAGCATTTTTTCAAAGCCATGAGGCCTGTATGCAGGAAACCCTGCGCTTGACCTCACCTTGCAGCCACTATATATAGCGGTGCCGCGTCAGGCGCCTACCGCCTTTCACTTTTTAGAATTCAGGAATTTTCCGATCCATGGGCAAATCGCTGGTCATTGTGGAATCCCCGGCTAAGGCCAAGACCATCAACAAGTATCTGGGCAACCAATACGTGGTGAAGTCGAGTATCGGCCATATCCGAGACCTGCCCACCAGCGGTTCGGCCAGCGCCAGCAAAGAGCCGGCCGCCAAGCGCGGCAAGACGGCTGGTGAAGCGCCGGCGTTGTCGCCGAAGGAAAAGGCGCGCAAGCAGCTGGTCTCGCGCATGGGTGTGGATCCGGAACACGGTTGGAAAGCCAAGTACGAGATCCTTCCAGGCAAGGAAAAGGTCATCGAAGAACTGCGTCGGCTCGCCAAGGACGCCGACACCATCTATCTCGCAACGGACTTGGACCGCGAAGGGGAGGCCATTGCCTGGCACCTGCGCGAAGCCATCGGTGGCGATGACAGCCGCTACAAGCGTGTGGTGTTCAACGAAATCACCAAGAAGGCCATCCAGGAAGCGTTCTCCGAGCCGGGAGAGCTGGACATCGCCCGGGTCAACGCCCAGCAGGCGCGTCGCTTCCTCGACCGCGTGGTGGGCTACATGGTCTCGCCCCTGCTGTGGGCCAAAATCGCCCGTGGCCTGTCGGCCGGTCGTGTGCAGTCGGTCGCGGTGAAGCTGGTGGTGGAGCGCGAGCGCGAGATCCGGGCGTTCATCCCCGAGGAATACTGGGAAGTCCATGCGGACCTTGGCACTGCCAAGGGGGCGACCGTGCGTTTCGAAGTGGCTCGCGAAAAGGGCGAAGCCTTCAAACCGCTCAACGAAGCCCAGGCCATGGCCGCACTGGAGAAGCTCAAGGCTTCTTCCTACAGCATCGTCAAGCGTGAAGACAAACCGACCAGTAGCAAGCCTTCGGCGCCGTTCATTACGTCCACGCTGCAACAAGCCGCAAGCAACCGCCTGGGCTTCGGCGTGAAGAAAACCATGATGATGGCCCAGCGTCTGTACGAAGCGGGCTACATCACCTACATGCGTACCGACTCGACCAACCTTTCGGCTGATGCCGTGGCGATGGCGCGCACTTACATCGAAAGCGAATTCGGCAAGAAGTACCTGCCGGACACGCCAAATGTCTACAGCAGCAAGGAAGGCGCGCAAGAGGCTCACGAAGCGATTCGTCCGTCCGATGCCAACACCGAGCCGAGCAAGTTGTCGGGTATGGAGCGTGATGCGGAGCGTCTCTATGAGCTGATCTGGCGCCAGTTCCTGGCCTGCCAGATGCTGCCGGCGCAATACCTGTCGACTACCGTCAGTGTGGGAGCCGGGGACTTCGAGCTGCGCGCCAAGGGCCGCATCCTCAAGTTCGACGGCTACACTCGCGTCATGCCGCAAATTACCAAGCCAGGGGATGACGATGTCTTGCCGGACATGGCCCAGGGCGATGTGCTTAAGCTCATCAAGCTCGACCCGACGCAGCACTTCACCAAGCCGCCGGCCCGTTACTCGGAAGCCAGCCTGGTCAAGGAAATGGAAAAGCGCGGTATCGGTCGGCCTTCGACTTACGCGGCGATCATTTCCACCATCCAGGATCGCGGCTACGTGGCGTTGCACAACCGTCGGTTCTATTCGGAAAAAATGGGCGACATCGTGACCGAGCGTCTGTCCGAAAGCTTCTCGAACCTGATGGACTACGGCTTTACCGCCGGTATGGAAGAAAATCTCGACGATGTGGCCCAGGGCGAGCGGGACTGGAAGAGTGTGCTCGACGAGTTCTACGGCGACTTCAAGAAAAAGCTCGAGGTCGCTGAAAGCGCTGACAACGGCATGCGGGCCAACCAACCGGTCATGACTGACATTCCGTGTCAGACCTGCGGTCGTCCAATGCAGATCCGCACGGCCTCGACCGGTGTTTTCCTTGGCTGCTCGGGCTATAGCCTGCCGCCCAAGGAGCGCTGCAAGGCGACGGTCAACCTGGTGCCGGGCGATGAAATCGCGGCGGACGATGAGGGCGAGTCGGAGTCTCTGGTGCTGCGCGGCAAGCATCGCTGCCCGATCTGCAGCACTGCGATGGATGCCTACCTGCTGGACGAAAAGCGCAAGCTGCATATCTGCGGTAACAACCCGGATTGCGCGGGGTATGAGATTGAGGAGGGCACTTATCGCATCAAAGGTTATGAGGGCCCGAGCCTGGAGTGCGATAAGTGCGGTAGCGAGATGCAGCTCAAGACCGGCCGTTTCGGCAAGTTCTTCGGTTGCACCAATCCGACCTGCAAGAATACCCGCAAGCTGCTCAGGAGCGGCGACGCCGCACCACCGAAAATGGATCCGGTGAAGATGCCGGAGCTCAAGTGCGAGAAGGTCAACGACACCTATATCCTGCGTGACGGCGCATCTGGCCTGTTCCTGGCGGCCAGCCAATTCCCGAAGAATCGCGAAACCCGCGCGCCCCTGGTGATGGAACTGCTGCCCCATAAGGACGAGATCGATCCGAAGTACCATTTCCTCTGCGAAGCGCCGCAGAAGGATCCGGATGGGCGTCCGGCGGTGATTCGCTACAGCCGCAAGACCAAAGAGCAATACGTGCAGACCGAAGTCGATGGCAAGCCTACCGGTTGGAAGGCTTACTACGATGGCGGTAAGTGGACAGTGGAAGACAAGCGTTGATCTAGGGTGGCAGGGCTTGTTCAGCGCCTGTCAGCCAGATAAGGAACTGTGGGAGCGAGCCTGCTCGCGAAGCGGTGGGGCAGTCAAGCTCAATGCTGACTGTTGCACCCTTATCGCGAGCGGGCTCGCTCCCACAGCACACCGCTTGTTCCTTTGTCCGCATTTGGCTTGCAGAGGTCTTGGTTGATCCACGACACTGTCGCACTTGCGTAAAGCTTTCATGTCGTTGGGAGATGCCGTCATGGCCCACGAGCTCTACACCCGCACCAACCAGAAGATCTATTTCGCCGGCTTGTCCCTTGAAGCGCTTGCCAGGGCAGGGGATGGGCGCGCAATCAATTCCCCGGCGTTGCTTCAGGCCGGGCGCGAGTCCGCATTATTTCATCTGTATGGGGCGTTATTGGGGTTGTGCCATGAAATTGCAGGCTTCTATAGGCTGCCGCAGGCGAATGCCTCGCGGGCAGAGTCGCTGCTGACTCGGGAAGTGCTGCAAGACATTGCCATTCCTGAACTGGCCGAAATGATCGAGCTGGCTCAAAACCCGGAAACCTGGCTGGCCAAGCTGCTGGCGGCGCACGGGGCGCTGTTCCAGCCTCCACGGGCCCCGCGCAAGCCCAAGGGCGACGTGACCCAGTCGTTGATCATGGCGGTCAATCTGGACGAACAGGAGCCCGAGGAGGAGCTGAGTCGAGAGGAGCTGGAGAGTTGGCGCCAGAACCTCAAGGGCCTGGCGATTCG
This sequence comes from Pseudomonas sp. AF32, assembly GCF_022342325.2. NCBI lineage: Bacteria > Pseudomonadati > Pseudomonadota > Gammaproteobacteria > Pseudomonadales > Pseudomonadaceae > Pseudomonas > Pseudomonas sp. AF32. The sequence continues at coordinate 157,494 of NZ_RQJK02000006.1, read as the reverse complement.
CTTCCGTGAAAGCTTGAACGAATGCTGAATGCCGCTTGCGGCCGTCACGTTCACCGACAGCGCTTGGTCAAGATCCCGAGCGAAGCCTGGCCGATGACTATATAATCCTCGCCTTTCGTGGAGAACAGACTTTTATGCCTACGTCCTTTCTAGAAATTGTCGAACTTCCTGATGGCCGCATCGAGCTGCGCAGGGCTGAGGACGAGGGTTCCCTGGTTACCCTGAGTTTCTCCGAAGATGCCAAGGCGTTCCTGCAAGGCCAGCATGTCGAGGTCGCCAAGGCGATGTTAAGCGTGGGTGTCCAGATGGCAGGCCGCCTGGTTGAGGGCGAATTCAACAAGGAAGAAGGACCACGGGTTCTTCATTGATCCCCGTCTGTCGGTTTTTTGAAAGATATTGCTATCGGTCGGCTTCTCATTCCTGGAGAAGCCCCGCGCATGCCTCAGCCCAAACGAATATTCAAGCTTTGTGCGTCCCCGGTGCGGGCGGCGCTGATCAGCTGTTGCCGCGCTGTCGCGCTTAACGGGTTGAGCCAGCTGACCACCGTATGGCTGCGCCCCAGGCGCAACGCTTCGCACGTTAGCTGATGAGCGCTCTGGGTGCCCCGTGGTTGCAGGAGCAGGATGCGTTCGCGATTAAGGCCTGCGTCCCGCAGCCAAGCCTGGGTAACGCTGGCCGGAGGCGCGATCAGCGTCAGCCAGCGAGCGCCCTGGTCCTGGCTCAGTTCTCGTAGGATCGGTGCCAGCAGATTCAGGCAGTTCCCGGCCGCACCACGCAGCGACAATTCACTGAATGCCTCGGGCTCGACGCCCCAGGGGGACTCGATCACGTCCTTGAGGACTGGAGCCAAAGGCTGGGCCATGAATGCCTCGAACAGCGGCAGTTGCGTGTGCTGTGGTGTGTGAGGGAAATGCATAAAGCCTCCTTTTAGCGGCGAATGACGCCGACGCTCAAGCCTTCGATGACGAGGTCCTGTTCTTTCAGGTTCACTTCGATGGGGGCGAATTCGGGGTTTTCGGCGATCAGCCAGACCTTGCTGCCATCGCGCTTGAAGCGTTTGACGGTGACTTCGTCACCGATACGCGCCACGACGATCTGGCCATTACGGGCTTCACGGGTGGTGTGCACAGCCAGCAGGTCGCCGTCGAAGATGCCGATGTCCTTCATGCTCATGCCGTGGACGCGAAGGAGGTAGTCTGCTCGTGGATGGAAAAATGAAGGATTGATGTTGCAGGATTCTTCGACGTGCTGTTGGGCAAGAATCGGCGCGCCAGCCGCCACGCGGCCGATGATCGGCAGGGTGGTTTCGTCGGCCTTGGCTTCGAAGCCTGGGATGCGAATGCCGCGGGAGGCCCCCGGCGTCATTTCGATTGCGCCCTTGCGAGCCAGTGCCTTGAGGTGTTCTTCAGCCGCGTTGGGTGACTTGAAACCCAGTTCCTGAGCGATTTCCGCGCGGGTCGGTGGATAGCCGTTGTCTTCCAGGCAGCGTTTGATGAAGGCCAGAATCTCGGCTTGGCGTGGCGTCAGCTTTAGCATATTGATCGCTCTGTCTTTTTATACAGTGACTGGGATTATATACAGTGAGCGTCGCTTGGCAATCCTCCTTTTTTCGCCGGCCGCTGGACGGTCGATCGGCCGGTTGCCTGCGGCATGGCTACAGCCCGCCGAAGGTGTGGTTAAATAGCTGACCGGTCGTTCGCAAAACGTCCCGCCAGGCTTGACAACCCCAGGGCTCGAAACGTATGTTTCAAACAAGTGTTTGTCAGGCGGAGTAGTCATGGCCCAGTCGGAAACCGTTGAACGTATTCTCGATGCTGCCGAGCAGTTGTTCGCGGAAAAAGGTTTCGCCGAAACCTCGTTGCGTCTGATTACCAGCAAGGCTGGGGTAAACCTGGCGGCGGTGAACTATCATTTCGGCTCTAAAAAAGCACTGATCCAGGCGGTTTTTTCGCGATTCCTCGGACCTTTCTGCCTCAGCCTCGACCGCGAACTGGAGCGTCGCCAGGCCAAGCCCGACGTCAAGCCTACCCTCGAGGAGCTGCTGGAGATGCTGGTCGAGCAAGCGCTTGCCGTGCAGCCTCGCAGCGGTAACGATCTTTCCATTTTCATGCGCCTGTTGGGTCTGGCTTTCAGCCAGAGCCAGGGCCACCTGCGGCGTTACCTCGAAGACATGTACGGCAAGGTATTCCGTCGCTATATGCTGCTGGTCAACGAAGCAGCGCCGCGTATCCCGCCGATCGAGCTGTTCTGGCGCGTGCACTTCATGCTCGGCGCCGCCGCGTTCAGCATGTCCGGCATCAAGGCGTTGAGGGCGATCGCTGAAACCGATTTCGGCGTAAACACCTCGATTGAACAGGTAATGCGCCTGATGGTGCCGTTCCTGGCCGCTGGCATGCGTGCCGAAAGCGGTGTCACCGACGATGCCATGGCCGCCGCACAGTTGCGTCCACGCAGCAAAACGGCCCCGGCGCTCGCCAAGGCCTGAGGGTGGGCGTGGCGGCCTACATCCGCTAAGCTAGCCGCCCATGCCCACTTTCTTCCGAATCCACTCCATCCTTCGCACGACCGCGACAGCCGTCAGTCCGGTCCGTGCAGCCGTGGTCGCGTGGGTTCATCGTTATTAAGGAAATGCTATGACTGCTGGCCTGCAAGGCTCGTTGATGGTGGACGTCGCCGGTACCTGGCTGACGGCCGAAGATCGCCACCTGTTGCGTCAGCCGGAAGTGGGCGGGCTGATCATTTTCGCTCGCAATATCGAGCATCCGCGGCAAGTGCGCGAATTGAGCGCGTCGATCCGCGCCATTCGTCCCGACCTTTTGCTGGCGGTCGACCAGGAGGGCGGACGTGTCCAGCGCCTGCGCCAGGGGTTTGTCCGCTTGCCGGCCATGCGGGCCATCGCCGACAATCCGAATGCCGAGTACCTGGCCGAGCAGTGTGGCTGGATCATGGCGACCGAGGTGCTGTCCGTTGGTCTCGACTTGAGTTTTGCTCCGGTGCTGGATCTCGATTACCAGCGCAGCGCGGTGGTGGGCAGCCGTGCCTTCGAAGGTGATCCGCAACGCGCCGCGTTGTTGGCTGGCGCGTTCATTCGCGGCATGAACGAGGCTGGCATGGCGGCGACCGGCAAGCATTTTCCTGGCCATGGCTGGGCAGAGGCCGACTCCCATGTGGCGATTCCCAATGACGAACGCAGTCTCGAACAGATTCGCGCCAAAGACCTGGTGCCCTTCGCCAGGTTGAGCAAGCAGTTGGCTGCGGTGATGCCTGCCCATGTCATTTATCCGCAGGTAGATGCGAATCCGGCGGGATTTTCCCGGCGCTGGTTGCAGGACATCCTGCGGGGCGAATTGCAATTCGACGGCGTGATCTTCAGTGACGACCTGTCGATGGCCGGTGCCCATGTGGTCGGCGATGCCGCCAGCCGTATCGAGGCCGCGTTGTCGGCCGGTTGCGACATGGGCCTGGTCTGCAACGACCGTGCTGCCGCGGAGTTGGCCTTGAGCGCTGCCCAGCGCCTGAAGGTCAAACCGTCGGCCCGGATCGCACGCATGCGCGGCCAGGCGTTCGCCACCACCGAGTACCGCCAGGATCCGCGCTGGCTGAAGGCCGTCGGTGCGTTGAAAGCTGCGCAGTTGATCGATTAGAGCGCTGTTCGATGGCTGTTGCATAAGCAGACCGCGAATAACGGGATGACTGGCGATCCAGGAAGGGCGCGGACCCTGTCAGCGCTTTTCCAGCTTGTCCGGCAGGGGCGCAAACAGTGCTTCGATATCGTCGCTCTGCAACTGCCAGTCGCCGGTCACGCGGCCGTCCAGCACGCCGGCCGCCAGGTCGGACTTTTCCTTTTGCAGCAGCTGGATCTTCTCTTCCACCGTGCCTCGGGCAATCAGTTTGTAGACGAACACCGGTTTTTCCTGGCCGATGCGATAGGCGCGGTCGGTTGCCTGGTTTTCGGTGGCGGGGTTCCACCATGGGTCGTAATGAATCACGGTGTCGGCTTCAGTCAGGTTCAACCCCACGCCCCCTGCCTTCAGACTGATCAGGAAGATCTGGCGCTTGCCATTCTGGAACTCTTTGACGGGCGTGCGGCGATCCCGGGTCTGGCCGGTCAGGATGGCGTAGTCGACACTGCGCTTTTTCAGTTCATCCTCGATCAGCGACAGCATCGAGGTGAACTGGGAAAACAGCAGGACCCTACGACCTTCTTCAAACAGTTCTTCGAGCATTTCCATCAAGCTGTCGAGTTTGCCCGAGGTGCTGCCCCGGGCAGGCAACGCAGCATCATTGATCAGGCGCAAGTCGCAACAGACCTGGCGAAGCTTGAGCAAGGCCTCCAGGATGATGATCTGGCTGCGGGCGACGCCCTTTCGGGTGATTTCGTCGCGCACTTTCTTGTCCATGGCCAGGCGCATGGTCTCGTAGACATCTCGCTGCGCATCGCTGAGTTCAACCCAGTGGACGATCTCGGTCTTGGGCGGTAATTCCGTCGCCACTTGCTCTTTCGTCCTGCGCAGCAAAAAGGGTTTTACCCGCCCATTGAGGTGCTTGAGTCTTGCATCGCTGCCGCGCTTTTCAATTGGCACACGGTAATCGCGGTTAAAGCTTTTAACGTCTCCAAGCCACCCCGGCAACAAGAAGTGAAACAACGACCACAACTCGCCCAGATGATTCTCCAGCGGCGTGCCGGACAGGCACAGACGCTGCCGGGCGTCGAGTTCCCGCGCGGCCTGGGCGGCTTTGCTGGTGGGGTTCTTGATGTACTGGGCTTCATCGAGGATCAGTACATGCAGGGGCTGGCTTTTCAGGCGCTCCACATCCTTGGGCAACAGCGCGTACGTCGTCAGTACCAGATCGTAATCGTCCAGCCGGTCAAAATACTTCTTGCGGCCGGCGCCATACAGCGCAAGCACCTTCAGTTGCGGTGTGAAGTGAGCAGCCTCGTCGAGCCAGTTGGGAATCAGGCTGGTGGGCATCACTACCATGCAAGGCCGGTCGAGGCGGCCGGCGTTTTTTTCGCTGAGAATATGCGCCAGGGTTTGTAGGGTCTTGCCCAGGCCCATGTCATCCGCAAGGATGCCGCCGACCTCCAGCTGTCGCAGCGATTGCATCCAGCTCAAGCCTTCGAGCTGGTAAGGCCGCAGTGTCGCGTTAAGGCCCTCTGGCGCGGTCGCGGTGTAGTCCTTGATGTCCCGCAGGCGTTGGGCCAGGCTGCGGATGTGCTCGCCACCTTCCCAGCGCAGAGGCAGGTCCTGCAGCGGGTTGAGGCGCAGGGCGTCCGCGGTGTTCAGGCGCAGCTTGGTGGTGCCGGGTTCCTGTAAGTAGAACTCGCCCAGGGTCGCCAGCACCGGTTTCAATCGGCCATAGGGCAGGGCCACCTGTTGCGGACCGAACTCCGAATTCGGGCGGTTCGGCAAGTTGACCAGGATGAGTTCGTCATCGCGACGCCTTGCCAGGCGTTCCGGGTTGAACAGTTCGATGTGCGAGCGCATCAGGTTCAACAGAATTGGCAGCAGGCTCAGTCGTTCGCCGTTGACGATGATTCCCAGCTCCAGGTCGAACCAGTCCCGCTCCGGTGTCTCCTCGACGGTGGCGTACCAGTCATCCACGGCGGTCAGGTCGAAGCCGAAATCCTCGTCAATCTGCAATTCCCAGCGCTGGCCGCGCAGTTTCGGCAGGTCATTGAGGGTGAAGGTCAGCCAGGCGCTGTCGTTGACCATTTCATACAGCTCGCCGGCACTTTCCGGCAGGGCCTTGCTTTGTCTGGTTGCGATCTTGAAGCCGAGAATTCTCAATTGTTCGCGGTAGGACTGTTCCACCTCGGTGTGGCGTTTTATCCGTAGCGTCTGGGTTTCCTGGCGAATCAGCACATCCGTGTTGCGCTGGCCGCTGACGTATTCGTCCAGATAGTTGAACGAAAGGGCGGCGCGGTGCTGGATGTAGCGTTGCATTTTGCCGTTGCGTGGCTCGAAGGCGCTGAACTCGATGCTGGCCAGCCACAAGCGCGGGACGGGTTGAACGTTGTCCACCAACACCTGCGGAGGAGCCTTGGGGCTGCGGTTGTCCAGCACCGCCTGGAGTTTCTCCAGCAATTGTGCGTCCTTTTCGGCAGCCGGGTAGGCCAGGGTTTCCTGGACTTGCAGCAACACCGCGGCGCAGTGCTTGCAGTTGATGCGCACCGGGCAGGAACAGGCGGCTTCAAGCAACAGAAGGGTGCCCTTGGCTGACTCTTTCAGGCGAATGGTCTGACGGTAAACGCTGCCGCCGGAGCCTTCGCAACTGGCGGTGATGATGCTTTCGCCGGTCTCGACGATCCTGACGCGGTTTTCCTGTGCGTAGCGGCGCCCACGCTCCAGGCTCTGTTCCTTGAATCGATTGACCCAGGAAGGTGCCAACGGTTTGCTCAGGGGCGAGGGCATAGGCGCGCCGATCAGTCCGGAATGACGTCAGGTGCCTGCCGTGGAGCGGGCGCGGTGAGCGAGGTGATCTTGATCAGCAAGGCAAGATGACCGTTGTCCAGGTAGTTGAGCTGGCCGTTCTTGGTGTGGCTTTTCTGTTTCAGGCGTTCGCTGGCGGTGACCAGGCCATTGCCGTCGATCTGGTTGACCCAGAAGTCGGCGTCTACATCGGTGAAGCGGCCCAGCTTCAATTCCAATGTGCCTTCGATGGGGAACTGACCGAACTGTTCGGCGCCGTCGCTGATGGCGATCTTGTTGCCCTGTTCACCGAGGGTCTGTTGCCAGGCTTTGTGCATCAACACCGTGTACTGGCCGCTGGCGTTGAGTTTTTCCACGATGTTGCCCATCGCCGGCGTGCGCTGGCTGTCAGCGGCCAGGCGTTGGGCGCCGGCATCCCAGTCTTCCGGCGCGGCGCGGCTGATAATCGCCGGCTCGGCATTCTGGCGTACCAGAATCATTTCAACCTGATACAGGTCGTCGGCAAATGCCAGGGGGGCGACCAGGGTCATCAACAAGGTCAGTGAGCGAAACAGGCGCATTGGGCGTCCTTCAAGCAGTGGTCGGAGTGAGGCGCTCGAACAGCGCTTCTACGGTATTGAAACGCTCTTCCGGGCGTTCCATCGGCACCATGAATTTGAACATCGTGGCGCCTTCGAATTTGTAGCGCTTGGGCTGGCCCTGGATCAGCTTGATCAGTACCAGCGGATCGACCGGTGTCTGGGCTTCGAATTCGATACGACCGCCGTTGGGCCCGCCGTCGACTTTCTTGATGCCCAGTTGTTCGGCCTTGAGCTTGAGCAGCGTGGTGCGCACCAGGTTCTTGGTCGGCTCCGGCAGCAGGCCGAAACGGTCGATCATCTCCACCTGCAAGTCCTTGAGGCCTTCTTCATCGGTGGCCGAAGCGATGCGTTTGTAGAGGATCAGTCGCGCGTGGACATCCGGCAGGTAATCTTCCGGAATCAATGCCGGCACCCGCAGGTTGATTTCCGGCCCGCCGCCCAGGGGCTGGTCGAGGTTCGGCTGTTCGCCCTTGCGGATTGACTTGACGGCGCGCTCGAGCATTTCCATGTACAAGGTAAAGCCGACGGCCTGGATCTGGCCGCTCTGACCATCGCCCAGCAGTTCGCCGGCGCCGCGAATTTCCAGGTCGTTGGTGGCCAGCACGAAGCCCGCACCCAGGTCCTGGGTATTGGCGATAGCTTCCAGGCGTTTTTCCGCATCCGGGGTGATCTGCTGCCGAGGTGGCGTCAGCAGGTAGGCATAGGCCTGGTGGTGGCTGCGTCCGACCCGACCGCGCAACTGGTGCAACTGGGCCAGACCGAACTTGTCGGCGCGCTCGATGATGATGGTGTTGGCGCTGGGCACGTCGATGCCGGTCTCGATGATGGTCGAGGCGATCAGCACGTTGAAGCGCTTGTGGTAGAAGTCGCTCATCACCTGTTCGAGTTCACGCTCGCGCATCTGCCCGTGGCCGATGCCGATCCGTGCTTCCGGCACCAGTTCGGCGAGGTCGGCAGCGCATTTCTCGATGGTCTTCACGTCGTTGTGCAGGTAGTAGACCTGGCCGCCACGCAGCAGCTCCCGCAGCAAGGCTTCCTTGACCGTGCTTTTGTTCTGCTCCATGACGAAGGTGCGCACCGACAGGCGACGGGCTGGCGGCGTGGCGATGATCGACAGGTCGCGCATGCCCGACACGGCCATGTTCAAGGTGCGAGGGATCGGCGTGGCGGTCAGGGTGAGGATGTCGACCTCGCTGCGCAGGGCCTTGAGCTGTTCTTTCTGGCGTACACCGAAGCGGTGCTCTTCATCGATGATCACCAGTCCGAGGTTTTTGATCTTTACATCGTCCTGCAGCAATTTATGCGTACCGATGACGATGTCGATCTTGCCTTCGGCCAGGTCCTGCACCGCAGCGTTCACTTCCTTGGCGGACTTGAAGCGGCTCATCACTTCCACGGTTACCGGCCAGTCGGCGAAGCGGTCGCGGAAGCTGTTGTAGTGTTGCTGGGCGAGCAGGGTGGTTGGCACCAGGATCGCCACCTGCTTGCCGCTGTGCACGGCAATGAACGCGGCGCGCATTGCCACTTCGGTCTTGCCGAAACCCACGTCGCCGCATACCAGTCGGTCCATTGGCTTGGGCGCGAGCATGTCGGCCCGCACGGCTTCGATGGTGGTCTGCTGGTCGACTGTTTCTTCGAACGGGAAACCGGCGCTGAAAGTTTCGTAATCGGCCTTCGGATCGGTGAAGGCAAAACCTTCGCGTGCGGCCCGGCGGGCATAGATGTCCAGCAGCTCGGCGGCGACGTCACGCACTTGTTCGGCCGCCTTGCGCTTGGCTTTCTGCCAGGTTTCCGAGCCCAGGCGGTGCAGCGGCGCCAGTGCGTCGTCACTGCCGGTGTAGCGGGCGATGAGGTGCAGGTTCGCCACCGGCACGTAGAGTTTGGCGCCTTCGGCATACTCCAGGGCCAGAAATTCGGCCGTCTGGTTGTCCACTTCCAGCGTCGCCAGGCCCAGGTAGCGGCCCACACCATGGTCGATGTGCACCACCGGGGCACCTTCGCGCAGTTCGGTGAGGTTCTTGATGACGGCTTCATTGCTGGCGTCGGCGCGTTTTTCGCGGCGACGGCGTTGCATCACGCGTTGCCCGAACAACGGGCTTTCGGCGACCAGTGCCAGCGCCGGATCGTCGAGCACCAGGCCTTCGTCCAGCGGGGCGATGGTGATCGCCAGGCGATCCTTGCCGGCGACGAAGTCCGGCCAGCTGTCCACGGTCTTCGGTCGCAGCTTCAGGCGTTCAAGCAGTTCCAGCAGCACTTCGCGACGCCCGGCGGACTCGGCGGTGAACAGCACGCGTCCGGGGAATTCGTCGAGAAAGCCCGCCAGGGCCCACAGCGGTTGCGGGGCCTTGGCTTCGATCGCCAGGTCCGGCAGGGGCTTGGCGGGGAAGCGTTCGCGGCCGACGCCGCTTTCCACGTCCTGCTGGCTCGCCACCACCCGTGGCCAGCTCTTGAGGCGGGCAAAACAGTCTTCCACTGGCAGGAACAGTTCAGCCGGTGGCAGCAGGGGGCGAGAAGGGTCGACACGTCGCTCTTCGTAGCGGTTGCGTACGTCGTTCCAGAAGTTCTCCGCGGCCTGTTCGATGCCCGGCAAGGAGAAGACCTGGGTGTCCTGGGGCAAGTAATCGAACAGGGTGGAGGTTTCTTCGAAGAACAGCGGCAGGTAATACTCGATACCGGCCGGGGTAATCCCGCTGCTCAGGTCCTGGAAGATCGGGCAACGGCGGAAATCCACGTCGAAACGCTCGCGAAAGCGTGCCTTGAATCGGGTCACCGCTTCTTTCTGCAGCGGGAACTCCTTGGCCGGCAGCAGGCGGACGGATTGTACCTTGTCGATGGAGCGCTGGTTTTCCGGGTCGAACGTGCGCAGGGTCTCGATTTCGTCATCGAACAGGTCGATGCGGTAAGGCAGCTTGCTGCCCATCGGGAACAGGTCTATCAACGCCCCGCGTACCGCAAACTCGCCGTGCTCGTACACTGTATCGACGCAACGATAACCACTGGCTTCCAGACGACTGCGCATCTGCTCGACGTCGAGCTTCTGGCCGATGTCCAGCACCAGGCTGCTGCCGAGCAGGAACTGTGTGGGTGCCAGGCGATGTAGGGCAGTGGTGATCGGCACTACCAAAACGCCATGACTGAGCTCCGGCAGTCGATACAGGCTGGCGATCCGCTGCGAAACAATGTCCTGGTGCGGGGAGAACAGGTCGTAGGGCAGGGTTTCCCAGTCCGGAAAATGCAGCACCGGCAAATCCGGGGCGAAGAAACTCAGCGCCTGTTCCAGCCGCTCGGCGCTCTGGCTGTCGGCGGTCAGCAGCAGGGTGAAGCGCTTGGCAGCGCTGGCAGCCTCGGCGATGGCCAGGCTCAGGGCGGCACCGGGCAGATTGCCCCAGTGCTGTTTACCTGCGGTGGCAGGGAGATGCGGGAGACGCAGAACGGGCACGGAAGGTTGAGCTCCAAGCGTTGCGACAAAGTCGACAATTGTAGCGGGGTAAAGGGGCGGCTGTCAGTCGCAGACTACCCTGGCGGAGGGGAAAACCACGGCGCGACAGGCGCGCATTGCTCAGCAGTGGAGTCGGCGGCATAATGTAGCCCCTTTTTTCAGCCCCTACATGTGGAAGGTTCCCGTGACTCAGAAGCCCGACCAGTGTCTTGGTGAATGGATCGATCGTGAAGCACTCGCCGAAGCGATGATCCCTCTCATCGGTCAGCTCTACCGCAATAACAACGTGGTGAGCTCGATCTATGGCCGCAGCCTGATCAACCAGTCTGTCATCGCGATTCTCAAGGCTCACCGCTTTGCTCGCCACCGTCAGTCCGACGACAGCGAATTGTCCGTGCACGAAACTTTCCCGCTGCTCAAAGCCATGAGCGAGCTCAAGCTCGGCGCCGCTTCGGTGGACCTGGGCAAGCTGGCCGTCAAGTTCAAGGCCCAGGGCAATGGTCGCACCGCCGAGCAATTCGTTCGCGAAGAGCTGGCCGATGTCGTCGGTCAACAGAACGCATCGGCCCGTAAAGGTACCGACGTGGTGCTGTACGGTTTCGGTCGGATCGGTCGCCTGCTGGCACGCATCCTGATCGAGAAGACCGGTGGCGGCGACGGCCTGCGCCTGCGGGCCATCGTCGTGCGCAAGGGCGCCGAAAACGACCTGACCAAGCGTGCCAGCCTGCTGCGCCGCGATTCGGTCCACGGTTCGTTCAACGGCACCATCATCATCGATGAAGAAAACAACACCATCTGCGCCAACGGTAACCTGATCCAGGTGATCTACGCGAAGAACCCGACCGAGGTGGACTACACCCAGTACGGTATCAAGGACGCTCTGCTGGTGGACAACACCGGCGTATGGCGTGATGCGGACGGTCTGGGCCAGCACCTGGCGTGCCCGGGTATTGACCGCGTCGTGCTGACCGCGCCCGGCAAGGGCAAGCTGAAGAACATCGTTCACGGCATCAACCACGGCGAAATCACCGCTGACGACAAGATCGTTTCCGCTGCCTCCTGCACCACCAACGCCATCGTGCCGGTGCTCAAGGCTGTGAATGACAAGTTCGGCATCGTCAACGGTCACGTTGAAACGGTTCACTCGTACACCAACGACCAGAACCTGATCGACAACTTCCACAAGGGTGACCGTCGTGGCCGCAGCGCCGCGTTGAACATGGTCATCACCGAGACCGGTGCCGCTACCGCCGCTGCCAAGGCCCTGCCTGAACTGGCCGGCAAGCTGACCGGTAACGCGATCCGTGTACCGACGCCGAACGTGTCGATGGCTATTCTCAACCTGAACCTGGAGAAAGCCACCAGCCGCGAAGAGATGAACGAGTACCTGCGCTACGTGGCGCTGCACTCAGAACTGCACAAGCAGATCGACTTCGTTAACTCGCAGGAAGTGGTGTCCACCGACTTCGTCGGCTCGCGCCATGCCGGTGTAGTCGACGCTGAAGCCACCATCTGCAACGACAACCGCGTTGTCCTGTACGTGTGGTACGACAACGAGTTCGGTTACAGCTGCCAGGTGGTTCGCGTCATGGAAGACATGGCCGGTGTGAACCCGCCAGCGTTTCCACGCTAAGCCTTAGCTGCTCATGAAAACGCCCCGACTTGTCGGGGCGTTTTCATGTCTGGATTTTATGCGGTCCAGTGTGGGGGGGGCGAGCCTGTTCGCGATCGCGATCTGTCAGGCGCCGCCGGCCACCGAAGCCTGTGCAGTGCGCAATGCATGCCGGTTACCCTTGAACAGCACCAGGGTCGCAATCAACCCCAGCACCGCTGCTCCGCTGAGCCAGATCCCCGGCGCGGCCTTGTTATCCAGCACATGGATCAGATAAGTGCAGGCCGCCGGAGTAAACCCACCGAAGGTCGCCGTCGCCAGGCTGTAGGCCAGGGAAAAGCCGGTGGTACGCACTTCGACCGGCATGATTTCCGTCAAGGCCACGACCATGGCGCCGTTGTACGATCCATACAGGAACGACAACCACAACTCCACAATCAGTAGATGACTGAAGCTGGGGTTCGTCACCAGCCACGACAGCGCTGGATACGCCGTCAGGATTGCGAGGACAGTCGCACCCAGCAGCAGGGGTTTGCGCCCGATCCTGTCGGAAAACGCGCCCATCACCGGCAGCCAGAAAAAATTCGACAGGCCAATGCACACCGTCACCAACAACGCATCCAGGTCCGACAGGTTCAGCTCGGCCTTGCCGAAGGTCGGCGTATAAGCCGTGATCAGGTAGAACGAAACGGTAGTCATCACTACCAACGCCATGCCGGCCAAGACAATGCCGAAGTTCTGACCGATGGAGCGAATGATCTCAGACAGAGTAGGGCGGTGTTTTCTTGCTTGGAACTCAGGCGTCTCCTCCAGGGAGCGACGGATCATGAAGATGGCCGGCACGATCATGCAGCCGACCAGGAAAGGCACGCGCCAGCCCCATTCGCCCATTTCCTGTGGGCTCAGCCAATGATTGAGGCCAACCCCCAGCAGCCCGGCGAATACCACGGCAGCCTGCTGGCTGGCGGACTGCCAACTGACGAAGAAGCCCTTACGGCCCGGCGTGGAAATTTCCGCCAGGTACACCGAGACGCCGCCCAGCTCGACACCGGCGGAGAAGCCTTGCAGCAAGCGACCCAGCAGCACCAGCAGTGGCGACATCACCCCCAGGGTGGCATAGCCCGGCACGCAGGCGATCAGCAGGGCGCCGGCGGCCATCATTGCCAACGTGATGATCAGGCCCTTGCGACGGCCGTGGCGGTCAATGTAAGCGCCCAGAAAGATCGCCCCCAGGGGGCGCATCAGGAACCCGGCACCAAAGGTGGCCAGGGACAGCATCAGCGAGGCGAAGGCGCTGTCGGTGGGAAAGAACGTCTTGGCGATGGCCGTCGCATAAAAGCCGTAGACCATGAAATCGAACATCTCCAGGAAGTTGCCGCTGACAACGCGAAAGATCGCCTTGCCATTGCTCGTGTTGGAGGACATCTAGGGTACTCACTCTGTAAATCTTATGTGGAAGCGCTGCACCCTGATGTGGGAGCGAGCCTGCTCGCGATGGCGGTATCTCAGCCACCATCGACGCTGATTGATCTGCCGCTATCGCGAGCAGGCTCGCTCCCACAGGTTCACGCAGGGTCGCTCTGACACCCATAATGGCCGGCGTTGTTTTGAGGGGGGATGAAGATTTGTTAACTGGACGATGGGGGCTGCTTGTGATGCTGGTCGGCGTGTTGTCCGGCTGCGGCAATGGCGACACCCTCGAACGTTTCGATGGCCCGACCATGGGCAGCCGTTATTCCATTCAGTACGTCAGGCATTCCGCCACGCCGCGTCCGAAAGCGGTACAAGCCGAGGTGGAAAACATTCTTGCCGAAGTGGACAGGCAGTTCTCGACCTATCGAAGCGATTCGGACATCGAGCGTTTCAATGCGCTGCCGGCAGGTGCATGCCAGGTTATGCCTGGCCCGGTCCTTGAACTGGTCCGGGTGGGCGAGCAATTGTCCTTGCAGAGCGATGGCGCCTTCGATCTGACGGTGAAGCCCTTGCTGAATCTGTGGGGCTTCGGTCCGCAGTCCCGGGAGGAGAACGTGCCGAGCGCAGCAGCGCTGGCGTCGGCACGGCAGCGCGTCGGCCACGCTCATTTGCGCATTGACGGCGACCGGCTGTGCAAGGACGCGGCAGTGGAAGTCGACTTCAACAGCATCGCCGCCGGCTACGCCGTCGACCGGATCGCCGCCAGGCTCCAGGCGTTGGGCATCGACAGTTACCTGGCTGAGGCCACTGGCGAGCTGAAGGCCGTCGGACGCAAGCCTGACGGCTCAGCCTGGCGAGTGGCCCTGGAAGAACCCCGTGATGACCGACAAGTGGCAGAGCGTGTGATAGCGGTGGATGGCTACGGGGTTTCAACTTCCGGCGACTACCGCCGATACTTCGAGCGGGACGGAGTGCGGTACTCCCACACCTTCGATGCGCGTACCGGTGCTCCGGTCCTGCATAAGCTGGCGTCAGTCACGGTGATTCATCCTTCGGCGTTGATGGCCGATGGACTATCGACGCTGTTGCTTGTTCTCGGTCCCGAACGGGGTTGGGACTATGCCCAGAAGCATGGCATCGGGGTATTTTTCGTGATGCGTGACGGCGAGCGTTTTGTCACGCGCACCAATGATGCGTTTGAACGGATCAGCAGCGGAAAACCCCAATGATGACAGCTTGGCGAAAGGGTAGGTGTGGCGAAATAGCGCAGGCAAAACTAGCCTACGACGCGACCAAGGGGTAATGTGCGCGGCGTTGAAGCTTCTATAGACTGCGGCCGGATCCGTGAACCGGCTCAAAATTGTTCCTTCATGTCGCAACCCGACGTGATTTAGCCGTCGGTACCATACCGGGTACCGCGGCCTGTTCTGAGGAGTACGCATGGCTGTCTACAACTACGACGTGGTGGTACTGGGTTCCGGCCCGGCGGGAGAAGGCGCGGCAATGAACGCCGCCAAGGCAGGACGCAAGGTGGCAATGGTCGACAGCCGTCGCCAGGTCGGCGGCAACTGCACCCACCTGGGTACCATCCCGTCCAAGGCCTTGCGTCACTCGGTCCGGCAGATCATGCAGTTCAACACCAACCCGATGTTCCGGGCCATTGGCGAACCGCGCTGGTTCTCTTTCCCGGACGTGCTCAAGAGCGCCGAGAAAGTCATCTCCAAGCAGGTGGCTTCGCGTACGGGCTACTACGCCCGCAACCGCGTGGACGTGTTCTTCGGCACCGGCAGCTTCGCTGACGAGCAGACCGTTGAAGTAGTATGCGGCAACGGCGTCGTGGAAAAACTGGTGGCCAAGCACATCATCATCGCCACCGGCTCGCGCCCGTATCGCCCGGCCGATATCGACTTCAACCATGCGCGTATCTACGACAGCGACACCATCCTGAGCCTGGGCCATACCCCGCGTAAACTGATTGTCTACGGTGCCGGCGTGATCGGATGCGAATATGCCTCGATCTTCAGCGGCCTGGGTGTGCTGGTGGAACTGGTGGACAACCGCGGCCAGTTGCTCAGCTTCCTGGATTCGGAGATCTCCCAGGCCCTGAGCTATCACTTCAGCAACAACAACATCACCGTGCGCCACAACGAAGAGTACGACCGCGTCGAGGGCGTGGACAACGGCGTGATCCTGCACCTCAAGTCCGGCAAGAAGATCAAGGCCGACGCCTTGCTCTGGTGCAACGGTCGTACCGGCAATACCGACGCCCTGGGCCTGGAAAACATCGGCGTGAAGGTCAACAGCCGCGGCCAGATCGAAGTAGACGAGAACTATCGCACCTGCGTGCCGAACATTTACGGCGCCGGTGACGTGATCGGCTGGCCGAGCCTGGCTAGCGCCGCTCACGACCAGGGTCGCTCCGCTGCCGGCAGCATCGTCGACAACGGCAGCTGGCGCTTTGTGAACGACGTGCCGACCGGGATCTACACCATTCCCGAGATCAGCTCGATCGGCAAGAACGAGCAGGAACTGACCCAGGCCAAGGTGCCGTATGAAGTGGGCAAGGCGTTCTTCAAGAGCATGGCGCGGGCGCAGATTGCCGGTGAGCCCCAAGGCATGCTGAAGATTCTGTTCCACCGCGAGACGCTGGAAGTGCTGGGTGTGCACTGCTTCGGCTACCAGGCTTCGGAGATCGTCCACATTGGCCAGGCCATCATGAACCAGCCGGGCGAGATGAACACGCTGAAGTACTTCGTCAACACCACGTTCAACTACCCGACCATGGCCGAAGCCTATCGGGTAGCGGCCTACGACGGGCTCAACCGGCTTTTTTGAGCGGCTCCGGCCGGTGGCCTGAGCCGGCCGGGGAGACCGATTTCAGCAATTCTCGAGCGTGGCAGTGGCCAAACCGGGAAAGTCTGTAATCAGGCTGTCAGCGCCAAAGTCGGCGAGCCTGCGCATGAGCGCGGGCTCGTTGACGGTCCACACCGAGACATGCAGGCCTTGACGCTGCGCCTTGATCAGGCGTTCCGGCGTACATAGCGTCCAGTTCAGCGCCAGAATCTCACAGCCATAGCTCTGCGCGACTTTCAGTGGGTCGAGCCAGGCGTATTCCGCCACCAGGCCACGGGAAATGTCCGGTGTCAGCTCCAGGGCGGCCTTGAGCACCTCGCGGGAGCTGGAGGTGATGGTGATCTTGTCCAGTAGCCCGAACTGCTGCGCCATTTCACGAATACCCAGCACCGTGGCTGCCGCACGGGTGCGTGATGCGCTTTTGACCTCCAGTTGCCAATGCTCGAAATCACATTTCTCGAACAGCTCTTCCAGGCGCGGGATCGTGCAGGGTGTGATCCAGCCAGGGCCGCCTTTGCGCGCATCGTAGGTCACCAGCTCGGCGGCGGTATGTTCGACCACCTTGCCTCGGCGATCCGTGGTGCGCTTGAGGGTCGGGTCATGAATGACCATCAACTCGCCATCCATGGACAGATGCAGGTCCAGTTCGCAACGGCGCACGCCGTGCTTGAGACATTCCTGAAAACCGGTCAGGGTATTTTCCGGCGCTTCGCCCTTGGCGCCGCGGTGGCCATAAATGAGGGTCACGGTTGTTCCTTATTGGTACCTGATTCGTTCAGTTCCCGCGCCAGGCGACGTTCTTGTGCCTGTTTCTGCAGGATGTAGCGGGCCAGCAACTGGCGTTGGGCATCGGTGGGGCGCTCGAATTCGGTGCCGACGTCGTACCCACCACCCTTGGGATCGCAATGGGTGACCCGCGCCCGCAGCAACAGGCCCAGGGCCTGGGGCATCAGCACCATTTTGATCGACAGGTGCGCGCCGATGGCAATGGGGGTGGGGTGCTGGAAGTCGATGCCGCCTTCGGAAATGATCACCGGCTGCGGTTCGCCGATTTCCCCCAGTACTGTCAGGGCAATGACCTGGCTGAGAAGATCGATGCGCTTGTTCATCACCTTGAGGTAAGCCGCGATGCTGCGTTCACGCTCGCTGATCTGGCGTAGCAGATGTTGCGACTCGAATTCGCTCAGGTGCAGTTCGCTGAGCAGGTTGAATAATGGAGACGCATCCTGCAACACATCCAGGCCGGCGGCTTCTGGAATGGACAGGGGCCGAATTTCCAGTGCGATCGTGTCCTCGATACGGTAGTATTCGCGGCGATCTTCTTCATCTAATGTCGACATGGCGAACCCATGGTAGCGGCGGTGGTCTGAGTGTAAAGCTGGTTTGTGACCCCCGCCACAAGGACGTTTCTTTTCCCTCCGAACAAGCCCCGACATGTTCAGACCTCTCTTCGTATTTATCGGCACGCGTTATACCCGTGCAAAACGTCGCAATCATTTCGTATCGTTCATTTCCCTGACGTCCATCATCGGGCTGGCCCTTGGCGTGGTCGTGATGATCGTCGTGCTGTCGGTGATGAACGGCTTCGACCATGAGATGCGCACCCGCGTGCTCGGCATGGTGCCCCACGCGACGCTCGAATCCGGCGAAGCCATCAGCGACTGGCCGACCCTGGCCGACAAGGTCAAGCGGAACCCGCAGGTGTTGGCCGTGGCGCCGTTCACCCAGATGCAGGGGCTGCTGACCAACGACGGTAAGGTGTCCAAGGTCTTGCTCAACGGCATCGACCCCGGGCTCGAACGGAATGTGTCGATCATCGACAACTTCATGAAACAGGGGAAGCTCGATGACCTGGCGCCCGGCGGCTTCGGTATCGTCATCGGCGACAAGGCCGCGGCCAAGCTCGGCGTAGCCATTGGCGACAAGCTGACCTTTGTCGCACCGGAAGTCACCGTGACCCCGGGCGGCATGTTCCCGCGCATGAAGCGCTTTACCGTGGTCGGCATTTTCCATGTCGGCGCCGGTGAACTGGACGGCTACCTGGGCGTTACCAACCTTCAGGACCTGGCGCGTCTGCATCGCTGGAAGCCGGATCAGGTCCAGGGCCTGCGATTGAAGTTCGACGACCTGTTCCAGGCGCCGCGTGTCGCGTGGACCATCGCCCAGCAACTCGGCGAAGACCGCTACTACGCCCGTGACTGGACCCGTACCCACGGCAACCTGTACCAGGCGATCCGCATGGAAAAGGCCATGATCGGGCTGCTGTTGCTGCTGATCGTTGCCGTTGCGGCGTTCAACATCATTTCCACCCTGGTGATGGTGGTGAACGACAAGAAGGGCGACATCGCCATCCTGCGCACATTGGGCGCCACGCCGGGGCAGATCATGCGGATCTTCATGGTCCAGGGCACGATCATCGGCGTGATCGGTACGCTCGTCGGTGCCCTGGTTGGCATGTTCGCGGCATTGAATGTCAGCGCCGCGATTGCTGCCCTCGAAAGTCTGATCGGGCACAAATTTCTCAACGCCGACGTCTATTTCATTGACTACCTGCCTTCGCAATTGCAGGCCGATGATGTGTTGATGGTGTGCGGCGCCGCGTTGGTCCTGAGTTTCCTCGCCACCCTGTATCCAGCCTGGCGTGCCGCGCGCACCCAGCCGGCGGAGGCGTTACGTTATGAGTGAGTCGGGCATGAGTGAAAAAGCAATCTTGAGCTGCCGCAACCTGAGCAAATCCTACGAGGAAGGGCCGGAGTCGGTGGTGGTGTTGTCGGGCCTGCAACTGGAGCTGCATCCCGGCGAGCGCGTGGCGATTGTCGGTACTTCCGGGTCGGGCAAGAGTACCTTGCTCAACTTGCTGGGGGGGCTCGACACGCCGACCGCCGGCAGCGTCTGGCTGGCGGGCGAGGAGCTTTCCGCGTTGAACGAGAAGGGCCGTGGCTTGCTGCGAAACCGCTCCCTGGGCTTCGTCTACCAGTTCCACCACTTGCTGCCTGAATTCACCGCGCTGGAAAACGTCTGCATGCCGCTGTTGATCGGTCGCACCGCGATCCCCGAGGCCCGTCAGCGCGCCACCGCGTTGCTGGAGCGGGTCGGCCTCGGACATCGCCTGGAACACAAGCCGGCCGAACTGTCCGGCGGCGAGCGCCAGCGGGTGGCGATTGCCCGGGCCCTGGTCAACAAGCCAGGGCTGGTGATGCTCGACGAGCCGACCGGCAACCTCGACTCCCACACCGCCCAAGGCATTCAGGATCTGATGCTGGAGCTCAGTACCTCGTTGCGCACCGCCTTCCTGGTGGTCACCCACGACATGAACCTGGCCCGGCAGATGGATCGTGTCCTGCATCTGCAGGAAGGTTGCCTGACGCCTATCTGACCGACCGGAACCCGGCGCTGGATGCATGCACCGGGTCATTCATTCTTTTACGGTGCCCCGAATGTTCAGACCGTTATCGATCTTTATCGGCACGCGCTATACCCGTGCCAAGCGCCGCAATCGCTTCGTTTCGTTCATCTCCATGACGTCGATGATCGGCCTCGCCCTGGGTGTGCTGGCGATGATCGTGGTGCTCTCGGTGATGAACGGCTTTCAGCGTGAAATGAGCTCGCGCATTCTGGGCATGGTGCCCCACGCCACCATCGTCGGCGTCAATCCCATTGACGATTGGCAGCCGGTGGCCGCCGCGGCGTTGAAAAATCCCGAGGTAACGGCCGCGGTGCCGTTCACCGAGATGGAGGGCATGTTGAGTCATAAAGGTTCGATGCAGCCGATCCAGATCAGTGGTATCGACCCTGCGCAGGAAGGCAAGGTGTCCATCGTGGCCCAGCATATCGTCCAGGGGCGTCTCGATGCTCTGAAGCCGGGTGAGTATGGCGTGGTGATCGGTGAGATCACCGCCCGACGCTTCCGCCTGAACGTCGGCGACAAACTGACCCTGATCGTGCCGGAAGTCAGCACCGCCCCGGGCGGGATCACCCCGCGCATGCAGCGACTGAACGTGGTGGGGGTGTTCAAGGTCGGCGCCGAGCTGGATGGCTCCATGGCGCTGATTCACCTGGCCGACGCCGCGCAGATGCAGCACTGGCAGCCGGACCAGGTGCAGAGCGTGCGCCTGGCGGTGAAGGATCTGTACGCGGCGCCGAAGGTTTCCGGTGACATCGCCGCGAGTCTGGGCGCCGGGTTCAAGGCCGACGACTGGACCCACACCCAGGGCAGCCTGTTCAGCGCAATGAAAATGGAAAAGACCATGATCGGACTGCTGTTGCTGATGATCGTCGCGGTAGCGGCGTTCAACATCATCGCGACCCTGATCATGGTGGTGAACGAAAAGGGCGCGGACATCGCGATCCTGCGAACCATCGGTGCCACGCCACGACAGATCATGGCGATCTTCATGGTCCAGGGCACGGTGATCGGTATCGTCGGCACGGTGATCGGCGGCGTACTGGGGGTGATCGCGGCGTTGAATGTCAGTGAGCTGGTGGGTTGGCTGGAGCGCGTCAGTGGTCAGCACATCTTCAGTTCCGACGTTTACTTCGTCAGCAACCTGCCGTCGGAGCTTCAGCGTGGCGACGTGGTGTTGATCTGTGCGGCAGGTTTCATCTTGAGTTTCCTGGCCACGATTTACCCGGCCTGGCGTGCGGCGAAGACCGAGCCGGCGCAGGCGTTGCGATATTCCTGACGCCGACGAAGCCCTCTGTGGCGAAGGAATGAATCCCCTCGCCACAGCTTCGTAGGGGCTCAGTCAGCCTTTGGCAATTCAATCATGAACCGCGTCCAGCCATCGACCGATTCACAATGGATGTCCCCGCCATGGGCACGAATGATCGAGCGGGTAATGGCCAGGCCCAGTCCAGCGTGTTCACTGCTGCCTTCCCGGCGGGCCGGGTCGGCGCGGTAGAAACGATCGAACAGGCGCGGCAGCAAGTCCGCTGGGATGCCGTCGCCGCTGTTCTCCACATGGATCTTCAGGACATGCGGGCTGTCGATGATCCGTATCCGCACTTCGCCATCGGCGGGGGTGAAGCGCAAGGCATTATCCAGGAGGTTGGAAAAGGCCCGGCGCAGCATGCTGCGGTCTCCCTCGACACGGCCATCGCCTGCTCGGTTCAACCGGACATCGACGTCCTCGGCCAAGGGCGCGAAGAATTCCAGCAGCACATCGATTTCCTCTGCCAGGGCCAATCGCTCGCGGTGGGGCGCCAGCAGGCCGTGGTCGGCCTTGGCCAGGAATAGCATGTCGTTGACCATTTGCGCCATCCATTGCAATTCTTCAAGGTTGCTGTGCAGCGCCTCGCGGTAATCCTCCAGGGAGCGTTCGCGGGTGAGGGTGACCTGGGTATGGGTCAGCAGGTTCGACAGCGGCGTGCGCAGTTCATGGGCGATGTCGGCGGAGAATGCCGAGAGCCGCTGAAAGGCGTCGTCGAGGCGTGCAAGCATGGCGTTGATGCTGTGGGCCAGTTCGGCCAGTTCGGCAGGCATTTGTTCCTGGGGCAGGCGGGCGTTGAGGGAGCGGGCCGAGACATTACCGGCGATTGCCCCCATGCGGCGTAAAGGTCGCAGGGCGCGTCGTGCGGCCCAGGCTCCGAGCAGGGCGGTGGCCA
Source organism: Pseudomonas sp. AF32 (assembly GCF_022342325.2). Classification (NCBI taxonomy): domain Bacteria; kingdom Pseudomonadati; phylum Pseudomonadota; class Gammaproteobacteria; order Pseudomonadales; family Pseudomonadaceae; genus Pseudomonas; species Pseudomonas sp. AF32. Next base: position 135,558 of record NZ_RQJK02000006.1, on the reverse strand, counting down.
GGGCGGAAAGTCCGACAGTCAGCCAGATCATGCGCTGCATGCGCTGCAGGAAGTGCTGATGATGCGTGATGTCCAGCAGCAGCGTCAGTTGCGGCGAGCCTGGACGACCGGGATCGAGCGGTGCAGTGAGTACCCGATAATCGCTGTCTGCGTCGCTGAGGGTCGACAGGCCGGGGCTTTCCGGTAGTTGCGCCGGAATCCGGATCGAACTGTCATACCAGCGTACGCCGTTGCTGTCCTTGATACGCAACGCCAGATCGGACTGGCGACTCAGTTCATCCTCCAGGCGCCTGCGCAGCTGATCGGCGTCGAGGCCTTGTACGGCTCGGCGCAGACCGATCAGCCTGCTTTCCAGCAGCTGTTGATCCAGCTCGATGAAGTGCGCCTCGCTGCCGCGGCTGAACAGCACTCCGGCAAACAACGAGACCACGGCGGTACACGCGGCAAACAACAGCGCCAGGCGACTGCTCAGTGACCACCGGGTTTTCACAGGCTGCGCTCTTCAAGGACATAGCCCATGCCGCGCACGGTGTGAATGAGCTTGCTGGGAAAATCGTCGTCAATCTTGATCCTCAGTCGCCGGATCGCGACCTCGATGACGTTGGTATCACTGTCGAAGTTCATGTCCCAGACCTGGGAAGCGATCAGCGACTTGGGCAGCACTTCGCCCTGTCGACGCAGGAGCATTTCCAGCAAGGCGAACTCCTTGGCGGTAAGGTCGATGCGCCGGCCACTGCGTTCGACGCGGCGACGAATCAGGTCCAGACGCAGATCCGCCAGTTGCAGGCTGGTTTCCAGAGGCGTCGAACTGCCCCGGCGCAACAGGCTTCGCACGCGCGCCAGCAATTCGGAAAAAGCGAAGGGCTTGACCAGGTAGTCGTCGGCGCCCAGTTCCAGGCCATGCACCCGGTCCTGAACCGCGTCCCGTGCCGTGAGAAACAGCACGGGGGTATCCAGCCCGGCGCCGCGGACCGCCTGCAAAATCTGCCAGCCGTCGCGGCCGGGCAGCATCACATCGAGAATCAACAGGGCGTAATCGCCGCTCAGGGCCAGTTGCTGGCCCGTGATGCCATCGGCCACCAGGTCAGCATTGAACCCGGCTTCGCTCAGGCCCTGGCGCAGGTATTGACCGGTTTTCGTTTGGTCTTCGACGATCAGCAGTTTCATGCACAGCCCCGGGCATTGTTGGACGCAGCTTTATACCGCAGCAGGTACCGTCGCGACGCAAGCTGACAAAGTTGTAATCGAGCTGTCAGCCGACTGGCAGCGCTGTAAGGATAGAGTTTCCCACAGGCTGAACCTTATCCGATTGGAGTATGGACATGTTGATGGGGAAACGTTTGATCCTGGCTGCTTGTGCGCTGGCCTTCAGTGCGTCGTCGTGGGCGTCGCCGGGCCGACATTTTGAGTTTGGCCGGCCGGCATCGGCTGCCGAGGCGAGCCGCAGCATCGAGGTGGTCATGGGGGACATGACCTTCAACCCCCGCGAACTCGACATCAAGGCTGGCGAAACCGTGCGGTTCGTCCTGATCAATAAAGGACAGTTGTTGCATGAATTCAATCTGGGCGATGCGGCGATGCACGCCGAGCACCAGCAAGAAATGCTGAAGATGCAACAAAGCGGGCAATTGACGCCCACTGCGATGGCGCCGGCCATGGATCACAGCTCAATGAATCCCGGCTCAATGAGTCACGGCTCGATGGGACACGATCAGGCCGGTATGCGCCACGATGACCCCAACAGCGTGTTGGTGGAGCCGGGCAAGACGGCTGAGCTGACATGGACGTTCAGCCAGGCCACCCGCCTGGAGTTTGCCTGCAATATCCCCGGCCATTACCAGGCTGGAATGAAAGGGGACCTGACTGTCAGACAGTAAGCACTCAAAGGCTGCGGTAAAGGCTGATAGAATCCGCTGATTCTTCAGTCAGGTTTCCGTCATGCATCCCGCAGCCGAACACTCGCCGCTGGGCAAGTCCAGCGAATACATCGCCACGTACACGCCGTCACTGTTGTTCCCGATTCCACGCACCGCGAAATGGGCAGAGCTGGGCCTGACCGCCGAAACCCTGCCGTACAAGGGCGTGGATTTCTGGAACTGTTTCGAACTGTCGTGGTTATTGCCCTCCGGCAAGCCGGTGGTGGCGATCGGTGAGTTCGCGATCCCGGCGGACTCTCCCAACATCATCGAGTCCAAGTCCTTCAAGCTGTACCTCAATTCCTTGAACCAGACTCCGTTCGCCGATAACGCGAGCCTGGAAGCGACCTTGCGCCAGGACCTGTCGGCGGCGGCCGGCAAGCCGGTGGGGGTGCGAATTCGCAGCCTCAAGGACGTGGAAAGCGAAGGTGTCGTGGCACTGCCCGGCACGTGCATCGATGACCTGGACATCAGCGTCGATTCTTACGCGCATCCACGTCCGGAATTGCTGCGTTGCGACGCGTCGCGCATCGTCGAGGAAAGCCTGCACAGCCACTTGCTCAAATCCAACTGCCCAGTCACCCGTCAGCCGGATTGGGGCAGTGTGGCGGTGGAATATCGCGGCGCGGCCCTGGATCACGCCAGCTTGTTGGCCTACATCGTCAGCTTCCGCCAACATTCGGATTTCCATGAGCAATGCGTTGAGCGGATCTTTCTCGACCTGCAGCGCTTGCTCAAGCCGGAGAAATTGACGGTGTATGCGCGGTATGTACGCCGGGGTGGGCTGGACATCAATCCATATCGCAGCACAGAAACGGTGCAGTTGCCGAACCATCGCCTGGTTCGTCAATAAGCATTCTGTGGGAGCGAGCCTGCTCGCGAAAGCGCCGCGTCAGCTTGCCTCGATGTTGAATGTGAGGCCGCAATCGCGAGCAGGCTCGCTCCCACAAGAGGTCACCGCAGGTTCGTGTCCCGCTGGCGAAACTGATCAGATTCCCATATTGCCCAGCGTCAACATGATATTGCGCAGCGTCCCGGCAACGGCAGGGTGACTGATTTCGAATCGTTCCACGGCCAGATTCACGCCGTCGACCAGGCTGGTGTCCTGAAGGGTGTTTTCCAGCGCAATTTCGGCCTCGATCTGGCTCATCAGCTGTTGCAGGTGCTCGCGGTCCGGTTCAGAAAGCGGCGGGTCCTGATCCAATTGAACGCGCAGTTTGTTGAGCTTTTCTTGCAAGTCTTCGCGGCCAGGCATGGCGTACTCCTTATTGATCGGCACAGCCATGGACCGCGACGGTGCGTCAAAAGTCCGTGGCTTGCCTTAAGAGTAATCCACCCTCACGCCTGCTGCATGATCCGGGTCAGGGCTTCTCGCCTTTGAGTCGACGCTGGCAGATATCGGCCAGGCAGGTGTCGAGTTCTCCCAGATGGTCGATCACCGAATGCACACCCAGGCTGAACATCTGAACCGTTGCCTTGGCTCGCCTGGCTTCCCGTTGTTGCTCGCTCAGGGCCTGCCATTCGCCGGGCGCCAGGCCGCACAGCGAGCCGCAGGAGGCGAGTCCGATGGTCCACAAGCCGGCGTTGAGCCCCGACTGCAATAATCTGGGTTCACCGCTGACCAGTACGCATCCGTCCAATTGCTGGACATTCAGTGCCATCAATGCTTGCCAGCAGGCGTGAGGGGCTGGCCACGGATTATTTGTTGCAGGAAGTTGCGGAGGCTTGATCCATGCCGGCAACGAAGCCGCCAGGCCATGACTGACGGTGGGGGGCAGTTCATCGAGCCAGGCGCAGGGGATCCCCTGGAGCTGCAAGCGATGCAGGCTTTCGAGCGCACCGGGTGTCGGTTGCGCGTGCTCGGCCGGCGTTGCTCCTGCCTGACGAGCGCGTGCCCCGAAATCCACCAGACACCCGCTCAGGCCAAACAATACGGCGGTGAGGTCGAGGACGGGGAGGGGCAGAGCTTCGGCGCGAGGCATGGGAACGTCCTTGAAATAACCGGAAGCCTACCGGGCCTCCATGACAGTCCGGTGACAGTGAAATGAACGGGTTTGATGAAGGGAATGTCCTACGGGCAAGTTCTTTTTCCTATGCTGCCTATCGGCACGTTCCGCTTTATACTAGCGGCCTCACCGCCTGGGCTTGGCGCCCTAGCCTGAATCATCCAAGGAGTTTTCCCCTATGCGCTGGAGCCATCGCCTAGCTCAGCTGTGTCTTTCCGCGAGTGTCCTGCTGGTACCGTTCGCCTCCCAGGCCGCTACGGAAGACGACCCTTGGGAAAGCATCAACCGTCCGATCTTCACCTTCAACGACACCGTCGACACCTATGCGCTCAAGCCGCTGGCGCAGGGGTATCAATACGTGACGCCGCAATTCCTGGAAGATGGCATCCATAACATGTTCCGCAACATCGGTGACGTGGGCAACCTGGCCAACGATGTGCTGCAAGGCAAGCCGGCCGCCGCCGGAGTCGACACTGCCCGATTGATCTTCAACACCACCTTCGGCCTGTTGGGCTTCTTCGACGTGGGCACCAAGATGGGCCTGCAGCGCAATGACGAAGACTTCGGCCAGACCCTGGGCTACTGGGGCGTTGGCAGCGGTCCATACGTGATGCTGCCGCTGCTGGGCCCCAGCACCTTGCGTGATGCGCCGGCCAGGTTCGTGGACAGCTACACCACCCCGTATCCCTATATCGATAACGTATCGGTGCGTAATTCGATTTTCGGCCTGAACATTGTCGACACCCGCGCGAGCCTGTTGTCGGCCGAAAAACTGGTGAGCGGCGACAAATACGTGTTCATCCGCAACGCTTTCCTGCAAAACCGCGAATTCAAGGTCAAGGACGGCCAGGTCGAAGACGATTTCTGATCTTCGATGCTGTTGGAGGGGCGGCTTGACGGGTCGCCCTCCGTGTTTTCGGGGATTTGTCCTTCCATTGAGTTACGCTTCGCTCGGTTCTTATAACTCTCTGTACTTTGACAAATAAAGAGGGCGAGCGGCGATCTGCATGAGCTTGAAACGCCCCGCGGATGGGAGTACCGTCTGCGCCTTAGAAGGGCACCTCTGATGTAATGGTGTGTAGGGCGAAGGCCTGAAACCTGTACGACGGAGAGGCTAGAAAGCGAATCCAGTAGTGTGTGCCCGGCCCGACAGCCCAGCCTGCTACGCCAACCCAATTCTGGCGCCGTTTGCCCACATGCCAAAAACCAGTGCCACGCTGCTGATAATCGATGATGACGAAGTGGTGCGAGCCAGCCTCGCTGCCTACTTGGAAGACAGTGGTTTCAGCGTCCTGCAGGCCAGTAACGGCCAACAGGGTCTCCAGGTGTTCGAGCAAGACAAGCCCGACCTGGTCATCTGCGATCTACGCATGCCGCAGATGGGCGGACTCGAACTCATTCGTCAGGTTACCGAGATTTCCTCGCAGACACCGGTCATCGTGGTCTCGGGTGCGGGCGTGATGAACGACGCGGTCGAGGCCTTGCGCCTGGGCGCGGCGGATTACCTGATCAAGCCCCTCGAAGACCTGGCTGTGCTCGAACATTCCGTGCGCCGGGCCCTGGACCGTTCGCGCCTGTTGGTGGAAAACCAGCGCTACCGCGAGAAACTGGAAACCGCCAACCGTGAGCTGGAAGCCAGCCTGAACCTGCTGCAGGAGGACCAGAACGCCGGGCGGCAGGTGCAGATGAACATGTTGCCGGTCAGTCCCTGGGCCGTGGACGACTTCCGTTTCGCCCATCAAATCATCCCGTCGTTATACCTGTCGGGCGATTTCGTGGATTATTTCCGCGTCGATGAGCGACGAGTGGCGTTCTACCTGGCGGATGTCTCCGGCCATGGCGCCTCGTCGGCGTTCGTGACGGTGCTGTTGAAGTTCATGACCACGCGCCTGCTGTTCGAGTCCAAGCGCAATGGCACGCTGCCGGAGTTCAAGCCGTCGGAGGTCCTGGGGCATATCAACCGGGGCCTGATCAGCTGTAAGCTGGGTAAACATGTCACCATGGTCGGTGGAGTCATCGACGAGGAAACGGGTTTGTTGACTTATAGCATCGGCGGCCATCTGCCGTTGCCTGTGTTGTACACCCCCGACAGTGTTCGTTATCTGGAAGGGCGTGGTTTGCCGGTAGGCCTGTTCAACGAGGCGACCTACGAGGATCACGTACTGGAGTTGCCACCTGTATTCAGCTTGACGCTGATGTCTGATGGCATTCTGGACCTTTTGTCTGAGCCTACACTCAAAGAGAAAGAAGCAGCCTTGCCCGAGCGGGTAAGTGCTGCGGGCGGCAGCCTGGAAGGTCTGCGGCAAGTGTTTGGATTAGCTACGCTAGGGGAGATGCCGGATGATATCGCCCTGTTAGTGTTGAGCAGGAACCTTTGATGAGTACCGGTAGAATCCAGTTCGCCGAGCAGGACGGCACATTTGTCCTGAAGTTCGTCGGTGAAGTGCGCCTGACCCTGTGTTCGGCGCTGGATGCGACTATTGAGCGGATCTTCACTGCATTGAACTTCAATGCCATCGTGATCGACCTGACCGAAACCCGCAGTATCGACAGCACCACCCTCGGCCTGCTGGCGAAATTGTCGATCCTGTCGCGGCAAAAGGTCGGCCTGCTGCCGACCGTCGTCACCACCCACAGCGACATTACCCGCCTGCTGCAGTCGATGGGCTTCGATCAGGTGTTCAACATCGTCGGCGACCCAATACCATGCCCCGAGTGCCTGGACGATCTGCCAGATCAGGACCAATCCGAGGAAGAGGTGCGGATCAAGGTGCTCGAAGCCCACAAGATCCTGATGGGGCTGAACGAGTCCAATCGTGAAGCTTTCCATGATCTGGTGAATGCGCTGGAGCGACCTGGAGGCTGACGATCCTCAATCGTCAATGTTGGAGTGCTGGCCTTTTCGCGGGCAGGCCCGCTCCAACAAAAAGCAAAAGGGGCGAATCCCTCAGGATTCGCCCCTTTTGCATACCGCCGGATCAGCTCAAAGCTTGGCTTGCAGCAACGCCTCCAGCTTCTCCTGGTCCCGGGCAAACTGGCGGATGCCTTCAGCCAGTTTCTCGGTCGCCATGGCGTCTTCGTTGGACAGCCAACGGAACTGCGCTTCGTTGAGGCTCAAGCGCGCTTCGCCGGTTTGTCCTGGCGCCAGTTTGCGCTCCAGCTTGCCCTCGTCGGCGGCCAGCTTCTCCAGCAATTCCGGGCTGACGGTCAAGCGATCGCAACCGGCCAGCTGCTCGATCTGGTTGAGGTTGCGGAAGCTGGCGCCCATGACCACGGTCTTGTAGTCATTGGCTTTGTAGTAGTTGTAGATGCGGGTTACCGACTGCACGCCAGGGTCATCGGCGCCGGTGTAGTCGTTGCCATTGGCCTTCTTGTACCAGTCGTAGATGCGACCCACGAACGGCGAAATCAGGAACACCCCGGCATCGGCGCAGGCAGCGGCCTGGGCGAAGGAAAACAGCAGGGTCAGGTTGCACTGGATGCCTTCCCGCTCCAGCTGTTCGGCCGCGCGGATGCCTTCCCAGGTGGAGGCGATCTTGATCAGCACGCGATCACGGCCAACGCCGGCCTTTTCATACAGATCGACCAACCGATGGGCGCGTTTCAACATGGCATCGGTATCGAACGACAGGCGTGCATCCACCTCAGTGGAAATACGTCCAGGAATCACTTTCAGGATCTCTTTGCCAACCGCCACGCCAAAACGATCGCTGGCCAGGCCGACATCACCCTTGCAGTCCGCCACACAGGCGTTCAATAGCTCGGCATAACCGTGCATCGCCGAAGCCTTGAGCAGAAGGGAAGGGTTGGTGGTGGCGTCCACGGGCTTGATACGTGCAATAGCTTCGAAATCGCCGGTATCGGCCACGACGGTAGTGAATTGCTTGAGTTGTTCCAGCTTGGAAGTCATGAGCGTGCTCTGTCCTATGGGTCTGTTGACATTACCCGAGGGCCGGCAGCCACTCAAGGGCATGAAGGAGTATCGAAAGCCCCGGTGGCAACAACCTGAAAACGGCTGTTTGAAAGGGCGGGGCAAGTACCGGTAGATACGATGCCAAAACCGTCTGCAGGTTCAACACGATCGCCTGACGGTCATGCTTGTTGTGTGTTCTGGAACAGGCTGGCGATGCTTTTTGGCAGCCGCGTCGTCGAGATCAGGATCAATCGCTGACCCGCTCTTGTCATTGCCATATAGAGTTTGCGTGAGTTCTGTTCGCGCTCCTGGGCAGACAGCAAGCCCGCCTGGGCCGTCTCTTTAATCAGCTTCTCCAGGCCCAACAGCAACACCACGCTGGCTTCAAGCCCGGTAGCGGTGTCCAGGGTGGAAACTCGCAGATTATCTGCGTCCACATGGACAGACTCCATACTGTTGAGATCCCAGACTTTACGCGGGCCGAATCGATCGCTCAGCGCTTTGAACAGCAGCTTCTTATTGGTATCCCGGCCATACAGAACAAGCATGTTCGAAAGATTGATCTGCTCAGTTTGCAAGTAGTCCGTTATTTCGTTACAGGCCTGTATAACTGCATCCTGGGGTGTGTCTGATTGGATCAACAACGGGGCGATGCCTTCGTCCATGCCATTGAAGTCTGGCTGCAGATAGTCGTCCGGGTCGGTTTGGGTAAATTCGGCCAGAACAAGACCTGCTGCCCGCAATATGGCCTGGGTAGTTCGGTAGGAATGATGAAGCTTTTTGGTTTTACCCGCCACATCCAGGCCTACACGCTTCCAACTGAGGCGGCTTTTCAAAAAGCCCTGGTTGGGATCGGCACATAAAAACAGGCTGCCCTCGGAGTCGAGCAAGGTGCTTTTGACCAGTTGGAACCAGGTCGGCGCGAAGAATTGAGCTTCGTCTATGAGGATGTGCTGATATTTATCGAGTTTGTCGAGCTTCGTCAGACACAAATCCCGAGACAATGAACTCCATAGGCGAGAGCCTTGCTTGCGCAGCGCATCCGTAACCTGCGTGTAGAGCGCCCACACCTGGACCCGTTCTTCCTTGCGCAAGGCAAACCCTTGACCGGCGCGTTCGGCATCCAGATAACCTTGCTCGTCGCAAATCAGCGACTCATTGATGAAATCGAACTCGTCCAGCAGTTGCTCATCTGCGGATCTCAAGTTCGGAAAAGATGTTCGATAATGGGTAATTTGGCCGATAACTGTTTTAGGGAATGCCATCTCTGGTTGCGCTTCGAAATGGTTTACCCATTGCTGCCGTATCCAGGCCAAGGCGGTCATGATGGTCAGGTTGCGTGGCAAACCCTCCGGGCTCGCCTTTTTCAAGCGGTGTTTGAGGTCTTTGACCACCGGCACGTTGTGGATCAGCATCAGTATCTTCTGATCTGGAAATTTCTTCGCCAGGATCAACGCCCGGTTAGCGGCAATCAGCGTCTTGCCGCTTCCCGCAACGCCGTTGACCAGCCGCACCGAGAAATCATTCAAGGTCTGCGTTTGCTCCTCAGGCAGTTCCAGATCCAACTTACTGGCCCATTCTTGTTGATTGTCGAGGAAATAACGTGTGGTCTTCGCTGAGTTATCTCGCAAGCGATGCCGGCGAGTTGTGCAGATCCCGGCTATTTCGGCTTCAGGAAAGTAATGTCCCATGAGCGTATCGCTGGCTTCGTGGCTCAGCGAGCCGAATAACTTGACCAGTTGTTCATGCCCACACTCAAGAAAGGTGCTTTTGGACATGAGCCGCGGGAGACCAGGCCTTGAGTATTGTTCCCATAGGCGCTTGGTCTGTTCGGGCGTGCAGTTCCACATGATGATCAGTTTGCCGATTCGCTGCCCGGTCGGCATCTCGTTGGGCTCAGTCGCTTCGAGGCGCGAAACCAGCTCTGCAAAAGACTGCTGTCCGGTAGTAGTGAACAGTTGATCGGGGTCCAGTGCTTCAAAGGAGATTTCACACAACACAATGGCCAGCCATTGATGTTGCGCGTGCTGGAGGAAGAGGTCGGGTGCCCAGGCTTCTCGAGCGAGGCACTGGCGTACAACGTGGTTATCGTCCAGTTTGCGCAACGTACGTTTTACGTGAACATAGGCGCCAGTGCTGCGCTGCCATTCAGGGATAAAAAGAGTCATAGGGGTAGTACCACCTTGCGGCATCGACTAATCAGATCCAAATACTCATCGGCCCACCGCTGCGTGATGCTGTTACTGCATTCAATTCCCTGAGCCAGCTCGGGCCCGATAATGATCAGTTTGGTCATGGCCCGGGTGATGGACACATTCAGGCGCTCAGGCTGGAAGAAAAACTCTGCGACAGCACCCAGGAATGCCTCGTCGCCGGTGGCCAATGACACGATGATTAGTTCGCGTTCCTGCCCCTGCATGCGTTCAACGGTATCGGCGACAATGGTACGGGCGAGTTCGCGTCCGAAATGACCAGTCAACAACGTTCGAATCGCCCGGCCCTGAGCCCGGTAAGGTGTGACGATGCCAATATCCGACAGCTCGACGCCCATGGCATGGGCGGTTTTGCAGAGTTCAAGTACCTGCTGGGCGTCCCGATAATTGCGGGTTTTTGCCGTTCTGTCTGTGGTGGGAATAAATACGGCGCTTGCGTCTGGATCAAATATGCGATCCATCGGAGAAGCGATATCGCCACAGTTGAAGCGTCGCTCTTTATTAGGGCCTGCTGCACGTAACTTGCCTTTGTAGTAACTGTGGCTCGGCCATTCGGTCAGCCACTGGTTCATCCGATAGGTCTCTTCCAGCATGACCGTATGGTCGGCTGTCTGCGAAGTGAGGCGGCCGAAGATCGACATCGATTCGCCCGAGAGGATCGACTGGGACAACAGCACCGGTGGCAGTTGTTTCTGGTCTCCAATGAAGATAAACCGTCTGCCTTTGCGCATGGCCATCAGCGCGAGGGGAAGGGTGATTTGACTGGCTTCGTCAAAGATCACGGTATCGAATTTGAAATGTTCGAGCTGACTGTAAGTGGCGAACGGTGTTGCGCCGATCACATAGCCGCTTCCGTCCACGGGAAGCTTTTCCCAGTCGGCGGGTGTTCTTGCCCAATCAACGTTTTTGCTTACATCCTCAGGACGGCCGCCAATCTTTACTGTCGGTATCTTGCGCTCGGCAATCTTTGCCAGGGCATTGTTGATGGCCATGTGCGTATGAGAGGTGACGAATACCCGCTCCTGACGCTCGACCAGTAGTTGGGCAATCAGAGCGAGCGCCCGTGTCTTGCCTGTGCCCGGCGGGCCTTGAATGCAAGCAATTTGCTCGGTGGCAAACGCCATGGCAACCGCCCGGACTTGAAGCTCGTTACACTTGTTTTTGATGGCGAAATCTTCGGCGTAATCCAGATCCGAGTCGTTGAAGGTGATGACTGGCGCATCGCCGAGCAGCGGGATAATCAGATTGTCGGTATCGATTGAATCGGCGATATCTTCCAGGGCCTTCTCGTAGCGAGGCGTCAGGTCCAGCGCGTCCATATCGGCATAGCAAGGTCCGTCCTGGTAGGTATCCCATACCGTATTAGCCCGTTTCTCGCTCAGTAACCATCGACCCTCTTCTTCGCGCTCAAAGGTCATCCGGGCGCATAACAACCCGGTAGACGGATCACCCAGGTGCAAGCGCAGCATATCCCCTTCACGAAAGCGTGATTCGCTCTTATCCAGGTAAGCCCAAAGACAGGTGGATTTGTCGGCTTGTTCAAGACGCGTGAAGCCTTGGGTCAAACCTTTTCCAAGCTTCTCATGTAACGGGCGCTGCCAGGTTTGCAAGAGTTGCTGAAGGTTCGCATCGCGCTCGGCATGGACAAATTCAAAAAGCTTTTCAATAAGCGGATGCTGCCCTTGCATGGTGATATTCGTCCTTGAACGGTGATGGCACAATAGTTTTACATACTGTCGAAGCCAGGCGCGAGCAAATGGATCCAATATCTTGCGGCAAGCGTTGAGCCGGGTGATTGATGCAACTGCAACTCAGGGAATTTTCGGGACGATTTTCCTCAGATGCTCGTATTAACGGCCTTCCAGCAACTGCCCCGCCTGATCCAGCAACGCCAGCGGATCCTTGGTCTTATGGATATCCACCGACAGCAGCTGCCGGAAGCGCCGTGCGCCCGGAAAACCGGTGCCCAGACCCAGTACATGGCGGGTGATGTGATGCATCGCCCCCCCGCAGGACAAGTGATTGGCGATATAGGGCCGCAACTGCGCCAACGCCTCGGCGCGGCTGATGATCGGCGCGGTGCTGCCGAACAGCTGGCTGTCCACCTCAGCCAGCAAATAAGGGTTGTGATACGCCTCGCGCCCCAGCATCACACCGTCGAAGGTCTGCAAATGCTCATGACACGCCTCCAGCGTTTTGATGCCGCCATTGAGCACAATCTCCAACTCTGGAAAGTCCGCCTTCAGTCGCGCCACCACGTCGTACCGCAAAGGCGGGATGTCGCGGTTCTCCTTCGGTGAAAGCCCCTCCAGAATCGCGATCCGGGCATGCACCGTAAAGCTCGTGCAGCCGGCGTCGCGCACCGTTGCCACGAACTCGCACAACTGCTCATAGCTGTCACGCCCATTGATCCCGATCCGATGCTTGACCGTCACCGGAATCGACACCGCATCGCGCATCGCCTTCACGCAATCGGCCACCAACCCCGGATGTCCCATCAGGCACGCGCCGATCATGTTGTTCTGCACCCGGTCGCTGGGGCAGCCGACGTTGAGGTTCACTTCGTCATAGCCGTGGTCCTGGGCCATGCGTGCGCAGGCCGCCAGATCGGCGGGGACACTGCCACCCAACTGAAGCGCTAACGGGTGCTCGGATTCATGGTGACGCAGAAAACGCTCGTGATCGCCGTTAAGCAGCGCACCGGTGGTAACCATTTCGGTGTAGAGCAGGGCGTTTTTGGACAGGATGCGTAGGAAGAAGCGACAGTGGGCGTCGGTCCAATCCATCATCGGGGCCACACTGAAGCGGCGAGATAGTTCAGAACGGGATGGACTAATGTTCACGGGCTTTACTGGGTTTACGGACGGGAAGACAGTTTATCAGGAAAGCCAGCCCTTCGACCGTGAGCTGGCATGGAGCAGACACCGGGGACGGCCTCAGTAATGGGCACCAGGGGGGGCGCTGCTGCACCGCATGGATGGACGAAACTGTTGGAGAACTCGAATATGAAAGTTAAAGGTCTATTTGCTGCTGCCCTTGCGGTCTACCTCAGTCAGCCCACCCGATTCTCGCAACGTCGTATGGACGCGCACTTACCGAGCAAGAAAAGAAAAACTGATTCAAGTGTATCAGCTGACGATGTCGCAGTTGCTCGAACGAGTCAGCCTCGCAGGTCGTAAGTGGTGGCCAGCCGACAGAGGAAACGGGCATCGGCCCTTATCCCAAAGTCTATGATATGAAGGCACTGGACTTCGTAACCCGCAAAGCTGTCTTGAAGTAGTACGGTCGCTCGGCTGATGACGGTGCTGACATCGACGAGGTGATGACCGTGGTTTCCGGTGGGCCGTCACTATGAAGGACGGGGCGCTCGCCCGCTTCCGAGTCGAGCGACTGAACCTGAGGCTTGGCCTCTCGGAGGGCCAACGCTCCAAAGGAGGGTGGGACTATGCTTCCGTTTGAAATAAAGCATTTGGATCATATCGTCTTGCGTGTCCAGGACATGCAAGCGAGCCTGAACTTTTATATCCAAATGTTGGGGTGCCAGATTAAAAAGCGTCGGGACGACCTCGGCATGATCCATCTGGGCGCTGGCGCATCGATGATTGATTTGGTAGATGCACGAGGCGTGCTGGGCCTTCAAGGTGGCGGTCTTGCAGACCCCCAACACCGGAACGTTGATCACTTCTGTCTGCGAATTGCCCCGTTCGATGAAGACCGCATTCTCGGTTTCTTGCATGCGGCTGGAATCAAGGCTGATAAGGCGGTCACTCGATACGGCGCTGAGGGTAATGGACCATCAATTTATTGCTTCGACCCCGATGGCAATCAGGTCGAGCTAAAAGGCCCACCCCTCCCAGGCTGATTTTTGGCCATTGAGGCATGCATGCCTGGACTGAATGGCCTCAACAAAGCATTTGCGTAGCCATTTTAGGGCTGGGTCCTCTTCCTTTATTCCTGCCTCATAGATATCTGGGTTACGGTTTCGGCGTTAACTTCTATGAGACTTAATGCGCCATCGTGAAAGGAGCAACCGGTGTCTGTATATACGACGTTGCCCAGACGGGTAACGTTCGATACCGTTGAATGCCCTACGTATAGCTGGTTAATCCCCCTGATCGGATCATGATTTTGCTGCTCGATTCTCCCACGGGCATACAAGGCTGTTTTCAAAGCCTGTCGGCGACGGTCATCTCCAAAGTGTCCGGATAGAGCGTCTTTGGCCGTTTGCCAGTTGTCATCGGCAGCTTCGGCGTGCACAAGGCCAATTTTCCTTCCGTCCAATAAATCGACTTCAATAATCAGCGGAAGCGCTTGGAGAATTTTGGATAGTTCATATTGGACCGCAGTTGTCTGCTGATAGAGCCAAGCGCCACCATTTCGGGTATGCCTGGCGATGTCTCCGTTTCCCGACACGCAGTCAATGAGCATCTGTTCATGATTGCCGCGTACGGCGTAAAACCAAGGTTGGGAGAGCCAACTGATCGCCTCCAGAGAGTCAGGGCCACGATCAATCAGGTCGCCGACTGAGAAAATTCGGTCCAGTTCAACGTCGAACTTTGAATGCTCCAAAAGCGATCTTAGAAGTTTGAAGTGTCCGTGAATGTCACCCACCACGAAGTCCCGACCTTTTTTGTTGGGTGAGAATGCTCTTATCGTATTCATGCCGGTGTTCTAACGGGTAAGGTTGAGGGGGGGCGATGCGGCGTAGCGTGCGCCAATCTGGATCCAAAATCATTATTTTTTCAACGAGTCATTCCGGCTCCGCACGCAGGGGGGCCAATGGCTCTGTTCTGCGTTGAGAGAGCTGCTGAAGGGGGGCAGGTGATTGCGATTCATACGATTTCATGACCGATGCACTTTTTGAATACCTTTTCCATCGGCTCGAGCACGCAGTTGTAGGCTGCGATATTTGCAATGAGCCATTCGTCCTTCCCAATGTTCCACCAACTGATTTCAAATCCGGCGTTCATGATCAGGTGTTCAAAGAGGATGCGCTGGCTGCGACCGTTGCCTTCGCGGAAGGGGTGGATAACATTGATATCGGAATAGGCATCGGCGACGGCGACGATCAGATCCGCCCGGTTCATGCCTTCGAACCAATTTGCCGTGGCCATTCTCTTGAATATCTTGCTGGCCTCCTGCTCCATGAAGGCAGGTTGATAGGAGCGCGTGTCCTGCTTGGCCATCCCAACGGTCCGTAACTCCCCGGCCCATTCGTACAAGTCCGCGAACAGCCGTCGATGGATGTTTTGAAGATAAGCGAGATCGTAAGGGGGCGGGTTGAATTCGACATTGTCCGCGGCGATGGCCGTGAGTTGTTGTTCGGCTTCGCTCAGGGTGGTTTCGTCGCGGATCTCGAGTTTGTTGCGCAGGACAGTGGAGCCGGGGTAGCAGTAGGCGTCTTCGCCGACTCCATATTTGTCAGGCATCAGGTGCGGGTTTTGGTGAAGGTCTTCAGGACTTCTTCACGGGTTGGCATCTTGTACTCGCCTTCGGTGAAGGTCACTTTGAAGCCTTCCAGGCGCAGGCTGGCCGCGTAGTTGGACCTGCGGGTTCTGGCCGCGTAGGCCTTCTTGGTTTCAAGGCTGATATCGCCCATGGGGCTGGACCTCAAATCGCATGGATGAGCGGATTATAACCCATCCGGAAGCAGGGCCCAAAAACCCACCAGAGCGCTGAGTTGACCGATGGCGCTTGCATTGCGGAGCGGTGCTCAATACTGTGTTTATATCCAGTATCGAGGTTTCCCCATGCAACTGATCGCCAAGCTCGGCATTCTGGCTGATGCTGCCAAATATGATGCCTCCTGCGCCAGCAGCGGTGCCCCCAAGCGCAGTTCGCGAGGCCGGGCTGGGCTGGGCGCTACGGACGGGATGGGCATTTGTCACAGCTACACGCCCGATGGGCGCTGCGTCTCCTTGCTGAAAGTGCTGCTGACCAATTTCTGCCTGTACGACTGCCAGTATTGCGTCAACCGCCGTTCCAGCAATGTGCCCAGGGCGCGATTTTCGCCAGAGGAGGTGGTGCGTCTGACCCTGGACTTCTACCGGCGCAACTGTATCAGTGGCCTGTTCCTGAGTTCCGGCATCATCCGTTCGGCCGACTACACCATGGAGCAGTTGGTGCGTGTGGCGCGCTTGTTGCGTGAAGAGCACCAGTTTCGAGGTTATATCCATCTCAAGACCATCCCCGACGCCGATCCGCTGTTGATCGAAGAGGCGGGGCGGCTGGCCGATCGCTTGAGCGTGAACATCGAATTGTCGTCCGAGGTGAGTCTCAAGCGCCTGGCGCCTGAAAAGCAATCGAAGACGATCCGGCAGGCCATGGGCATCATCCATTTGGGACATCAGGTCGTAGCCGACGAGCCACGGGCGCCCCGATTTGCCCCGGCCGGGCAGAGTACTCAAGTGATTGTCGGAGCCGATGCCATTGACGACCGCGCCATCCTGAGCGATGCCGAGTCGCTCTACCAGAGCTACGGCTTGCGTCGGGTCTACTATTCGGCGTTCAGCCCGATCCCCGACAGCCCGACGAGTGTGCCTCTGGCCGCACCTCCGTTGCTGCGTGAACATAGGCTTTATCAGGCTGATTTCCTGATGCGCGGTTATGGCTACAAGGCCGGCGAACTGCTGAGGGATGCCGGCAATCTGGACCTGGACATCGACCCCAAGCTGGCCTGGGCGCTGGCCAACCGCGAGGTCTTCCCGCTGGACGTCAATCGTGCCGAGCCAGCCCTGTTGGCGCGAATTCCGGGTATCGGCCTGCGCAGTGTGCAACGATTGGTGGCCCTTCGCCGAGAAAGACGGGTCCGCTATGACGACTTGGTTCAACTGCGTTGCGTACTGGAAAAGGCGCGGCCGTTCATTGTCACCAGCGACTACCGGCCCGCCGAAGCAAGCATGCGCAGCGGCCTGCTGCGAGCGCGTTTGCGTGAGCCGCAGCGACCGGTGCAGATGGGGTTGTGGGCATGATCGCGCTGGATTGCGATGACAATTTCTGCACCTGGCGCGACCAGGCGCGGACGCTGCTCGGCCATGGGATCGATCCCGCTGAAGTAAGCTGGGCACAAGGCTCCATCACCGATCTGCTGGCCGTGCCGACGCCGCTGCCTTCGAGCCCCGGACCGTTGCGCACGCGAGTGCCTGCGGCCTTGTTGAGCCAGCTCGAACAGGCCGGTCGTTACCGGGGCGAGCAACGCTGGAATTTGCTGTACGAAGTGCTTTGGCGTGTCGCCCATGGCGACCGCACGGCCATGCTCGCCGGCGACCGCCTGGGCAGCGAACTGCAAAGGCGGATCAGGCAGGTCAGTCGCGAGGCTCATCACCTGCATGCCTTCGTACGCTTCATACCCTTGCCGCAGGACGTGGCTGAGCAATTGCAGCTGGACCTGGTGTCCTTTCATGAGCCGGCCCATGACATCCTCGAAAGCGCGAGCGGCCATTTTGCCGAGCGACTGGGCAAGCAGCGCTGGCTGATCGCAACGCCACGCGATGGCATCCGCTTCGACGGCCAGACGCTGGACTACCGGCGCCGTTGTCCTGAGCAGTGGCAACAATGGGCGCGCCACGCCGAAGACCCGGGCGCCGAGTTGTGGCGCACCTATTATCGGCACACCTTCAACCCGGCGAGGCTCAATCCCCAGGCGCTGCGCCAGCACATGCCCGGACGCTTCTGGCAGCACCTGCCGGAGGGGGATTTGATTCCTCGGCTGGTGGGCTTGGCGCGGCAGGGAAAGCAGCGGGATGGGCAGGCGTTGGAGGTGGCGGAGAGGGTTGGTAAACGGGTGGTCGTTGGTGGACGGGCAATCAAGCCGCAGACTTATTGAAGACTTTTGACCCTATTTGTTTGTGCGAATATCAAACAAGTTATGTTCCTTCCACGCTGTGTTCACCCACAAACCAACTCCCTAGCATTCCTTCACTCACCTATTCAGAAGGAATTCCCCATGCAACGTTTCACCCGCCGTCTCCTCTGCGCCTGTGTATTTTCCGGGATTATCGCCAGCGCCGGTGCGCTGGCTGAAGTCCACCCCACCCTCCGAGCCATGTCGGGTGCGGCGCCGGTCAGCCAGTTGCCCGCCGGTAAAACCGCGTTACTGGTCATCGATTTTCAGAACGAATACTTCACCGGTAAGATGCCGATTCCTGATGGCGCCGCGGCGCTGGGCAAGGCCCGTGAGCTGATCGAATTCGCCGATGAACACAAAATGCCGGTCTATCACATCCAGCACATCGCGCCCGCAGGTTCGGCGGTGTTTGCCGTGGACGGCGAAACCGTGAAGTTCCACCCGGACATGCAACCCCGAGCCAAGGATGGGGTGTTGCAGAAAACCACTGTCAGCGTCTTTGGCAGCACCGATCTGGACAAGCGTTTGAAGCACGCCGGCATTAGAAACCTGATCATCTCGGGCCTCATGACCCACGCCTGTGTAGCGGGGGCCGCTCGCGATGCGGCGCCTCAGGATTTCAACGTGCTGGTCGCTTCCGATGCATCGGCCACCCGCGCCATTACCCGGGCCAATGGCGATGTCATTGACAAGGATGCCTTGCACAAGGCCGCACTGGCTGAAGTCGAAGACACATTCGGTGATGTCATGACCACCGCTCAGATCCTCCAGCTCCCGGTGCGCTGAAAACCATGAACCAGATGCTCGCCATGCGTGTTTTCCGCTGCATTGTGGAGGCCCAGGGGTTTTCCGCGGCGGCCCAGCGGTTGGACACCACGCATTCCTCGGTGTCGCGCCAGTTGCAGCAATTGGAATCCGCGCTGGGCGTGCGTCTGATCAACCGCAATACCCGGCGCATGAGTCTTACCGCTGCCGGGGAACGGTACTACACCGCATGCGTGGATATCCTGGACCGGGTCGAGGCCGCGTCCCGCGCTGCCATACAGGAGCAGGAGCGTCCTTCAGGACTGCTTCGCATCAGCGCTCCGCTGGTGATCGGCACGCTGGAGCTGGCCCGCTGGTTGCCGGCTTTCCAGCAGCGTTATCCGGACATCCAGGTTGACCTGTCCTGCTCGGACCCGCTTGTAGACCTGGTGGCGGAGGGGGTTGATGTGGCTCTACGGATCTGCGGGCCGTTGGCCGACAGCAGCCTGGTGGCCCGTTTGCTCAGTGTGTCACCGATGGTGTTGGTCGCTGCACCGGCCTATGTGCTCAAACACGGTCTGCCTCGAAAGATCGCTGAACTCAACGAGCATCGGCTCCTGACTTACGCATCGGCCACCCAGTGGACGATGGTCAGTGAGGAAGGAGAGTCGATGGCCTGGGATTGCGCCAGTTCATTCAACACCGACACCATCACGGCCTTGCACGCCTGCGCTTTGGCGGGCGGGGGCATTGCCGCGTTTACCCTGGCGACGGTGCAGGATGACCTGTTGGTGGGAAGACTCGTCCGGATCCTGCCCGACTACACCCTGGGGTCGAGGCATTACTATGCGCTGTATCCTCATGCCCGGAACCTGCCGGCCAAGGTTCGCGTGTTCGTGGACTATATGGCGGAGTATTACCGCGACAAGTCCTGAAGATGGCCTGGCGCACTCAACGAAGCCCCCTCCAACGTCTTCCACAACTTACGCATTGTCGGATTGCGATTGGCTATCGCGCAGTACGAACGTATCTCCAGTCGCGTACTCCATTCCTCGCCCCCAGCCCTGACCAGCAGCCCGCGTGTCAGTTCGTCCATCACAGCGCTTTGCGGCAACCACGCCACGCCGTAGCCCTCGATGGCCATGCGCATCAGCAGCATGGCCATGTCCGCTTCATAGCAGCGTTCCAGCGCGGCCGGGGTCGAGCCGTTCCTGATCACGATGTCGGCGACGCGACCGAGAAACGTCGTAGCGGTGTAGGCCAGGTACGGGACGGGTTTACCGGAGCGGCCGGCCAGGCGGAACAGCGGCTCGCCCTTGGCGTTGGGGGCGCACAAGGGAATGAACGCGTCGTAGCCGAGGGTCAGGCTGCCGAATCGGTCGGCGTCCAGCAGGATAGGCGCGAGCGGATGATGGTAGACCATCATCAGGTCGCAACTGCCTTCTTCCAGGGCAATCACGGCATCGTGGATATTGGCCGCGACCACCCTGGCGTTGAATTGCTCGCTGTGTTGCTGGAACTGGGAGAGCCATTTCGGCAGGAAGGTCATCGACAGGCTGTGGCCCGCGGTGATCTGAATCGAGCGTCCCGGCATCCGCTCAACGTCGCGTAGCGTCGAGCGCACTCTCAGTAATCCTGCCAGCGCGTCCCGACTTTCATTGCAAAAGGTAATGCCCGCCGCCGTGAGCTGGACGGGGTAGGTACCGCGATCCACCAGCTTGACCCCCACCCATTCCTCGAGGGAGCGGATACGCCGTGACAGGGCCGATTGGGTCACGCAACGGACTTCGGCCGCCCGGGAGAAGTTTTTCCATTCGGCGATCGCCAGAAGATCATCCAGCCATTTGAGTTGCATGTCGGATCTCCTGTTGTGAATGCGCCATCTTAGGCCGTAATGGCCTGTTCCATGGCGGTTTTCCCGAAATTATTCCAAAAGTGCATGGCGCTGGACGGATTACTCATCATGCCGCTGCGAGGCGCTCCTTAAAATCATTTCGTAGTACCGACGCTGATCGAGGCCGGTCACTGCACTTGACTCCTGCCAAGTAAAAAAATCCAAGAACTACTTGAGGACTGCACCGTGAAAAAGAACAAGCTCCCGCGTCGTATTGCAATGGGCATCGCTTTGGGCGTGCTCGTGGGTTGGGCGTGTCACCATTTCGCAGGGAGCGAGCAACAGGCCAAGGAGATTGCCGGCTACTTCTCGATGGTCACTGACATCTTCCTGCGCATGATCAAGATGATCATTGCGCCACTGGTGTTTGCGACGCTGGTGGGTGGAATCGCCAGCATGAGCAACTCCCGCTCCGTGGGGCGTATTGGTGCGCGGGCGATGGCGTGGTTCGTGACGGCCTCAGTCGTGTCGCTGTTGATTGGGATGGGGCTGGTGAATCTGTTTCAACCTGGCGCCGGACTGAACCTGGACGTTGCGCAACAGGCAGCGGCGGCGATACCGGTCAACACCGGTGATTTCAGCCTCAAGGCCTTTATCGGCCATGTCTTTCCCCGCAGCATTGCCGAAGCCATGGCCAACAACGAGATCCTGCAGATTGTGGTGTTCTCGTTGTTTTTCGGTTTTGCCCTGGCCGGTGTGAAACGGGCGGGCTACACCCGGATCACGGACGCCGTCGACGAGTTGGCGAAGGTGATGTTCAGGATCACCGACTACGTGATGGCTTTCGCTCCGGTCGGGGTTTTCGCCGCCATAGCCTCCGCTATCACCACCCAGGGGCTCGGCTTGCTGGTCGACTACGGCAAACTGATCGCCGAGTTCTACCTGGGGATCCTGATCCTCTGGGCGCTGTTGTTCGGTGCCGGGTATCTGTTCCTCGGACGTTCGGTCTTGCAACTTGGCAAGCTCATCCGCGAGCCGATCCTCCTGGCGTTTTCGACCGCCAGCAGCGAATCGGCCTATCCGAAAACCATCGAAGCGCTGGAGAAGTTCGGCGCGCCTAAACGGGTGTCCAGTTTCGTACTGCCCCTGGGTTATTCATTCAACCTGGACGGTTCGATGATGTACCAGGCGTTCGCCATTCTGTTCATCGCCCAGGCCTACAACATTGATCTGAGTTTCACCCAGCAAATGCTGATTCTTCTGACGCTCATGATCACCAGTAAAGGCATGGCCGGTGTGGCGCGGGCATCGGTCGTGGTGGTGGCGGCCACGCTGCCGATGTTCCATCTGCCCGAGGCGGGGTTGCTGTTGATCATTGGTATTGATCAGTTCCTGGACATGGCGCGCACGGCCACCAATGTGGTGGGTAACAGTATCGCCACGGCTGTGGTCGCCCAGTCCGAACCTCACGAAGAGCCTATCGAGGAAGCGGGCACCCGGTCTCCCGTGCGGGCTCGATCCGAGCCGGTCCCGGTTGCTTGAGGAGCGCACCATGAAGATGAGAGGCAAGTCTGCCCGCAAGGTTTCTGTAGCGCGCAAGCTCGGGATTGTCGGGGGGCTGGGTTCACTGGCCGGCGGCGATCTGTTCTACAAGTTACTCAAGTCCCGGGCCGTGATAGAGGACCAGGACCGGTATCACTTTCTGGTCGAGCAGCACCCGTTCAAGGATGTCCTGCTGCCCCTGGATACCGGTGCGAGCATGACGTCGCGCAAGTTCTATGTCTTTGAGGTATGCAAATCATTCGAGGCGAACGGCTTCGATGCGGTGATGCTCCCGTGCTTCGCCAGCCATACCTTTCGGGGCGAAATCGAGGATGCGCTGGGCATTCCCGTGTTGGACATGATGGCCGCCTTGAGCCGGCACGTCAGTGATGTTGTCCAGTCCCGGGCGACGCTGGGCGTCATCGCGGCGGACTTCGTGCGTCATAGCGGGTTGTTCGAACGCTATTTCGCCGATGATTTCAGGAT
The DNA here is from genome assembly GCF_022342325.2 of Pseudomonas sp. AF32. Taxonomy (NCBI): domain Bacteria; kingdom Pseudomonadati; phylum Pseudomonadota; class Gammaproteobacteria; order Pseudomonadales; family Pseudomonadaceae; genus Pseudomonas; species Pseudomonas sp. AF32. The sequence continues at coordinate 113,058 of NZ_RQJK02000006.1, read as the reverse complement.
CATCTACCCCGATACCGAGGCGCAATCGGCATTGATGGAAGCCATGTACGGCGTCAATGGCATCAAGGACGGACACCTGGAAGACGCTCCGCTGGAGGCGGTCTACCAGGCTTGTCTTTCACTTCAGGAGCAGGGCGCGACGCTGATCCTGCCCGGCATGACCGAGCTGTCGCTGGTGTGCCTGGAGCTGCAGCGACGTGGTGTGCCGGTGCTGGACATCAATGAAATCTATGCCGATTTTGCGACCGAGGACCGGGAGCCATTGAGCTCCCCATTCAAGCTGGGCGTCGTGGGCGGTGTGGGGCCCGCCGCCACGGTGGACTTCATGGCCAAGGTGGTCGCCAATACCCCGGCGCAAAGGGATCAGGAACACATCAGGATCGTGGTCGAGCAGAACCCGCAAATACCCGATCGAACGGCCAACCTATTGGAGAATGAAACCGATCCCACGATGGCGATGTACGCCATCTGCAAGCGTCTCGAAAGCGCAGGCGCCAATACCATCGCAATCCCCTGCAACACCGCCCACGCTTTCGTCGAGCGGATCCAGGCGCACCTGAACGTGCCTATCGTGCATATGCTCGACGAGACGGTGGCGTGGATCGCGCATCAGTACGGTCCCGGCCAGGTCATCGGGCTGCTGGCGACCTCAGGCACCGTGCAAAGCCAGGTTTATCACCGTGCGGCCCGCCGCGCCGGGTTGCAGATCCTGACGCCAGGTATCGATTATCAAGCCATGGTCATGGACGCCATCTACGGGCCGCGGGGTATCAAGGCCGGTTTCACCCAAGGACTTTGCAAGGAGCAGTTGTTGCTGGCGGCCGAGCATTTATGCGAGTTGGGGGCCGCGGTGTTGATTCTGGGGTGTACGGAGCTGCCCCTGGTGCTCGAACATTGCGAGGCGTTCGACATCAACGGTCACACTGTCGCTCTGGTTGACCCGACAATGATCCTGGCGCGCAAATGCATTGAGTTGTCGCAGACAACCAGTCGGGCATCAAACCACCTGGCGATCACGACCTGGGCCGTGCGACATAACTCACCCTGAAAGCCACCAGAAGCGACCGTTGAGCGCCTATGGTTGGTGGCCTATTGATATCTTGCTAAGCTCAAGCTTCTTACCTTCAGGCTGTCAGTTGTGTCTACCGAACGTATTGTCCAGCTGGAACAAGCCCTCATGGCCGTTATCGCCGCTGCCGGAAAATTGGGCGTTGGCAGCGATAAATTGTGCGCCGAAGCGATTGGCGGTTTGATGTCTGATCGCTACTGGGGCTGGGCCCATGCCCAGCACGCACAAGGCGCTGCCGATGAAATCGACAATGCCTTGAACCTGCTGGTGGGGCGCAGGGCATTGAATCTGAGGCCGCCAGAGATGGAGCAACCGCTCGATTCGGTGGTCGGCGCCACGCAGGCGGCCTCGACGGATCGCCTTGTGCCTTAAAGCCCCAAGCCTTCCTCTACCAACGCGAGCAGGGCGTCTTCATCCAGCTTCAAGGGTTCGGGGCGTGGTTGTCCGGCCGGTTGAGTCATCTGGACGTGCCACAGCGATTCGCCATGCTCGCCGATGGTTCTCAGGATGCAGCGAGCCTGTCCCTTCATATGCACTTCGATACAACCTTCGCCTCGGCTGGAAAAGCGCGCGATCGGGTCCAGTTCGATACGACGATGGTTGCCCTCCATCACCAGTTGGTCGATGGCGTAGTTGTAGGTCGAACCGTTGGGATGACTTTCGAACACATGGGTGGGGTTGCGCCGGATATGCAGCCCGGCCTCGCAGACCGGCGCCAGCCAGGTCTCGATCTGGCGATACAGCTCATAGACCTGGGCGGGCCAGTGCTCGATGGCCAGGTCGGCGCAGGTGTCGGTGTCGGCGCGGGTTCTCTGGGTCTGCCTCAGTTTGGCTGCTAGCTCGTCTGCCTTGCTCATGTCGATTCCCTTTCGTGGTGATGGGGTGAACTTAGCTGATGAGTGATTGAACTCGTGTTGCGCTGGATCATGGGGAGCCCGACACGATTAATGTTGTGCCCGGTAGGAAGGTTCAGCTCGCATGGATGTCCTGTCGGTATTTTTCCCAGGCAGTCGCTCGGACACCTCCGGCAACGAAGCCACATGCACCGTCCGCGCCGGCAGCGCAAACCGTACGCCGATCTTGGCGAAGGCTTCCATCATGCCCAGGTTGATTGCCTGCTGGACGTCCATGTAGACGTTGTAGCTGGGGTCCAGCACGATGTACACCGTTTCGAATTCCAGCGCACTCTCGCCAAAACCGCGGAAGTGAGAGCGGTCGAAGCGGGTTTTTTCCTGGGCCTTGATGATGCGTTCCACGATGCCTGGCACTTGCTTGATCTGGTCGAGGGAGCAATCGTGGGGCAGGGCGAATTCGAAGACGATGCGTCGTTCCTGGAGCCGTTTGTAGTTCTGGATGGTGACATTGATCATCTGCGCGTTGGCCATCACGATCTGCTCGCCGCTCAGGCTGCGGATTCGTGTGGTTTTGAGGCCAACATGCTCGACGGTGCCGGCCAGGGTGCCGACGACGATGAAATCGCCGACTTCGAACGGTTTATCCACGGCAATCGACAGCGAGGCGAACAGGTCGCCGAGGATGTTCTGCACGGCAAGGGCCACTGCGATACCGCCGACCCCGAGGCTGGCGACGAACGCGGTGATGTTAACGCCCAGGTTGGAGAGCATGGCCAGCAGCACCACGGCCCAGAGAAACACTTTCGCACCCCACAGGCTCAAGGTTGCCAAGGCACTTTTCTGATGAATTTCGCTGTGGCTGTGGCGGGCGAAATAGTGCAGCAGAGTGAGCGCAATGGCCCGGTTCGCCCACAATCCTAATTGCAGGGCCGCCACCACGAACCAAAGGCTGCTGACCCGGCCCAGCCAACGCTCCGGCAGGTCGAGGACGCCGACGCCAATGAGGATCGAAGCCAGCAGCAACAAGGTATTGCTGGTGCTCGACAGCACCTCGACGGCAATGTGGCTGACATGGGCGTCAGGCTTCTGCGCCCGGGTCTGCACGTTTCTGAACAAGAAGGCGACACTCGCCCTGGCGATGATGAAACTCACCGTCATCACGCCGAGTGCGAGCAGCCAGTTGGCGATGGAAATACCCAACAGATGGGTGTCGGTAAAGAATGGAAGAGCGTTTGAATCCATGGGTCGTTCACCTGCGCCAGGCAATGGCACCGTGCGCAGCGGTGTGCTCATCCGGTTGCGCCATTGCTGTTCTGGTTCGGGCCCTGGCCGTTGTGCGCGAGGGCGTGGCAGGGCCATGAACCTGATTAGGTCGCAGGTAGGATAGGGTGTTCAATTTTATTGGCGGCGGCCCCCAGCTCGTCTGCAGGGCCTAGCGCAACAAATGCACCGCCAAGCCGGCCAACCCGCACGCCACCAACACCTGAAACACCCCACGCTTGTAGTGAAACAGGGCGACGGCCGCCGCCAGGGCGATGACTGCCGATGGCCAATCCAGCGCCCCCGAGAACCCATTGGGCCACAGCACGTGATAACCGAAGAAACAGGCGAGGTTGAGAATGACGCCGACCACGGCCGCGGTAATGGCCGTCAGCGGTGCGGTGAATTTCAACGCGTTGTGGGTCGATTCCACGAGCGGACCGCCGGCCAGGATGAACAAGAAGGAAGGCAGGAAAGTGAACCAGGTCACCAGGGTGGCCGCGACGGCGCCGGCGAGGAACGCCTGCTCGGGGCCAAACACCTGCATCACGTAGCCACCGACGAAACCGACGAACGCCACCACCATGATCAAGGGACCGGGCGTGGTTTCCCCGAGCGCCAGGCCGTCGATCATCTGGGTCGGCGTCAGCCAGCCGAAGTGTGCGACAGCACCCTGATACACATAGGGCAAAACCGCATAGGCGCCGCCGAAGGTCAGCAGCGCGGCCTTGGTGAAGAACCAGGCCATTTGTGTAAACGTGCCTTCCCAGCCGAACACCACGGTCAGCAGGCCCATCGGTAACGCCCACAGCAGGGCGCCGATGACCGCCAGGCGGATGAGCCTGAGGGCGCTGAACCGTGCATGGTCCGGGGTCGGAGTGTCGTCGTCGATCAAGGCCGGGCCATAGGAGCGATGGCTCGTGTCGTGACCGCCCAGGCTGAATTCTTCCGGGACCCAGCGACCGCCCAGGTAGCCGATCACAGCAGCACTCAGAACAATCAGTGGGAAGGGCAGATTGAACGCGAATATGGCGGTAAACGACGCCGCGGCGATTGCCCACAGCCAATTGTTCTTGAGCGCGCGGGAGCCTATGCGGTGGGCGGCATGCACCACGATCGCCGTCACGGCCGGCTTGATGCCGTAGAAGATTCCCGCCACCACCGGGACTTCGCCAAAGGCGACATACAGCCAGGACAAGGTGATGAGGATGAACAGCGAAGGCAAAACGAACAACGCCCCGGCGATGACCCCACCCCAGCCGCGGTGCATCAGCCAACCCAAATAGGTCGCCAACTGTTGCGCCTCGGGTCCCGGCAGCAGCATGCAGTAATTCAGGGCATGCAGGAAACGCCGCTCGGAAATCCAGCGCCGCCGCTCCACCAGCTCCTGGTGCATGATCGAAATCTGCCCCGCCGGCCCACCAAAACTGATAAAGCCCAGCTTGAGCCAGAACCAGAAGGCTTCGCGCAGACTGATAGCCGAGGGAGCATCGACGGGGTTAGGCAGTTTATTCATGGGCGTTGGGGTGCCTCAGGGCCAAGGACGAACTACGTTATGGCGCGTAACGCAATTTGGATAGCCCCAGGCGAGGTTTACCTGTAAATAACACGTCCCTTCATGGGGTTGAAACACAGCCCTGGAACAATCACCGCCCGGAACGTCGTCATGGTTATTTCCAATACAGCCCAAGGAATGGGTCAATGAAACACCGTTTAATGATTGTTGTGCTGCTTGCCCTCACATCAGGTTTCATCGGTACGGGCAATGCCCGTGAGTCGCGCAACGCACGGGCGGAATCCGTCGCGGGCGTATTCGATTACTACGTCCTGTCATTGTCCTGGTCACCGACCTTCTGCCTGACTCACCAAAACGATACGCAATGCTCCGGCAAAGGCTACGGCTTCGTGCTCCACGGCCTCTGGCCGCAATATGCCAAGGGGGGATGGCCGCAATCCTGCGGGCCGAGGGTGCCGTTGACGGCCGCCGAGCGGGCAAAGGGACTGACACTGTTCCCTACGCCAAAGCTGTTGGAGCATGAATGGTCCAAGCACGGTACGTGCAGTGGTCTGGGCGCGATGGGTTATCTGCAAGCCTCCGACAAGGCACTCGGTGCGGTGAAGATTCCACCGCAGTTGCAGCCACTCAATTCCTCCTATTATTTTGAAGCCGAGGAGATCGCCCGGTTGTTTCGACAGAGCAATCCAGGTATCCCGGACAAAGGAATCGCCGTTATTTGCAGTGGCCCGCAATTGTCGGAAGTGCGGGTGTGCATGGACAAGGACCTGAGCTTTAGCGCATGCGGCAAGGGCGTCAGGACACAATGTCGGGCAGGGGAAATCCGCGTGCCGCCGGTGCGGTGACTCCGGCATGATTGCGTGAGGCAGGCCAGCCCCTGCCTCGTGGGAGCAGTGTGCCTACCCGATTCGCAAGCACCCTTAACCCCTTGTGGGAGCGAGCCTGCTCGCGATGACGGCGGTACATCCGGCATCTCTGCAAACTGATCCACCGCTGTCGCGAGCAGGCTCGCTCCCACGGGCGACGTTTTGGATCCAGTCGAGCCATCTATCGCCTCCGTCACGACGGCAAATTGCCGCCCTACAAGCGGTAGGCTAAGCTCACGGATATTGGGGGCTTTGAGCGATTTGCTCATGTTTTTGCCCTCCCCAGGACTTCGCTTGCCAATCCCCATCCATGATCCGCTCCATACCCCTGGCGGTGCCCTGAAGCGTCTGCCGCTGCTAAAGGCAGCGGTGGCCTTTATCGTGGCCGTCTGCCTGTGCCTGTGCGGTTTGCTGTACCTGCAACTGGAGCAGTCCCGTCGGCACGACCTCGAAGCGGCGAGCATCGCCTCGGCCAACCTGACCTGGGCCATGGCCCAGCAGGCCCAGGATACGTTCCGGCAGGCCGACCTGGTGTTGGACAGCCTGACGGACTGGATCCAGGCCGAGGGATTCGGACCGGCGACGCAACCGCGCCTGCAGAAAATCTTCGCCCGGCGCGCGCTATCGCTGGAACAGTTGCATGGCCTGTTTCTGTTCGACAAGGACGGACACTGGGTCGTGACCTCCTTCGATCATTTGAAGAGGGGCAACGGTGTGGCGGACCGGGAATACTTCACTTTCCATCAGCAGAATGCCTCCCTGATCGCCCATATCGGGCCGGCGATCCGCAGCCGGCAAAATGGCGATTGGATCATTCCCATATCCCGGCGTCTGAATGATCAGAACGGCAACTTCCAAGGCGTGCTGATGGCCGGGATCAAGATGTCGTACTTCGACAGATTCTTCAAAAGCTTCAACCTCGACGACAAGGGCGAGATGGTCCTCACCTTGTCCGATGGAACGCTGCTGGCCCGTCGGCCATTCGATGAGGCGATGATCGGCCGTTTCCTGGCCCAGGAACGTCTTTTTCGGCATGACCCGCAGGAAAAGGAGCCTCACCGGGCGATGATCCGCTCCACCACCGACGGTGTCGTCCGGCTATACGATCATCAACATTTGCAGGCCTATCCGTTGATGGTCTCTGTGGCGATGTCCAAGCAGTCGATCCTGGCGGGCTGGTATGACAAGGCCTTTCAATCCACTCTGATCGTGGCCCTGGTGGTGATCGGCATCTGTCTGTTCGGTTGGGTCTTCGTACGTCAGGTGCGTAACAGCGAGCGGATTGAGGCCGATCTGCGCAAGGCCCAGGAAACCTTGCGATTGATCGCTACCCACGACAGCCTGACGGGGCTGGCGAATCGGCGATTGTTCGAGCGGGCGCTGGACATCGAGTTCGGCCGGGGCGCCCGCCAACGCAGTTCGCTCAGCCTGATTTTGCTCGATATCGACTTCTTCAAACGTTACAACGATACCTATGGGCACGTGGCTGGGGATCATTGCCTGGCGGAGGTGGCGCAAGTGCTCAAGGGTTGCTGTCATCGCAAGGCAGACCTGGCGGTGCGCTACGGTGGAGAGGAGTTCGCGGTGTTGCTGCCCGATACCAACCTGCAGGGCGCCGTGACGCTGGCCGAGCAAATCCGCAGCAGGCTGATCGAAAAACACATCACACACGCCGGTTCCCCGACCGGTTACCTGACGGTGAGCCTGGGCTGCTACGCTTTTGTACCGAGTAGCCTCGACAGCACCGAGGTCTTCATCCAGAGGGCCGATGCCGCCCTTTACCAGGCCAAGCACAGCGGTCGCAATCGCGTGGCGGTATGGCCGACGGAAGACGGGCGAGATGTGCTGGAGCGCTCCGATCGTTGAGTTCGTGGGAGTCATCGACGGCGGGCAACGGTCAACTGCACATCCAAGCCAGCGTCGAAGCCCAGGAACAGATGAATGGACACTTCTGCCGATACGCCTTCAAACGTCACGCGCCATACCCCTATTACCCGTCGCCTGGTGGCGGCGGTGGCAGGATTGTTTGTCCTCGGTGTGCTGCTGACGGTTGGGGCGTTATTCGAGATCGCGGGCGACCTGGACACCGAGGATGTGCGCAAAACACATTTCTACACCGAGCGCGCCGTCGAGAACCGCATCACTGCTTCCAAAAACTACATCACCAGCTATGCCTTCTGGACCACAGCCTATGAACATCTCAATGGCGAGGTGGATGTGCAATGGGCCTACGCCGACCAGAACATGGGCAGGACGCTGTTTACCAACGACGAATACGAAGGCGTGTTCGTCATTGATCGCGAGCGCACCAAGTACGCCGTAATACGAGGGCAGCCTCTCCAGGTCGACGCGTCGGCTTACATGGAAATGCCATTGAAGGAACTGGTGGAACAACTCCAGGGGCAAGCCGACCTGACCATGCCCCAGATCCGCTATACCTTGTTCGAAGGCTGGCCAGCGATCGTCGCCGCGGCGGTGATCGTGCCCAACGACGAGCGTCCACGGATCGATCCCAGGGGGGCGTCGATCCTGCTCTTTGTCGATCAACTGACCCCCGTCAAATTGCGCAAACTGGGCAAGAGCTATGGCCTCATCGATCTGAATCTCAAACAGGACACGGCTCTTGAGCCAGGCCAGCCGGCGGTGCCGCTGGACAGTACCGGCTACAGCCTGGTGTCCCGGCTCGAACGGCCGGGTCGGCAATTGCTCTGGTCCCTGATCCCGCCGCTGGGTGGGGCGCTGTTGATCCTGGCGCTGCTCACCGCCTGGTTTTTCCGCTATGCCATGCGCGCGGCCCGGCATGTGGACGCCAGTCATGACAGCCTGGAAAAGTCGACCCGGGCCCTCGAAGCCAGTGAAGAGCGTTTTCGCGCCGTGGCGGAGGCCGCATCCGATTGGATTTGGGAGATCGACAGCCAGCGTCGCATCACTTACTTATCGGGACGCTTCAATACGGTCACGGGGTTTTCCGACCGGCAATGGCTGGGGCAAGACATCGAACAACTGCTGTTCTGCGACACGACTCCGATCGCCTTGTGGCTGGGTAACCTGACGGAGGAGCATAACGTCAGCAACCTGCGTTGTTCCTACCGCGATCAATCCGGGCAATTGCGCTTTTGTCGGGTATCGGCGCGACCGATCCTGGACAAGGGAGAAACGGCAGGGTATCGCGGCACTGCCAGCGACATCACCGATGAGGTAGCGGCTCATGCCCAGGTCCAGCATTTGTCATTGCACGATGCGCTGACCGGGCTGCCGAACCGCAACAAACTGGCGCGGTACCTGGATGATGCGCTGCTCGCCAAGGAGCATGCCGCACCCTTGACCCTGCTGGTGGTGGATCTGGACAACTTCAAGCCGATCAACGACTCCCTCGGCCACCCGGCGGGCGATGCGGTGTTGCTCGAGGTGGCGCAACGGCTGCGCGACAGCACCCGTGACCAGGACCTGGTGGCACGGTTGGGAGGCGATGAGTTCGTCGTGGTGCTCAGCGGAATGGAAAACACCACCGAGATCGACCGATTCTGCGAGCGACTGATCGACAGCTTGCAGCAACCGATTCACTACGAGACCCACGCCCTGCACATCGGCGCCAGCATCGGCATCGCAGTGAGCCGTCGCCAGGGCTATATTCCCGGAGAGTTGATCCGTTGCGCTGACATTGCCATGTACCAGGCCAAGTCCGAGGGCAAGAAAACCTGGTGCTACTTTGCGCCACAAATGAACGATCAGATCCAGCACCGACGCCAGTTGGAAAGCGACTTGCGCCAGGCTCTCAAGAAAAACGAATTCGTCCTGCATTTCCAGCCCCGCTACAAGGTCGATGGTCGCGAAATCGTCGCCGTCGAGTCGCTGGTGCGCTGGCAGCATCCGACCCAGGGCTTGCTGGGCCCGGACGCCTTCATTCCCTTGGCCGAACAAACCGACCTCATCGTTCCGCTTTCGCGCTGGGTGCTGCGCGAGGCTTGCGAAACCGCGCTGACCTGGCCGGGGGATCTGATGGTCTCGGTCAATCTCTCGCCCGCGCAATTCGAGCGCAGCGACGTCGTCGAGGACGTGCGCCAGGTTCTGATCGAAACCCATTTCCCGGCCAGTCGCCTGGAGCTCGAAATCACCGAGAACGTGATGCTCAACGATGTGGACGGTGCCCTCCAGGTCATGAACGCCCTGAAGGAGCTGGGCGTGCGTTTGAACATGGACGATTTCGGCACCGGTTATTCGTCGCTCGGCTATCTGCGTACCTATCCGTTCGACGGCATCAAGATCGACAAGCGCTTCATTGCCTCCATGAGCAACAGCAGCAACGATCGGGCGGTGGTGCAGGCGATCATTAACCTGGGCAAGGCGATGGGCCTCACCGTCACGGCCGAAGGGGTGGAGACGCTGGCCCAGCTCGGTTCGCTGGGATCGGATCAATGCCATGAGGTCCAGGGCTATTTCCTCAGCCGCCCAATCGATAAGACCGCGTTCGCGCGCCTGCTGGACAGTGATCGGCCTTCATCGAGTCCCTGAAGACCATTGCAACCACTGCGGTTTGTTATCGGTCACACATGAGTGTCCTGACATTTTGAGTTCTGGCCCATGAAAAACCTGCGGATCGCGACCTTCAATATCAACGGCATCCGGGCCCGGTTGCCCAACCTGCTGGAATGGCTGGAGCGGGAGGGCCCTGAGATTGTCTGCCTGCAGGAGCTCAAGGCGGCCGACAAGGATTTCCCGGCGGCGGAGCTGGAGTCGGTGGGGTACGGATCGATCTGGCATGGCCAGGCGTCGTGGAACGGCGTTGCGATCCTGGCCCGGGATGCGCAGCCGCTGGAGAGCCGTCGTGGCCTGCCCGGCGCCGATGACGACAGTCACAGCCGTTATCTGGAGGCCGCTGTGCATGGTGTCCTGGTGGGGTGCCTCTACCTGCCTAACGGCAACCCGCAGCCAGGCCCGAAGTTCGACTACAAGCTGGCATGGTTCGAACGGCTGATCGACTACGCCCAGGGCTTGCAGGCCAGCGATCATCCGGTGGTACTCGCCGGTGATTACAACGTGGTGCCTACCGACATGGACATCTACAACCCGCGCTCCTGGCTCAAGGATGCACTGTTGCAGCCCGAAAGCCGCGAGTGCTATCAACGGCTGCTCGATCAGGGATGGACGGATGCGTTGCGTCATCTGTATCCGCAGGAGCGGATCTACACCTTCTGGGACTATTTCCGTCAGCATTGGCAGAAAAATTCGGGGCTGCGTATCGATCACCTGTTGCTCAACCCGGCGGCAAGCCCTTATTTGAGCGAGGCGGGCGTGGACGCCTGGGTCAGGAACCAGCCTCATCCCAGCGATCATGCGCCTACCTGGATCCGGCTGGCTTCGCGCAAGCGGCGCTGAACGGGTTATTGTCGTCGCCGGAACAATGCCTTATACCTGCTGCCGACAGCAGCTGGCCTACTGTAGGCCTGCGCTGGACCAGGAAAGGACACCCTCATGGACACCCCACGACTGAGCGATACGGGCCGTTATCTCAAACGCCTGGGCTTCGACGCGCCCCCGGCGCCGACCCTCGATACCTTGCGCAAGCTTCAATGGCGCCACACGGCCGAATTCCCCTTCGAAACACTCTCGACGCTGCTGCGTCAGCCGGTGCCTATCGATCTCGAATCGGTGGAGCGAAAAATCCTCGATCAAGGACGTGGCGGTTACTGTTACGAACTCAATCAATTATTCCTGACGTTGTTGCAGGCGCTGGGCTTCGATGCCCGCGGCATCACCGGACGGGTGGTGATGACCGCTCCCGAAGGGGCCTGGCCCGCCCGCACCCACCGTCTCAGCCTGGTGACGCTGGATGGCGCGCGCTATATCACTGACGTCGGCTTTGGTGGCATGGTGCCTACTGGTCCTTTGCTACTGGACAGTCGCGACATCCAGGCCACTCCCCACGAGCCGTACCGTATTGAAGATCATCCAGACGGCTACCTCCTGCGGGCCAACGTGGCGGGGGAATGGCGACCGATGTACCTGTTCGACCTGCAACGCCAGGAGGACATCGATTACATCGTGGGCAATTGGTATGTCAGTAGCCACCCCGACTCTCCATTCATGGGGCGGTTGATGGTGTCCCGCACCGGTGATGGCCTGCGCAAGACCCTCAACGGCAACAGCTATGCCTTGCATCGGTTGGGGCAGGAGAGCGAGCGGCGGGAAATCACCGATGCCGATGAGCTGATCGATGTGCTGGAAAGTGAATTCGGGCTGCGCGTGCCGCCACGAGAACGGTTGCGCCCCGTACTGGCGGGGCTTCTCTGAAACGCAGTGGTTTGTTTTTTGCGGGCGCGATGACCCTTTGGTCGTGATGCGGCTTGCAGGTTGTATACAACTATCTGGACATTTGTCCTGAGTTTTGAATACAGTGTGCCCATAACAAAAAACAGGGAACCCCCGAACCATGAAAACGCCCCATGTTTCACTCCCACGGCCCGAGGACGAAAACCTTGGCGTCGGCGCGAATATGGCTTATGGCCTGCAACATGTGTTGACCATGTACGGTGGCATCGTCGCCGTGCCTTTGATCATCGGGCAGGCGGCCGGATTGTCGTCGGCGGACATCGGCCTGTTGATCGCGGCGTCATTGTTCGCGGGAGGGCTGGCGACCTTGTTGCAGACCCTGGGTCTGCCGTTTTTCGGCTGCCAGTTACCCTTGGTACAGGGTGTATCGTTTTCCGGCGTCGCGACCATGGTGGCGATCGTCGGGACAGGCGGGGAGGGCGGGTTCCAGGCCATCCTGGGCGCAGTGATCGCCGCATCCTTGATCGGTTTGCTGATTACCCCGGTGTTTTCGCGAATCACCCGGTTCTTTCCGCCGCTGGTCACGGGCATCGTGATTACCACCATCGGCCTGACATTGATGCCGGTTGCGGCACGCTGGGCGATGGGCGGCAACAGTCACGCGGCTGATTTCGGCAGCATGGCGAACATCGGCCTGGCCGCCGTCACGCTGGTGCTGGTGTTGTTGCTCAGCAAGATGGGCAGCGCGACCATTTCCCGGTTGTCGATCCTGCTGGCCATGGTGATTGGTACGGTGATAGCGGTGTTCCTTGGCATGGCTGATTTTTCCGCCGTCAACCAAGGGCCGATGTTTGGCTTCCCCACGCCGTTCCACTTTGGCATGCCGACCTTCCACATCGCGGCGATCCTGTCGATGTGCATCGTGATCATGGTGACTTTGGTGGAAACTTCCGCCGATATCCTGGCGGTGGGCGAGATCATCGACACCAAGGTCGATTCCCGGCGCCTGGGCAATGGCCTGCGGGCGGACATGCTGTCGAGCATGATCGCGCCGATTTTCGGCTCCTTCACCCAAAGCGCCTTTGCCCAGAACGTCGGGCTGGTGGCGGTCACCGGGATCAAGAGCCGCTATGTGGTGGCGACCGGCGGGCTGTTCCTGGTGGTGCTCGGGCTGTTACCGTTCATGGGCCGGGTGATCGCTGCAGTGCCGACCTCGGTGCTGGGCGGTGCCGGTATCGTGCTGTTCGGCACCGTGGCCGCCAGTGGCATTCGTACCCTGTCGAAGGTCGATTACCGCAACAACGTCAACCTGATCATTGTCGCCACCTCCATCGGCTTTGGCATGATTCCTATCGCCGCGCCAAATTTCTACGATCACTTCCCGAGCTGGTTCGCCACCATTTTCCATTCAGGGATCAGTTCCTCGGCCATCATGGCGATCGTACTGAACCTGGCATTCAACCACCTCACCGCCGGCAATTCCGACCAGCAGTCAGTTTTCGCCGCTGGCACCGAGCGGGTGTTGCGCTACCAGGACCTGGCGGCTTTGCGCGAAGGGGACTATTTCAGCGACGGCAAGTTGCATGACTGCGATGGCAACGAGATTCCGGTGGTGGCGGAGCCTGCCCATTCGACTGCGGAACATGGCACGGTAAGGCTCAAAAGCAGCGAGCATGTCTGATATCGGTTGCTCGCCCCATAAAAAAACAGCCTGCGGTCACTGACCGCAGGCTGTTTTTTTGTTACGGATCGCTTACCAGCGACCGTAGTGACCACGGGGCGGGCCATAGTAATAGCCCCGTGGTGGCCCGTAATACACGGGCGCCGGGCGATAGTAGACAGGTCGCTCGATGTACACCGGCGGTGGCGCGTAATAAACCGGTGGAGGTTGTTGTACATAGACCGGTTGTGGCTGCACGTAGACCGGCTGCTGCACATAAACCGGCCGGTCACGGTTGATGAGCGCCGAGCCGACAATGGCCGAGCCGACGATTGCACCAAACACTGCGGGACCCTCCCAACCACCGCGACCATGGGCGGATGCCTGGCCGGTGACCGCGAGTGCCCCCACGAGCAGGGCGATGATGGGGAGTTTACGATTCATGGCGGTTCCTCGTTTCGGCCCCGGCAACTGTGGTCTGTAGCAGACCCGATGATGGTCGCCGGGATACTTGCTCTGACAACGATTTTCTCAGGATCTGCAACGCCGTTGGGTAAATATTGTGTAAGGTCCAACGAGACGGTCATCCGTTTGTCCGAAAGTGAACGCAAGGAACCAGCATGCAATTCAAGTACAACAAAAACACCCAGCTATGCATGTCCCTGTCGGGACGCCCCGGAAACTTCGGCCTGCGCTTTCATAATCACCTGTACGAGCAGTTGGGCCTGAACTTCTATTACAAGGCTTTCAGCAGCCAGGACCTGCCCGGTGCGGTCAGGGGCATCCGCGCGCTGGGCATTCGCGGGTGCGGCGTGTCGATGCCTTTCAAAGAGGCCTGCATTCCCTTGGTCGATGAGCTGGACGCTTCCGCTGCCGCGATCCAGTCCATCAACACCATCGTCAACACCGACGGTCACCTGAAGGCCTATAACACCGACTACATCGCCATTGCCCAGCTGCTGCAAACCCATGCCGTGCCGAAGGACTCGACCTTCGCACTGCGTGGCAGCGGGGGCATGGCCAAGGCTGTGGCCAGCGCCCTGCGCGATGGCGGCTACAGGCAGGGCTTGATTGTCGCTCGCAATGAAGCCGCCGGTCGCGCCCTGGCCGGGTCCCTGGGCTATGAGTGGCAAAGCGAACTGGGTGAACAACGGCCCCGGATGTTGATCAATGTCACGCCCATTGGCATGACCGGCGGCCCGGAGGCCAGCGAACTGGCGTTCGCGCCGGACGCCATCGCAGCGGCGCAGACGGTGTTCGATGTCGTGGCGATCCCGTCGGAAACGCCACTGATCGTGCGGGCTCGGGCTGAAGGCAAGCGTGTCATCACCGGGCTGGAAGTCGTCGCGATCCAGGCCCTGGAGCAATTCGTGCTCTACACCGGTGTACGACCGAGCCTGGAACAGTTCGAGAAAGCCGTGGCCTTCGCCCGGGCCGTGTAGGCGCGCTATTCCAGTCGGGCCAGCCGCTCTTCCAGCGCTGCGATGCGGGCTTCGAGCTCTTCGATGCGCTCCAGCGATACGCCGCTGGCGGTGCCGCGTTCCACCGGATGCTGTCGAGCAGCGAGGATCGCCTCGATGTCCGCCGGATCGCCCAGGGCATGGACGTAGCGGTCTTCCCGCTGACCGGCCTGGCGCGGCACCAGCAGCGCCAGGCCGCGGGCAATCAGGCGTTCCAGTTGATGCAGCACCTGTTCGGCGTCTTCGAAGTCGTGCATCCGGCCGCTGCGGGTCAGCAGCTCATTGATCGTTTGCGGGCCACGCAGGAACAGTAGCCCCATCAGGACCACCTGGGCCGGCACCAGTTCAAGAGCCTTGTCGACCCGGTGTTCCCAGCGGTCGGCGCGGCTGCCCATCACCAACCGGGTAAAACCGCGGCCTTCAAGGGCCCGCAGGCTTTGGCCAACCTGGCCGGGCGTCAGGTTCATCACCGGTTCGCGGCTGGTCTTCTGATTGCAGGCCAGAACCAGGGCGTTGAGTGTCAGGGGATAGGTTTCCGGGTTGGTCGCCTGTTTTTCAACCAGTGATCCCAGGATGCGGATTTCCGTGCTGTTGAGCCGTGCTTCTTCAGCCTGGCCTTGTTCTTCGATGCCCATCGCGCGTCCCCTATGCTTTGAAGCCGCCTAGCGTAATCCTTGCGTGATAAAAGACAAGCCGCTCAACGCCGTGTCTATAATCGCCCACGTTCGATGAACCTCTTTTCTATCACCTGCATGAGATCGCCATGACTATTTCCCTGTACGCCGCTTCCATTCCGGTTTTCAAGCAGATGCTCAATGCCCTGAGCGATGTGCTGAACAAGGCCGAAGCCCACGCCAGCGCGAAAAACATCGACCCGAATGCCTTCCTGCAAGCTCGCTTATACCCGGACATGTTCCCGCTGGTGCGCCAGGTGCAGATCGCCGTGGATTTCGCCAAAGGCGTTTCCGCGCGGCTGGCCGAAGTCGAAGTGCCGAAATATGACGACAGCGAAACCACTTTCGCCGAGTTGCAAGCCTTGATCGCCAAGGTCCTGGCCTTTATCGACGGCATTCGTCCCGAGCAGATCGACGGCAAGGAAAACATCGAGATCGTGACCCGTCCGGGCACGCCCAAGGAAAAGCGTTTCACCGGCCAGAACTACCTGCTGACCTACGGCCTGCCGCAGTTCTTCTTCCATGTCACCACCACCTATGCGCTGCTGCGCCACAACGGCGTGGAAATCGGCAAGCGCGACTACATGGGCGCGTTCTAAACCCGCCAATGTAAAAAGCCCGGGACGGTGTGGGCCGTTCCGGGCTTTTTTGTCTGTTGGATCATTGCTGGATGTGCCGCCGCTATCGCGAGCAGGCTCGTTCCCACACAGATCCAGGGTGGATGTGAATCCTGAGATCACTCCAAACCCATGTGGGAGCGAGCCTGCTCGCGATGAGGTCGATACAGCCGACGGCGGCTTACGCCGTACGCGCGAGCTTCTCTTCCTCACCCAGACATGCCGCTGCCGTGAACAGCACGTCAGTGGACGAGTTCAGCGCCGTTTCCGCCGAGTCTTGCAATACACCAATGATGAAGCCCACGGCCACGACCTGCATGGCGATCTCGCTGGGGATGCCGAACAGGCTGCACGCCAGGGGAATCAGCAGCAGCGATCCGCCGGCCACCCCGGACGCGCCGCAAGCGCAGATGGCCGCGACGACGCTCAGCAGTACGGCCGTCGGCACATCCACCACGATACCCAGCGTGTTTACGGCCGCCAGGGTCAGTACGGTAATGGTGATGGCGGCGCCGGCCATGTTGATGGTGGCGCCCAGCGGGATCGAGACCGAGTAGGTGTCCTCGTGCAGGCCCAGGCGTTTGCTCAGTTCCAGGTTCACCGGGATATTCGCCGCCGAGCTGCGGGTGAAAAACGCGGTGATGCCGCTCTCGCGCAGGCAGGTGAACACCAGCGGGAAGGGATTGCGACGCAGTTTCCAGAACACGATGAGCGGGTTGACCACCAGGGCGACAAACAGCATGCAGCCGATCAGTACGGTCAGCAGGTGCAAGTAACCGAGCAGGGCGCTGAAGCCGGAGGTGGCAAGGGTCGAGGCCACCAGGCCGAAGATTCCCAGCGGGGCGAAGCTGATCACCAGCCGCACGATTACCGTTACGCCATTGGAGAGGTCTTCCAGCACGTTGCGGGTGGTCTGGCCTGCATGACGAATCGCGATGCCCATGCCGATAGCCCAGGCCAGGATACCGATGAAGTTGCCCTCCATCAGCGCCCGAACCGGGTTATCAACGACGCTGAGCAGCAGGCTCTGCAGCACTTCGCCGATGCCGCCAGGAGCGGTGACGGCGACGTCCTGGGTGGACAGCACCAGGCTGGACGGAAACAGCGTACTGGCCACGACCGCCACGACGGCCGCCGCGAAGGTTCCCAGCAGATACAGGAACAGGATCGGGCGGATATGGGTTTCCTGGCCGTGCTTGTGGTTGGCGATCGACGCCATGACCAGCACGAACACCAGGATAGGAGCCACCGCCTTGAGAGCGGACACGAAGACCTTGCCAATGAAGGCCGTGGACTTCGCCACATCGGGCGCGAGCCAGGCCAGGGCAATACCGGCAATCAGACCGATGATGATCTGTGTCACCAGGCTGGTGCGTTTCAAGCGTTGCAACAGGGAAGGGGATAAAGCAGTCATAACGACCATCCGTTTGTTTTTTTGAGTAACGGTCGACGATCAGGGCGACAAGCGGGCAGGCCACATGAGCGGGACCGGAAGCGGGTACAACAGTTGCGGGGCGCGGACTTTAGCACAGCCCGCTGAAGAATCTGACGGACCTGTGACGATCCGCCACCTATGGTTTTAATCGGCGTTTGTCTGTCACGTACATTCTGTTAGGCTTTGAACCTCTCACTTCTCTATTCCTCCAGCGGACCCTTGGGTTCACGCTGGTGTCGTTGTTTTGCTGGAGTCATGCATGTTGTTACCCATTTTCCTGTTGTCGGCCGCCGGCTTCACGGTACTGACCACGGAATTCATCATCGTCGGCCTGCTGCCTTCCATCGCCCGTGACCTGGACGTCAGCATCCCCCAGGCCGGGTTACTGGTGACATTGTTCGCGTTTACGGTGGCAGCGTTCGGGCCGTTCCTGACGGCCTGGTTCGCCCGTTTCGAGCGGCGCCGGCTGTTCATCAGCGTACTGATGATGTTCGGCCTGGCCAACACATTGGCGGCCGTTGCCCCGGATATCTGGGTCATGGCCATTGCCCGGTTGATTCCGGCGCTGGGCTTGCCAGTGTTCTGGGCGTTGGCGAGTGAAACGGCGGTGGACATTGTCGGGCCACAGTACGCCGGGCGCGCCATTGCCCGGATCGGCTTCGGCATCGTCTGCGCCACGGTGTTCGGCATTCCGGTGGGCACGCTGATTTCCGATGCGTTCGGCTGGCGCAGCGCTTTTGCGATCCTGGCAGTCATTGCGTTTGCCAAGGCGTTGTTGCTGTTCATTTACTTGCCAAAGACCGCCCTGCACCTGCAGCAGGTGAGTTTGCGTTCGCAGTTCAAGATCCTGCGCAGCCCGTTGATGCAGGGACACGTGCTGTTGTCGATCCTGGTGTTCAGTGGCATGTTCACCGCCTATACCTATCTGGCCGATATCCTCGAGCGTCTGGCCGGGTTCGATGGCACGCTGGTGGGGTGGTGCCTCATGGGCTTCGGTGCCGTGGGATTGGTGGGCAACTCGCTGGGTGGTCGTGCGGTGGACCGGCATCCACTGATCGCGTCGATGGTGTTCTGCCTGTTCATGATCGGCGGCATGGTGGCGCTGGTGCCGAGCATTCATTCAACGCTGGGCCTGGCTGCGGCGATGGGGATCTGGGGCGTGACCCAGGCTGCCCTGTTCCTGGTCAGCCACGTGCGCCTGATGAAGGCCGCCCCTGAGGCGCCGGCTTTCGCTGCCTCTCTGAACATCGCGGGTGCCAACCTGGGGATTGGTCTGGGGGCGATGATCGGCGGGCGGGTCATCGACACCCTGGGCCTGGGCAGTGTCGGATTCGCGGCGGCCGGATTCATCCTGGTGTCGATCCTGCTGGCGATGCTGTTGATGACGTTTAAGCCTCGCACCACTTGCGCAGGCCGTTAAGTGCTGAACAGCTCGCGCCGCGCCCCTTCGGCAATGGCGACAATCCCCGGATGGCTGACTTTGCGCTCCACGGAAATGGCATAGAACGACTCGCTCACCGCGTCGGTCTGGCCGATTTCCCGCACGCCGTACTGGCGTTTGACCTCATCGGCAATCACGCTCGGGCCGATGAAGATTCCACTGCCTGACTGACCGAAGGCCTGCATCAGCGCGCTGTCGTCGAACTCGCCGACGATGCGCGGCTGGATCTGCTGTTCGGCGAACCAGCGTTGCAGGCGGCTGCGCACCACGGTTTCCGGGCCGGGAATCAGCAGTGGCGCGTCGTGCAGGCTGTGGGGGAAATCCTGCCCGTAATGCTCGGCCAGCGCGGCGGTGGCGAAGAAACTGATACCGCATTCTCCCAGCTTCTGACTGTAGCCCTTGATGTCCAGGTGAGTCGGCATCGGGCTGTCGGAAATCACCAGGTCCAGGCGTTGGATCGCCAGGTCGGCCAGCAGTCGTTCGAGTTTGTCTTCGCGGCAGGTGATGCGCAGGGGCTCGCTCAGCTCCATGGTGGGCGCCAGCAACCGATAGACGATGGACTTGGGCACCACATCTGCCACGCCGACCCGGAATAGCGTCTGTTGTTCATTGGGCTGGGCCCGCAGCATGAGCTCCAGCTCGCCACCCAACTGAAACATATGCTCGGCGTAGGGCAGCGTCTGGCGTCCGGCTTCCGTCAGCTCCAGCTGGCGCCCGACGCGACGAAACAATTTGAGGTTATACGTCTGCTCGAACAGAGAGATCTGACCGCTGATGGTTTGTGGAGTCAGGTTCAGTTGCTCGCAGGCCCGCACGATGCTGCCTGTCTTGGCCACTACCCAGAAGTAATGCAGTTGTCGATAATTGAGCATGGAGTGACTTCGGTTCGTAAAAATCGAAGTATAACCGCTGAAAATACGAATTTTCCTGAAGTATTCGCGTCCCTAGAATGCTGAGCCACTGGTGAGCCATCTTCGCGCTCTGTCCATTTCGAGAGGCACTTTATTCATGACGTACATAACCTTCGGGCTTACTGCCCTGCTGGCTGTGTCGGTCCTGACATTGTCAGGTTGCGAACAGGCCGAAAAAAGCGCTCAGCACTTGGCCGAGCAATTGAAGGAACAGGCGGTCGAAACCGCCAAAAAAGCGATCGATGACACCCACAAGGCTGCCGAGAAAGCGTTGAGCGAAGCAACGGGCGGTTTGATCAGCCCGGAGAAAGAACCGGCGCCCGACGCTGACGAATCCAAGCCTTCCACTCAATCCCTCTAACCCCGTCATATCGAGTCAGGACTGACCCATGGATTATCTTTTACAACTTGTCGCCAGCCCCACCGCCTGGATCGCCCTGGCGACCCTCGTCGTCATGGAAATCGTGCTCGGCATCGATAACCTGATCTTCATTTCGATCCTGACCAACAAGCTGCCCGAACAACATCGTGCCAAGGCACGTCGGATCGGTATCGGCATGGCATTGATCCTGCGCCTGGGTCTGCTGAGCACTATCGCGTTCATCGTGCAGTTGACCGAGCCGGTCATCGAGATCCTGGGCCAGGCGTTCTCCTGGAAGGACATGATCCTGATCGCCGGTGGTCTGTTCCTGCTGTGGAAGGCGACGACCGAGATCCATCACAGCATGGACCCCGCGCCGGATGATCCCAAGACAGCCACATCTGGCGTGACCCTTGGATTTGCTGCCGCGATCGGTCAGATCCTGATGCTGGACCTGGTGTTCTCCATCGACAGCATTATCACGGCTGTGGGTATGACCGAGCACTTGCCGATCATGATCATTGCCGTGGTGGTCTCGGTACTGGTGATGCTGCTGGCAGCCGAGCCGCTGGCCAAGTTCATCCATGACAACCCGACGGTGGTCATGCTGGCCCTGGGCTTCCTGATTATGATCGGCATGACGCTGATTGCTGAAGGTTTCGGTGCCCATGTACCCAAGGGCTACATCTACGCGGCCATGGCGTTCTCTGCCTCGATTGAAGTGCTGAACATGATGGCCCGTCGTGCCCGGCAAAAGGCGCTGGGTCACCAGGCCTGATAACAGCCAGGAAAAAGCCGCCCGGGTTGAGGCCCGGGCAGCTTTTTTCATGGAGTTTGACTCAATGCGCGGTGGCGGGGCGCCTTGGGGTTTTTGTGTTTTTCTGCGTTTGCGCCGGTGTCACATGATGATGGCGACGGGTGATCCGCAACACCCCCCACAGCATGGCGGTCGCTACACTCAGCCAGCCGAATATCAGCATCACAATGGTCGTCGTCAGGCTCATCAGGGCCTCCCTCTGCCCCGGTCCGGGGCAACACATTCAGTTCAATTGACAGTCTAGTCGCTCAAGTGTTGCAGGCAGTCGATCGAAGCGCCCGGCCACGCAACAATTGGTTCTATCGCGGTGTCGCAACTGCGGTTCAGGCTATACCCGAGCCGGTGTGCGCTTTATGATCGACGGCCCCAACCCGACCCGAATATCGGGTACCTGAAATAGAGAGTCATCAATGTTGCCGGTCATTCCCTCTTTTCGATCACTGGTATTCGCCACTGCTTGCCTTGTCGTGCTGGGCGGTTGCGCAGGCAGCGTGTCGCCGCAGATCCAGCGCCTGCCCGAACGGGTGGAGCTCAACGGTGTGCCGTTCTATCGGGGAGACCTGTATCAGGGCGCTCCGCAGTCACTGGCCGCCCTGCTGACGTTGCAAGGTACGGTGATCACGCCGGGGTTGCTGGAGAAGCCACTGCATCTGCCGGGCGGTGAAGCCAAACTGCAGCAGAATATGCAGGCGCTGGCGCGCGAATACGGGCTGGTGGTGTATCCACTCGACAGCCAGCTGGACGCGCTGCTGACGCAGGTCGGCGCGGGTAACCCGGTGTTGCTGCGTTACACCGAGGGCGCCGCGTTCTGGTCCGGGCCTCGATACGCGATCCTTGCCGGTTATAACCGGCAGAAGCAGACGGTCTTGCTGCGCTCGGGCATGAACCGGCGGCTGTCGATGAGCTTCAGTGGGTTCGAATCGGCTTTCAAGGATGCGGGTGGCTGGGCCGTACTGCTCCAGCAACCGACGCAGCTCCCCGCCAATGTCGACTCGCAGCGTTGGTTGAAGGCCGCCGACGAACTGGCCGGGGCAGGGCGGGAGCAGGCAGCAGCGCGGGCCATCAAGGCCCTGGGGGCGGCGCATTGATGGCCTGCCCCGTTCGTCACTTGTCGGGCACGACCTGACTCGCCCGGGGCTCTTATCGTCAGGGGCCATTGTCCGGGCCCTGATTCGAGGAGGCAGGTATGGCACAGTCGAAAACACCCACGGGGCCCCATTCATCCGAGCATTCGTCCGCCGATGACGACTTGGGATTCGATCCGGATTCACCGGACCTCGACGACCCGCAGGTTGACCCGATAGGGCCGGCCAAGGCCCCACGGGACGAGAAGCGCGAACAGGATCCGCCATCTTCCAGGGCCTATGATCCGCTGGGCAAGCTCAAGCCCTGAACGCAAACAGCCCCGAATGATCGGGGCTGTCGATTTACTACCGAGCGCTTACTGAGAGGCTTCCACCACACCGCTCTGGCGGCTTTTGAGATTTTTCGCGGCCTTGTACTGCAGGGCCACGGCCGGAGCACTGGTACTTTTGCCGGTTTCAACCCAACTGCGAATTCGGCTGGCATCAGCGAAATGGGTGTATTTGCCGAACGCGTCGAGGATGACCAGCGCCATCGGACGATTATCCATCCGGGTCACCAGCACCAGGCAATGCCCGGCCTGGTTGGTGAAGCCGGTCTTGGTCAGCTGAATATCCCAGTTGCCTCTGTGAATCAGATGGTCAGTGTTGCGAAAGCCCAGGCTGTAGACCGGTTTGCGGAACGTGACGGTCTTTTCCTTGGTGGTGCTCAGCTCGCTGAGCAGCGGGTACTTGCGTGCGGCGATCAGCAGTTTCGTCAGGTCCCTGGCAGTGGACACGTTATGGATCGACAAGCCGGTTGGCTCGACGTAATGGGTGCTGGTCATCCCCAGCGCCTTGGCCTTGGCGTTCATCGCGGCGATAAAGGCCGCGTAACCGCCCGGGTAATGATGGGCGAGGGTGGCGGCGGCGCGGTTCTCCGAAGACATCAGGGCAATCAACAGCACGTCGCGGCGCGACAGCTCACTGTTGAGCTTGACTCGGGAAAACACACCTTTCATCTCCGGCGTATTGGCGATGGTGATCGGGATGTACTCATCCAGGTTCTGCTTGGCATCCAGCACGATCAGCCCGGTCATGAGCTTCGTGACCGAAGCGATCGGCACCACGACGTCCGGGTTGCTGGAATAAACGACTTTATCCGTCTGCAGGTCCAGCAGCATCGCACTGCCCGAGGCCACCTGCAGTTTTGACGTGTCTCGTGGGGTCGCGATGGTTTCCTGTGCGTTGACATCCTGCGTGATAAGAGCGCCCGAGAAAGCGAAGAACAGGCTGAGGAACGAAAGACGGATTTTCACGCGAGTAGACTCGATAGTTTGAAGGTACCGTTCAGCAACGGCTTTAAAAAGCGCTGCATTTTAGGAGTATGGGCGACAACAGCGCTACATGCCTGCGCCGTTGGGGCTCGCGATTAAATAAAGTTTAATGCAGGGGGTATGGGCAGCCCGGCGCGCAATCCTGTGGGAGCGAGCCTGCTCGCGATAGCGGCATGGCAGTCAATAACAAGGTTGACTGATGCACCGCCATCGCAAGCAAGCTTGGCCCCTCGGGGGTTCGCTTGCAGCTTTCAGGAAATGGCCGGGACGTATCAGCTATGCAGCGTCTCTGCGGCGTACAGCGTATTTTCCAGCAAACAGGCGCGGGTCATCGGGCCCACGCCGCCTGGTACCGGAGTGATCCAGCTCGCGCGGGGCAGGGCGGTCTCGTACACCACATCGCCCACCAGCTTGCCGTCGTCCTGGCGGTTGATGCCCACGTCAATGACAATCGCGCCTTCCTTGATCCATTCACCCTTCACCAGCCCGGGCTTGCCGGCGGCCACGACCACCAGGTCGGCGCGCCCGACATGGCCAGCCAGGTCCTTGGTGAACCGGTGGGTCACAGTGACCGTGCAGCCTGCCAGCAACA
This sequence comes from Pseudomonas sp. AF32, assembly GCF_022342325.2. NCBI lineage: Bacteria > Pseudomonadati > Pseudomonadota > Gammaproteobacteria > Pseudomonadales > Pseudomonadaceae > Pseudomonas > Pseudomonas sp. AF32. The sequence goes on along the minus strand of NZ_RQJK02000006.1, from coordinate 88,857 downwards.
GCTCCATGGCCATCGGCCGGCCAACGATGTTGGATGCGCCCACCACCACCGCATCGAGGCCATAAAGGTCAACGCCAGTGCTTTCCAGCAGTGTCATGATCCCTTTTGGGGTGCAGGGGCGCAGCAGTGGGATGCGTTGGGCCAGGCGACCGACGTTATAAGGGTGGAAACCGTCGACGTCCTTGTCCGGGCGGATGCGCTCCAGCAGCCGAGAGGCGTCGAGGTGTTCAGGCAGGGGTAACTGAAGCAGGACCCCGTCGATGTTCGGGTCGTCGTTAAGGCGATCGATCAGATCGGCCAACGCTTGCTGGGTGGTTTCGGAAGGCAGGTCGTAGGCTTGGGAAAGGAAGCCGACCTCTTCACAGTCTTTACGCTTGTGCGAGACATAAACCTGAGAGGCAGGATCGCTGCCGACCAGGATCACCGCGAGACCAGGTGTGCGCAGGCCTTGCTGGCGACGCTCGCTGACGCGTTGGGCGATCTGCTGGCGCAGGCTGGCGGCGATCGATTTGCCGTCGATAAGTTGTGCAGTCATTGCGCGTGGTTAACCATCGAGAGGGGAAAAAAAGAGAGCGCATTCTCGCATGCCAGGGCGTGAGGGCAAAGGCGCTTGGTCTGCAAATTCCCCTAACCCCTTTAATTAAATGAATTTTTTTTAGAAAAGAGTTGACGGCCTTTCGGGTCGTCTATAAGATTCGTCGCACTTGTCGGGCACAGCCTAGCACTGGTTAAGAAGGTTGAGCGGAGTTGGCAGTTTCAATTCGGCAAAACTGAAAGCACTTAGTTTGTAATCGTCAAAGAATACAGATTAAAAAGGCGCCCGTAGCTCAGCTGGATAGAGCATCCGCCTTCTAAGCGGATGGTCGCAGGTTCGAGTCCTGCCGGGTGCGCCATTAGGCAGCTTTGGCACAAGTAACGCAGTAAGGCAATATGGTGGGCGTAGCTCAGTTGGTAGAGCACGGGATTGTGACTCCCGTTGTCGTGGGTTCGATCCCCATCGTCCACCCCATATTCTAGAAAGGCGCCAGATTTAACGGTCTGGCGCCTTTGCTTTAAAAGCTTGGCGGATGTGGTGGAATTGGTAGACACACTGGATTTAGGTTCCAGCGCCGCAAGGTGTGAGAGTTCGAGTCTCTCCGTCCGCACCAAACAAGTCGCTATTTAAATAGCAGAAAACGGCGCAGTACCTGAAAGGGGCTGCGCCGTTTTTGTTTTCAAGGTTTTTATTTGATCGCCAATTGTCCGTTCCGTTTGTGGGAGGGCGTGCGGCGGTCGCTTGGTCGTCATTGTGTTTCTTGATGATGCGCAATATGCCGTCGGTCCTCCGGTGTGGCCGTCTGTCCTGCGCTCGGAAACCACGCTTCTTATAAGGAAGCGTTGATGCAGAGCCTTGGGTCGATCGACTGTTTATGCAATCCGGTACGGGGCGGGTCCATGTGGCCTGCCTTTGAATTCGGCGCTTATTTTCCGGCTGTTTTCAGTAGGGTGACTTCTTGAGTTTGACCTACTAGAATGCATGCCCTTGATTCTGGGGTCGGAAACGCCGGCCAACGTCTGTGCAACGAGGAATATCCATGCAAGTTTCTGTTGAAAATACTTCTGCTCTTGAGCGCCGCATGAGCATCACCGTGCCGGCTGAGCGCATCGAGACCCAGGTCAACAAGCGTCTGCAGCAGACTGCCCAAAAGGCCAAAATCCCAGGTTTCCGCCCAGGCAAAGTGCCAATGAGCGTGATCCGTCAGCGTTACGAGGCTGATGCGCGTCAGGAAGCCGTGGGCGACGTTATCCAGTCTTCGTTCTACGAAGCTGTGGTCGAGCAGAAACTGAACCCGGCCGGCGCACCGTCCGTCGAGCCTAAAGTGTTGGAAAAAGGCAAGGACCTGGAATACGTCGCCACGTTCGAAGTGTTCCCTGAGTTCACCGTTGCCGGTTTCGAGTCCATCGCCGTCGAGCGCCTGAGCGCCGAGGTATCGGATGCCGATCTGGACAAGATGCTGGACATCCTGCGCAAGCAGAACACTCGTTTCGAAGTGGCTGATCGCGCCGCTCAGAACGAAGACCAACTGAACATCGACTTCGTTGGCAAGGTTGACGGTGAAGTGTTCGCCGGCGGCTCCGCCAAGGCTACCCAGCTGGTGCTGGGCTCCGGTCGCATGATTCCTGGTTTCGAAGATGGCCTGGTTGGCGCCAAGGCCGGCGAAGAGCGCGTCCTGAACGTGACCTTCCCGGAGGACTACCAGAACCTGGACCTGGCCGGTAAGCCTGCCGAGTTCACCGTGACCGTCAACAGCGTTTCCGAGCCGAAGCTGCCTGAGCTGAACGAAGAGTTCTTTGCCCAGTTCGGTATCAAGGAAACCGGTCTTGAAGGCTTCCGCGCCGAAGTTCGCAAGAACATGGAGCGCGAGCTGCGTCAGGCCATCAAGTCCAAGATCAAGAATCAGGTCATGGACGGTCTGCTGGCCTCCAACCCGATCGAAGTGCCAAAGGCCCTGCTGGACAACGAAGTGAACCGTCTGCGCGTGCAGGCTGTCCAGCAGTTCGGCGGTAACATCAAACCGGACCAACTGCCAGCCGAGCTGTTCGAAGAGCAAGCCAAGCGTCGTGTCGTGCTGGGTCTGATCGTGGCTGAAGTGGTCAAGCAGTATGAGCTCAAGCCTGATGATGCCCGCGTTCGCGAGCTGATCCAGGAAATGGCCTCTGCCTATCAGGAGCCTGAGCAAGTCGTGTCCTGGTACTACAAGAACGAGCAGCAACTGAACGAAGTCCGTTCGGTTGTGCTCGAAGAACAAGTTGTGGATACTGTTCTGCAGAAAGCTAGCGTGACCGATAAAGCGGTCTCTTACGAAGAAGCGGTCAAGCCGGTGGAAGCTCCACAAGCCGATTGATTGTTCTGCGGTAAGAAATACACACCATAAGCCAGCCTTCGCGCTGGCTTATGCGTATTCAAGACATAACTATTTGGGAGTGACTGCGAGACATGTCCCGCAATTCTTTTTATCAGCAGAGCTCTGACATCCAGGCCGCAGGCGGCCTGGTCCCGATGGTTATCGAGCAGTCCGCTCGTGGCGAGCGTGCCTATGACATCTACTCGCGTCTGCTCAAGGAACGCGTCATTTTCCTGATCGGCCCCGTTGAAGACTACATGGCCAATCTCGTGGCGGCACAACTGCTGTTCCTTGAAGCGGAAAACCCGGACAAGGATATCCATCTCTACATCAACTCACCTGGCGGTTCGGTGACTGCAGGCATGTCGATCTACGACACCATGCAATTCATCAAGCCGGACGTATCCACCATCTGCATCGGCCAGGCCTGCAGCATGGGTGCATTCCTGCTCGCCGGTGGCGCCGCAGGCAAGCGTCACTGCCTGCCTAACTCGCGCATGATGATCCACCAGCCATTGGGTGGCTTCCAGGGCCAGGCGTCGGACATCGACATCCATGCCAAGGAAATCCTCCATATTCGTTCGCGCCTGAACTCGCTGCTGGCCCATCACACCGGTCAAAGCCTCGAAACCATTGAGCGAGACACCGAGCGTGACAACTTCATGAGCGCTGAGCGTGCGGCCGAATACGGCCTGATCGACTCCGTGATCAACAAGCGTCAAATGCCTGCCTGAGGCCTTCAAAATGCAGGTGGTTGGGATGACCGGCCGCCTGCGGGCTTGAAAAAGCCCGCAATTGCCTTCATCTTGTGTTGCAAGCCTATCGGATTTGGATCGATCGAATGACTGACACCCGCAACGGCGAGGACAACGGCAAACTGCTTTATTGCTCCTTCTGTGGCAAAAGCCAGCATGAAGTACGCAAATTGATTGCCGGCCCCTCGGTCTTCATTTGCGACGAGTGCGTCGACCTGTGCAATGACATCATCCGCGAGGAGGTGCAGGAAGCCCAGGCCGAAAGCAGCGCGCATAAGTTGCCTTCGCCTAAAGAAATCAGCGGCATCCTCGACCAGTATGTAATTGGTCAGGAGCGTGCGAAAAAGGTACTGGCCGTAGCGGTATACAACCACTACAAGCGCCTGAACCAACGTGACAAAAAGAATGACGAGGTCGAACTCGGCAAGAGCAACATTCTGCTGATCGGCCCGACAGGCTCGGGTAAGACCCTGCTTGCCGAAACCCTGGCTCGTTTGCTGAACGTTCCGTTCACCATCGCCGATGCAACCACGCTGACCGAGGCGGGTTATGTCGGTGAGGATGTCGAGAACATTATTCAGAAGTTGTTGCAGAAGTGCGACTACGATGTGGAAAAGGCCCAGATGGGCATTGTCTACATCGACGAAATCGACAAGATTTCCCGCAAGTCCGACAACCCGTCCATCACCCGGGATGTTTCCGGCGAGGGCGTGCAGCAGGCCTTGCTCAAGTTGATCGAAGGCACGGTCGCTTCGGTTCCGCCCCAGGGTGGTCGCAAGCATCCGCAGCAGGAGTTCCTGCAGGTCGACACCCGCAACATCCTGTTCATTTGTGGCGGTGCGTTCTCGGGCCTGGAAAAGGTCATCCAGAATCGCTCTACCCGCGGCGGCATCGGCTTCAATGCCGAGGTCCGCAGCAAGGAAGAGGGCAAGAAGGTCGGTGAATCCCTGCGTGAAGTCGAGCCTGACGATCTGGTCAAGTTCGGTCTGATCCCGGAATTCGTCGGTCGTTTGCCGGTCCTGGCGACGCTGGACGAGCTGGATGAGGCTGCACTGATGCAGATCCTGACCGAGCCGAAGAACGCCCTGACCAAGCAGTATGCCAAGCTGTTCGAAATGGAAGGTGTAGACCTGGAATTCCGTTCCGACGCGCTGAAATCGGTCGCCAAGCGTGCCCTGGAACGTAAGACGGGTGCTCGTGGGTTGCGTTCGATTCTCGAAGGCGTATTGCTCGACACGATGTATGAGATTCCCTCGCAGTCCGATGTGAGTAAAGTCGTAATCGACGAAAGCGTTATAGAAGGCAAGTCCAAGCCACTGTATATCTACGAAAACAGTGAGCCGGCTGCCAAGGCTGCCCCGGACGCCTGAGCGTCCGGTCGCCGGATTAAAGGAGGGGCCTTCGGGCCCCTTTGCTTTTAGCGTGATTTAGACGTGTCTTAGCGCTTGTATTTTTTCAAGGCTGCCCCCATCTTGGTTTCAAGCTTACATTCATCTGTTTCCGGCCTTAGTGCCGCCGTAGAGGCGAAATCATGAAGACAACCATCGAATTGCCTCTCCTGCCATTGCGCGATGTCGTGGTGTATCCGCACATGGTTATCCCGCTGTTCGTGGGGCGCGAGAAGTCCATCGAAGCCCTCGAGGCTGCGATGACGGGTGACAAGCAGATCCTTCTGCTGGCTCAGAGAAATCCTGCTGACGATGATCCCGGCGAAGATGCACTTTATCGCGTAGGTACAATTGCAACGGTTCTGCAACTGCTCAAGCTGCCTGATGGCACGGTGAAGGTTCTGGTCGAAGGTGAGCAGCGCGGAGCTGTCGAGCGCTTCAGCGAAGTGAATGGTCATTGCCGGGCCGAGGTATCGCTGATCGACGAAGCCGACGTACCCGAACGTGAGTCCGAGGTGTTTGTCCGCAGCCTGCTGTCTCAGTTCGAGCAGTACGTGCAATTGGGCAAAAAGGTACCCGCAGAGGTCCTGTCGTCGCTCAACAGCATCGATGAGCCTGGACGCCTGGTGGATACCATGGCGGCGCACATGGCGCTCAAGATCGAGCAGAAGCAGGAGATCCTCGAGATCATTGACCTGTCTGCCCGTGTCGAGCACGTATTGGCTCTGCTCGACGGAGAAATCGACCTGTTGCAGGTCGAAAAACGCATCCGTGGCCGCGTCAAGAAACAAATGGAGCGCAGCCAGCGCGAGTACTACCTGAATGAGCAGATGAAGGCTATTCAGAAAGAGCTGGGCGATGGTGACGAAGGCCATAACGAGATCGAAGAGCTGAAGAAGCGCATCGATGCCGCTGGCCTGCCGAAGGATGCGCTTGCCAAGGCTCAGGCCGAGCTCAACAAGCTCAAGCAGATGTCGCCGATGTCCGCCGAGGCCACCGTGGTGCGTTCCTATATCGACTGGCTGGTCCAGGTGCCATGGAAAGCCCAGAGCAAGGTGCGTCTGGACCTGGCCCGTGCCGAAGACATTCTCGATGCCGATCATTACGGCCTGGAAGAGGTCAAGGAACGCATCCTCGAATACCTCGCCGTGCAGAAGCGCGTGAAAAAAATCCGTGGACCGGTGTTGTGCCTCGTGGGGCCTCCTGGGGTCGGTAAAACGTCGCTGGCTGAATCGATCGCCCATGCGACCAATCGCAAATTCGTCCGGATGGCGCTGGGTGGCGTGCGCGACGAGGCGGAAATTCGTGGCCATCGCCGTACTTACATCGGGTCGATGCCAGGAAGATTGATTCAAAAGATGACAAAGGTTGGCGTGCGCAATCCGCTGTTCCTTTTGGACGAAATCGACAAGATGGGCAGCGATATGCGAGGCGATCCGGCTTCCGCGTTGCTCGAAGTCCTCGATCCCGAGCAGAATCATAATTTCAACGATCACTACCTGGAAGTCGACTACGACCTCTCGGACGTGATGTTCCTGTGCACCTCCAACTCCATGAACATTCCACCGGCCTTGCTGGATCGGATGGAGGTGATTCGTCTGCCCGGTTACACCGAGGACGAGAAGATCAACATCGCCGTCAAATACCTTTCGCCCAAGCAGATCCAGGCCAACGGCCTGAAAAAAGGCGAGCTGGAATTTGACGAGGAGGCGATTCGCGACATCATTCGCTACTACACCCGCGAAGCAGGTGTGCGTGGCCTGGAGCGGCAGATTGCCAAGGTCTGCCGTAAGGCGGTCAAGGAACATGCGCTGGAAAAACGCTTCTCGGTCAAAGTCACTTCGGACCTGCTGGAGCATTTCCTGGGTGTGCGCAAGTTCCGCTATGGCCTGGCCGAGCAGCAGGATCAGATCGGCCAGGTGACTGGCCTGGCATGGACTCAGGTCGGCGGCGAGCTGCTGACCATCGAAGCCGCCGTGGTACCGGGCAAGGGGCAACTGATCAAGACCGGTTCGCTGGGCGACGTGATGGTCGAATCGATCACCGCGGCCCAGACGGTCGTGCGCAGCCGCGCCCGCAGCCTGGGTATTCCCGCCGACTTCCATGAGAAGCGCGACACGCATATCCACATGCCGGAAGGGGCCACGCCCAAGGATGGCCCTAGCGCCGGCGTAGGCATGTGCACGGCCCTGGTTTCGGCATTGACCGGCATCCCGGTTCGAGCCGATGTCGCCATGACCGGCGAAATCACCCTGCGTGGTCAGGTACTGGCCATCGGTGGGTTGAAGGAAAAACTGCTGGCGGCTCATCGTGGCGGGATCAAGGTCGTGATCATTCCAGAAGAGAATGTCCGCGACCTGAAGGAAATTCCCGACAATATTAAGCAGGATCTTCAGATCAAACCGGTTAAATGGATTGACGAAGTCCTGCAAATTGCGCTGCAATACGCGCCGGAGCCCTTGCCGGATGTGGCTCCGGAGATCGTCGCGAAGGATGAAAAGCGAGAGTCTGACTCTAAGGAAAGAATTAGCACGCATTAATACGCATTTGCCTGGGGGGCTTCCTTGACAGTTTTTTAGAGCCCTTGTTATAAAGCGGCTCTTAAGTGTCTGTAGGCCATTCAGCACTCGTTTTTTGCTTTCACCAAAAAAACTTAGAATCATCTCAAATAGATATAAGGGGACTTAGAGTGAACAAGTCGGAACTGATTGATGCTATCGCTGCATCCGCTGATATCCCGAAAGCTGCTGCTGGCCGTGCGCTGGACGCTGTAATCGAATCCGTCACTGGCGCTCTCAAGGCTGGCGACTCCGTTGTTCTGGTTGGTTTCGGCACCTTCTCCGTGACTGATCGTCCGGCTCGTACCGGTCGCAACCCGCAAACTGGCGAGGCGCTGCAAATCAAGGCCGCCAAGAAGCCGAGCTTCAAGGCCGGTAAAGCACTGAAAGACGCCGTTAACTAAGGTTTCATCGAGTTTATCCGGGTCGGGGTCATGCCTGGCTTGGCAGCGGAGCGGTAGTACGGCCGGTTGTAGCCGGCCTGTCGTGCCAGGGCTCGCGGGTTCGAGCCCGGTCCGCTCTGCCAGTTACGAGAAGGCGCATCCTCGGATGCGCCTTTCTTCTATCCGGATTCTACCCACGCTCCACGGTTGCCTAATTTTTGAAGTTCAACCGTTTCTGGGGGACGCATGCTGCAGAATATCAGGGACAATTCACAGGGCTGGATTGCCAAGACCATCATCGGAGTCATCGTCGCACTGATGGCGTTGACCGGTTTCGATGCCATTTTTCAAGCCACCAGGAACAGCAACGAAGCGGCCAAGGTGAACGGCGAGAAAATCAGCCAGAACGAGCTGAGTCAGGCAGTCGATATGCAACGTCGCCAGCTCATGCAACAGCTGGGCAAGGATTTCGACGCCTCCTTGCTGGACGAAAAGATGCTGCGTGATTCGGCGCTCAAGGGCCTGATCGATCGCAAGTTGTTGTTGCAGGGCGCACAGGATGCGAAGTTCGCCTTTTCTGATGCCGCACTGGACCAGGTCATCCTGCAAACGCCTGAATTCCAGGTCGATGGCAAGTTCAGCCCCGAGCGCTTCGACCAGGTGATTCGCCAACTGGGCTATAGCCGTATGCAGTTCCGCCAGATGCTGGCCCAGGAAATGCTGATTGGCCAATTGCGCGCTGGCCTGGCCGGCAGTGGTTTCGTCACCGACTCCCAGGTCCTGGCGTTTGCTCGGCTGGAAAAACAGACCCGTGATTTTGCCACCCTCACCCTCAAGAGCGATGCGTCGGCAGTGAAACTGACCGATGACGAGGTCAAGGCTTATTACGACAAGCACGCCAAGGAGTTCATGACGCCGGATCAGGTGGTGATCGATTACCTTGAGCTGAAGAAAGCCTCTTTCTTCGATCAGGTTAGCGTCAAGGATGAGGACTTGCAGGCGGCGTATCAAAAAGAAGTCGCCAACCTGTCCGAACAACGACGGGCAGCGCATATCCTGATCGAGGTGAACGACAAGGTCTCCGAGGCCCAGGCCAAGGCCAGGATCGAGGAAGTCCAGGCTCGCCTGGCCAAGGGCGAGTCGTTCGAAGCCCTGGCGAAGGAGTTCTCCCAGGACCCAGGTTCGGCGAACAATGGCGGTGACCTCGGCTTCGCTGGTCCAGGCGTCTATGATCCGGCTTTCGAAAAAGCACTGTACGCCTTGAACAAGGACCAGGTGTCGGCACCGGTGCGTACCGATTTCGGCTTCCACCTGATCAAGCTGCTGGGTGTCGAGGCGCCGGAGGTGCCTGCTTTCGCCAGTCTCAAGGACAAGCTGACCCGTGAGCTGAAGACCCAGCAAGTGGAACAGCGTTTCGTAGAAGCGACCAAGCAACTGGAAGATGCTTCCTTCGAAGCTTCCGACCTGGCACAACCTGCCCAGGACCTGAAACTGACCGTCCATACGTCGGCCCCGTTCGGCCGCGAGGGTGGAGAGGGCATCGCGGCCAACCGTGCCGTTGTCACTGCTGCGTTCAGCCCGGAAGTACTGGACGAAGGCGCCAACAGCACCGCCATCGAGCTGGATCCGGAAACCGTCGTGGTGCTGCGCGCCAAGGAACACCGCAAGCCTGAGCAATTGCCGCTGGAAAGCGTGTCTGCGGCCATTCGTGCCCAGTTGGCGAAGGAGCACGCCAGTGCGGCTGCCAAGACCCGGGCCGAAGAGTTGATCGCCAGCCTGCGCGAAGGCAAGACTGCATTGGACAAGCCTGTCGATGGCCAGAGCTGGAAGGCCACCGAGGCGGCGACGCGCAGCCAGGAAGGTGTCGAGCCGGCGGTATTGCAGGCGATTTTCCGCATGCCCAAGCCAGAGTCCAAAGACAAACCGACCTTCACCAGTGTGACGTTGCCAGACGGAAGCCTGATGGTCGTGCGCCTGAATGGTGTGAACGAAGGTGCAGCGCCGACTGAGGAAGAGAAGGCCGAGTACCGCCGCTACCTGGCGTCCCGCGCCGGGCAACAGGATTTCGCCGCCTATCGCAAACAACTGGAGAGCGCGGCGGACATCAAGCGTTATTGATGGTTTGACGTTTGCCGAACAAAAGACCCCGACCGAAAAGTCGGGGTCTTTTGTTTCTGGGCATTGCGATTAACAGGATGTTCATCGATCTGCCTGGTTTGCGTCTTTTTCCGGCACCCATCCCCCGGTAGACTTGTAACCCCTTTGAGACAGCAATCCCCACGTTGCCGGAAAGCGTTCTGCTGCACAACGCGCCCCGGACCGTTTTCTTCAGGACGTTCAATGTTCAGATCATTTCACATGCGCACCGTCGGGCTGGCACTGATGCTGGCCGTCGCAGCCGGTTGCTCGTCGAAGAAAGCCGCCATTTACGAGCATGAAAACTTCGACGACTCCGGGACGTTTTCCCGTACGTATCCCGTGAGCGATGTGGCGACCTGCGAAGCCGGCCGCCGTGCCTTGCTCAGCCAGGGCTACATCATTACCAGTAGCGATCCGAAGCTGGTCAGTGGCCACAAGAGTTTCCAGCAGGCCGGTGATACCCACATGGAGATCAGCTTCAACCTGGTCTGCGCCGAGGACAGCGGCACCGGACACCGTTCGACGATGTTCGCCAACGCCCTGCAGGACCGTTATGCGCTGAAGAAAATCAACAACTCCGCCAGCCTGGGCGTGGGCGTGTTGGGCTCGGTGTCGATGCCGATCGGTTCGACGGACGATTCCATGGTCAAGGTCGCCAGCGAAACCGTTTCGGCTACCAAGTTCTATGAGCGTTTTTTCGCCTTGGTGGAGGCGTTCCTGCCCGCCCAGGCGAAGACGAGCACCGAGAATGCCGATAAACCCAAGGCTGAACTGGGCGTTCCGGACACCAAGGGCGAGCCGGCCGCGCTGACGCCGGTGCAAACGCCGGAGCCCGTGGCACCTGCACCTGTCGCGCCCCCCCAGGAAACGGCGCCAGTGCCTGCCGAAACCGCCCCCGCCGCGTCGGAGCCGGTCGTGCCACCGGCGGAGCCGGCACCGATTGCGCCGAGTGAGCCTGCACCGTCAGGGGAGACCCAGCCGACGGCTGAACCGGCGCAGGAAATCATTACGCCGCCTCCGCCCAGTGACCTGCCAGCCCCGACCGCGCCCATCCAGCCACTGCCTGCCTCTTGAGCGTCATGGGGCGAAGTGGAAACACCTTGCCACAGATCAGTCTTTAATTTTTCGCCCCTGTGCTACGTTTAAAACATGAAGTCTTTACTTCATGTTTTATTCATAAAGCAGCTTTATGCTGATACCAGCGCCATCAGGCATCGGTTTCAACGATAGGGGAAGGACTCGCAATGGATGATTATCAGGAAGAGCTGCTGGAGTACCAGGCATACGAGCTGGACCCGCTGGAACCCGCCGAGGACGCAACCGAGTTGTAGGGAAGGGCGGCAGCGGCGGGCTTGAGGCTCATTTGTGCCTGTGACCGCGACGGAACTCCCCCGGCGTCTGGCCATTCCACCGCTTGAAGGCACGTTGGAACGCTTCGGCTGAAGCGAACCCCAGCAAGTAGGCTATTTCACCGAAGGCCAGTTCAGTGTCGCGAATGTAGGTCATCGCCAGGTCGCGGCGAGTGTCGTTCAGGATGGCGCGGAACTGCGTGCCTTCTTCCGCCAGTTTTCGCCGTAGCGTCCAGCTCGGTAGCTTCAGGCGTGCCGCTACTTCCTCCAGGCCGGGCTCCCGGCCACCGCTGAGCAATGGCCCCAGCAACTGGATGATGCGCTCGCGCAGGCTACGGGTGCGGGTGAGTTGCTCCAGCTCCCGCTCACACAATTGCAGCAGGTGCCGCCAGGTGCTGGGACAGTGCTGGGGGTTACGCTGGGCGAGGCTATCCAGTCCCAGACGCAGCTGATTCTGTTCGGCGCCGAACAGGATCGGGCTGTCACCCAGGCTTCGGTAGGCCTCCAGGTAGGCCGGTTCCTCGAACTCGATGTCTATGCGCTCGGCTCGCAGTACGGTGCCGCTTACGCTGGATAATTGATGGAGCCAGCCGGCGATGATCGAATCCACGACGAAGCGGTTATAGGCGTTATACGGGCTGATGGAATAGAACCGTAGCCACGCCCCTTGGGCGTCTTCGTGAAAACTCGATTGACCACGGTAGTTGGAGCCATAGAGCGGTTCGAAGCGAACCAGGCAGCGTGCGGCTTCGCGCACGGTCGGTGCCTGGGCTGCGGTGATGCCGGCCAGTCCGGCCTGGCTCAGGCGACTGAGTCGCCCCATGCGCAACCCCAGGGCCGGGTCCCCGGTCTGTTGGATCGCTGCATGGCCCAGGCGCATGTAGCGTGGAATCGACAACCGGGCACCGGGTTCGGCCAGACGCGCGGCATCGAGGCCGTATTGTTCGAGCAAGGGTTGGGGATCCTGTCCGTGGCTGGCAACCGCATCGGCCAGGCTATGGACGAAGCCCACGGACAGGTCTCCCAGGCGCATCGGCTGCGGTTTCATGTCACAACCACAGGTTCAGCAGGCGCGCACCACGGGCTTCGCCGTCGGGGTAGTGCTGGCCGTCGTGGCTGATGAAACTCTGGCCGGCGCTGCCGTTGTCCCAGAACTGTCCACGCAAGAACACGCTGACGCCACCCTTGGCCTGGCTGATGGGCGGCCGGCTTGTCAGTGTCAGCCGATGCCAGGCCTGGCCTTCGCTCACTTCACCGGGCTTGAGACTCACCTCGCTGGGGGTGGACAGGCCCTTATACCCGCCCCAGGGTTCGTTCCAGGTGTTTCGACCAAGGACGAAGGCGGGGACGGCGATCAGTTGCGCACCCTGTTCGTTGAGTTGGCGGTAGTGAAGCGGGTACCAACTGTCGCTGCCGATCAGAATGCCCAGGCGTCCGGCCGGGGTGTCGAAAACGAGGGTTGAGCCAGTGTGTTCGGCCCCCAGTACGTCGTGCTGGCCGAATACCGGGTGCTGTTGGCGCTGGGGCTGCCCGAGGGGGAGGCCATCACGACCGAATACCAGACTGCTGTTGTACAGCGCGCCAGAGCCCACCTTCAGTTCGCCTTCGCTGACGCTGGGTTCGGGCAATACGATGGACCCGGCCACCAGGGTCACACCGAACTCCTTTGCCAGCCCGCCGAACAAGGCCTGGTAGTCATGGGCCATGGTGTCGGCCTTCATGCGCAGGTACGCATCGTCCAGTCGGTTATCGCCCCGGGCGCTGACCAAGGCGCGAATAAACCCCAGCGGGTTGCTGACGGCCAGCCAGTTCATGGCCTCCTTCAACGTACCGGCCTGATACAGCTCATCTTTTTCACCACTGATCATCAACCAGGTGCCGATGTGCTCGGGCAGGACCACGACGGTTTTATCACTGAGAAGGCCCTGGTCGCGGGCGACTTGCAGATAGGCAGCCAGTTTGCGATGCAGGCGGTCGGCGTTCTGGTAGTCAGTGGGGAACAATTCTGGCTGGATGCCCAGCAAATTGCCTTGGTCGGCGGGCGTGCCCTGGTCGACTGCCAGGTTGATGCGCAGGTCCGACAGGTAATGGCCTGCGGGACGATCCGCCGTCCACAGTGCGTAGGTGGTCAGGGCGGCAATCAAGGCCAGTGAAAACAGCAGGTACAAAACTTTGCGCATAGGGGAAACAGTCAGCGGCCGTGGGTGATTCAGGGTGCTTTATCGGTGTCACGGCAGGGTACGGTAAAACCCGGGATTCGCAAAAGAATGCGTGTCTTCTCTGTTCATTGTGGGGGGCAAAGCTTACTCGCGAAGAAGCTGTCCGGGATCAAGACGGGCATGGCAGGAGGTGCATTGACACCTAAGTGCAGTTTATATGCGCTCCTGTTTATGTTTTAAAGGATCTGCCGCGAGCTGGGTATTTCGTGGCATCACTGAAGCTGCGCCTGGAAGGCGACGACCAAGTGAGGCGGATGCCTCCAGGTATTTTAATAAAAGGACTTTAGCTATGACTCTGTCTCTTCAAGATATCCAGCCTGACCAGGTCGACGCGCTCAAAAATCAATCACAAGCGGCTTTTGACGCGGAAGTCAAAAGAATGCAGGCGCTGTCGAGCGCCAGGCCTGCATTGCAAGATGTGCTCCACCAGAAGGTACATCCTCAATCCTTGTGCGGCTGTGGATGCCAGCAGAACATTTGCGGTTACTTCAACTTCGAAAGTTGTGGTTGCGGTTGTGGGCCACATACCGAGGTTGTCCAGATCAGTGCATCGCCCGCTGATATTGGCCCAAATGCCCCCCAGCAAGGGACTCCAGTGCGATTCGTAGGCCAAGCAACAGGCACGGGAACCAACTTGAATATTTCCGGCGTGTACCTGCAAGGTACGGTGCCTGATGCTGAAAATCTCATAGGCGTCCAATTGTCGATACAACTGTCCATCAGCGCTGGCTCAATTACGATGTTCGTCTCTGAAGGGAGCCGCTTGCTGGCCGCGCTGGTGCATCCATCACAATATTCGGCGAATATCAACGGGGAGTTCTTCGGAAGCGGATTCGGCATGTTTACGCCGGCTTGATGTAGCAATCGGAAGTCATTCCGATAGTGGCTATGAAGCCCTGACTCAATGCCAGGGCTTTTGCTGCAGGATCAATGGAACGGGCGACTTACAGGTCGCCCGTTTCATTGCACTGGGGTAAATTTGCCAAACGCTGCGCGACTGCCGTCCGTACTGTTGGAGTTATCGCATGAAATTTTTCCTGGGCGCATCGGTCGTTTTCCTGTTGGCTGGGTGCTCGACGCTTTCCGAAACCTTCGACGATCACCCGCGCTGTGGCCCACATCCCTATTGTGGGTCCGCCAGCGACATTGAGCTGATCAGGGCTGCCACGGAGGAAGACGCCGGGATCTTGCGAGCCCTGGTGCCGGTGGCTGTGATTGACCTGCCGTTCAGCTTGGTCGCTGATACGTTGTTCCTGCCTTATACCGCCTTTGCCGGAGAACCCGCTCGGGACTGAGTCCATAACCGAGCTTTCTTTTCTGATTTTCCAAGGAGCCTGAAAGTGAGAGGTAAAGCTGTCGCGGGTACATGTTGTCTATTGGTCGCCCTGGTCGCCCAATTCGCCCACGGCCGCGCAGTGGACGAATCCGAAGAGAGTGCATCGACGCTTTGCAAAGTACTGGATGGCCTGGATGCCTTGACCCAGGCTTGCGAGTTTTCGACAAAGAATCGGACCGTCAACATCGTCATCGATGGGGTGCCAAAGAATGCTGAAAAGCTCTGCCCTGAAATCGATGCGCTTGTCGAGCAGAACGACCTGGCTTTTACCGAAAGCTGGGCGGTCGAGATCGTCTCATCCCGCCCCGACTACGCCGTCATCGGCACTTGTCCGCTGTAGCGGGGCGATAGTCATCGTTGTTGCCTCGTCAGATGACTGCGTTGACTACGTTCATAATTCTTGACCGAGGACCGGGTGGCTTCCCACCCTGACGTCGACCAACCCTATGAAGTCGAAGTGCAGCGAGATGTCCTGTCTCGCTTCAATAGCCGGCACCTCAAATCCACCCACAATTTGCCCATGAAGCTCACTCAACCGAATCGACTCCTCTTCCTTTGCCTTTGCCAGTCTCGCGTGGTTCGCTGCGATTTCGTTGAGGGTTGACACGGTACATCTCCGGTGGCTGACCAGTATTGATAATTTTGCCGCCGCGTCAGGATCACGTCGTCCTGAGGCTACAGGGATCAATGGTGCAAACCCTGAGCCATGCGCGGCGCCGCCATGGACGCCATGTTTTGCAGGTGACGAATGGCGAAACGAAGTCCGTGTAGCGCTCATTCGGCGTCCATGACGTCGGCAACGTATCAACCATGCCTCAACAATAAGTCACTGATAATACAGACCGACCCCTCCATGATCGTCGTAGTGGCGGCGGCTCTTTGCATGAGTTGGAATGCACCCTACGGCGCGCAGCGTGATATGGAACTAATATCACTGTTGACCTCTATATGAGCAGGGGATGTCCCCTTTTAAGCGAGAACCATCATGCTCAAATCGCGCTCGTTGATTGCAGCGGTTACCTGCTTCGCCCTGGTGGTAGGTACCGAGACGGTTGTAGCGGATCCGGGTAACGGCAAAGGGAATGCTCAGTTCGACCAAGGGCCGGGTCATGGACAAGGCAAGGGCGGACCGGGCAACAAGGGCGGCCAGGGTAATCCCGGCAACAAGGGTAACCAGGGCGGCAAAGGTGGTGGCGGTGGGGGCGGCGATTGGCATAACGGCCCCAGTATTGACCGGGGTGGCATCATCGGCGTGATCGGCGGTTACCGTGATTATTGGAGCCCAGGTCCGGCACTGCCGCCGGGTATCCAGAAAAATCTCGCCCGGGGCAAGCCGCTGCCTCCGGGGATTGCCAAGAAGCTGGACGGGCGGCTGTTGGGGCGCCTGCCGCATTACGATGGTTACGAATGGCGGCAGGCGGGCACTGACCTGATCCTGGTCGCGATCGCCACCGGCATTATCTACGAGGTTCTCAACGGCGCGTTCGATTGATACGCCGTGGGCCGGCGTCGGTCATTCCGGATCGACGCCGTAGGCTGCAGGTGCGGGTGTGGTTTTTTTGAACGCGACCACCACGGCCATTCCGATCAGGCTGGTGGCGAAGGCCAGCAGCAGGATCACGTGTTGTGTGCCGACCGGCGCGGCCAGCACGGCAACCAACAATCCCGCCAGCGGTTGGGACAGGTTGTTGAGCAGTGTGATGACGCCAACGGTCTTGCCGAAATCCTGGGGCGGAATGACTTGTTGGCGGATGCTGCGCATGTACACGTTGAACATCTTGTCGAAGCCGACGACCAGCAGGAATCCCACCACATAGCCCCATGCGCTGGGGCTGAACGCCGTGATGAACGCGCCTGCGGCAATGAGCGTGTACGACAGCGCTCCCAGCACCTTCAAGGGCAGCGTAACCCGCGCCAGGAAGAACAGGATGACGATGGTGGTCAGGGCACCGGCCGCTTGCACGCCGGCGTAATAGTCCTTGCCGGCATCGTACTGGCCGATGACCATGGCCGCCGATGTAGCTAGGGTCACGCCTATGATCAGGTTGACGCCCACGGCGAGGCTGATGACCTTCTTCAACTCCACCAAATCGCGGATATGACCGAAAGCGATGCGCAGCGGGTTCAGCCAGAGATCGTGATGTTGTTCGAACGTTTCCAGGGTGACTGAGCTGCTGCGTTGCCAATACAACATCGCAAGGTCCGCCAGCAGAAACAGCCCGGCGATCGCCAGCACCACCCAGTGCCATGCCCACACTTCAAGCATCAGCGCGGCCAGCAACGGGCCCAGCACCAGGCCCGTCTGGTCGGCGATTTGCGAATAGGACAGGGTCTTGGTGTAGGTGTAGTGCTTGAATATGTAGGGCATCACCACTTCGCGGGCCATGATGCCCTGGGTCGTGAGTACACCGCACAGCGCCGAAAGCGCCACGATCCAGTAGATGCCACCCAACAGCGCGTACAGAATCACTGCCGCGACACACGCCACGGCGCGGTAGACCTGGCTGATGTGCAGGATTCGGATGGGCGGGAATTTGTCGCACAGGGCGCCGCAGATCGGGAACGACAGATAGCGCGGCAGGGATTCGACAAAGAACGCCAGGCCTGCCCAGGAAACGCTGTTGGTGGTCTGGAACACGATCAGCGGGACGATAAAAAGCAGTATCTGGTCGGCCAGCCGGGAGAGAAACATCGAGGTGAAAAAGGCCAGGTAATCCTTGCGCATGGTGTTCTCGTGTCGAGGAGCGGGGGAGCTGGTTGCACTCAATAGGCAGAGCCGGACGTGTCGTTGAGATTATGCCGCTCGTCGCCCCTGAGAGGCGGATTGAAGACGCTGACCAGGATCAGATCCTGGTCTTTGCCGCCACGCAGGTAATGGCGGTCATGCTGGTCGAGTACATAGATATCGCCTGGGCGAATCGGGTACACGTTGCCCTCCATGTCTTCGACTTCACCCTCACCGGCAATGCAGTAGCACGCTTCGAGATGGTTGCGATACTGGAGCAACGATTCTGTCCCGGCGCGTACGACGGTATGGCACACGGTGTAGCCCATGCCGTCTTTTTCGGTCAGCAACCGATGGCTGGTGCCGGCGCCCCACTCGACGAAGTGAGCGGTTTTTTCGATATCGGATTTATTGCGAACAAACATACCTGTCTCCTTGGTGAGTGTTACGGTGTGTTCAGTGGCTGGGAACAGACCGGCGCATCGACGGCAAAGTCGGCGAAGGCCTGCATGGCGCTGTCCCAATGGAGGTCTCGGTGTGCCACCATGGCCTGCAGGTCACGCCAATGGCGATGGAGCGTGTTGTCACGGGTCATGGACGAGGCACCTGCATGTTCCACCAGGCGCTGGATCACTTGAAGGCAAAGCCGTGCCACATAGGCGCGATCACGCTTGAGTCGCAGCAGCTCGTCCATGGATAACGACCGTCGTGCCTGACCGGACTCATGCAGCAGGGTCACCAGTGTCGTGTACAAGGTGCTTGCCGCCGACAGTTGCGCGGCGCTGTGAGCCAGCCGTTCCTTTGCCGGGGCCAAGGCAGGGACTTTTTGCTGTCTCAGCGATTCGACATACGCGGCATAAGCCCCTTCGGCGCAGCCCAGCACAGGCCCGAGAATGGAGGTGGTTATGAAAGGAACGATTGGCACGCTGTACAGATAGTCGCCGGACGATTCGCTCGTCCGGTGCGCGAAAATGTCTTCCAGGCGGAACACCTGTTCGGCAGGTACCAGGACATCCTGCAATAACACATCGTGCGAACCCGTGGCCGCCATGCCGCAGGTGTCCCACGTGTCCAATATCTCCACGTCACGGGTCGACACCACCAGCAGCATCCGTTCTGTGCCGGGAGTACCGCTGTGATCGGTCACAGGGCCGTTGAGCAATAGCCAGGTGGCTTGCTCGATCCCCGAACTGAAGCGCCAGGTGCCGTTAACCCGAATACCGTCCGAGTCAGCCGATAGCCGGCTGTGGGGGCCAACCGATGCGGAGGCAAACAACTGTGGACGATCATCCTGATACAGCCTGTGCTGGCAGGCGTGGCTCAAGCGACCCGCAATCGCGGCATGCCCCCCCACCAGGCTGATCATCCAGGCCGTCGAAGCGCATGCAGTGGCGGCAAGTCGTGAAGCTTCCATCAACGTGGGCCAGCCGGGAGCGTCCCAGGGCTTACGACGGGGGGAAACCAGTTCAAGCAACCCATCGCTGAATAACTCGTCGAAGGTCGCTTGGCTCAACTTTCGGTTCTTCTCGGCGTCGGCCGCGCGCTGGTGCCAGCCTGCCAGGCGTTGCCGGACTCGCTCCACTGGCGTTGGTCGGACCGCCTCATCGAGGCTATGCGTGTCGATTTCACCCATTGGCGCGTTCCTCTTCGCACGGTTGCGAGCGACTCACATAGCCGATGGTGCGAGCCTCGAAACAGAACCCTTCCGGCTGATTGATCGGGCCCAGCAAATTGAGGAATTGCTCAAGTCGAGCCCCGTCGTCCGTGGCAACGAACTCATAGAAATTCGTGCTGTTCCACAACAAGTAGACGTATTTGAAATGACTGGACAACGCCTCGACGAGCTCGTGCATCAACACTTGGCCGTTTTGCATTTGCTCCAGCATCTGCTGGCGTTTCCAGTCAATTTCCTCCTCAGAGAAATAGCGTGTCTTGAAACCGCTGTCCTTGACCCGCTCACGCTCCAGGTATTGCCCGAGGTCCTCGTGGTTGAGCTTTTCAAGAAAGAACACCAGGGCGCCGGGTTTCAGCAAGGGCTTTATGTGATTGATCTGGGCTTTACGGTCGCGGGTATAAAACTGGAAGGCCGCCGTTTCATAGACGTAATCGAAACCCTCGTTAAACCGCTCGTAGGGCTCCTCAGCGAACAATCGGGGTTCCAGGGTCAGGAACGACCGAGGGTAGAACAGCGAGCGCGCCGGGTCGGCATGCCGGTCGAAGTGAGGTTGATTCGCCTGGTTGGGTGAGGTGGTGAAGGTGTTGATCAAGCCTTGCGAATGCGCGGCGAGTGCGCGTCCGTTGCTGCCGTCAAACGCGTCGATCTCGAAAAAATTGAAGGTTCGAGGTTCGGTGGCCCGCCGGGCCTGGGAGAGTCGTGTGAGGGCAACGCCGACTCTTGCCATCTCCTCGAGGATATACGGAACGCTGGCCAGGAAATGCAGGAACAAAGGGCCGGCGTCCGCCACCAGTCGGTCGTGATAGGCCACTACGTCGGCATCGGCAATGGATTGCCTGAGATGGCTGGTCAACGATTGCGCCGGCACCTGGGTCGCGCCAGTGGCCAAACGATGGAAGTGATCGGCGAGCTGCAGCATTGAGCTGCTCCTCAGGTCTTGTTCCGGGCTGAACGAGGAAATCGTTTGTGCGGTGTCCATTTTATCGCTCCCTGATATCAGATCAGTCCTTTGGCAGTGATCTTTCCCGAGTCGGTTTTCGGCAACGTATCCATGAATACCCACTGGGCAGGCACCATGTGCCAATCCAGCAATGCCTGGCAATGATCCAGCAGCATCTGCTCCGTTGTGTCCTGGCAGTCGGCTTCCAGTACGACGCAGGCCTTGGGGACGAAGCCGGCGGACTCGTCGGCAACGGGGACCACCACGACCTGAGCCACCGAAGGATGGGAGGCCAGGCATTGTTCGATTTCCCGAGGGTTCACTTTCCAGAGATGACGGGCAAACAGATCGTCTTTCCGGCAGACGTAATAGAGATAACCTTGCGCATCCCTTCGGAAGAAGTCGCCGGTACGGTAAAACCTGTCGCGACCGAAACTGTTGTATTTGAACGCCCTGGTTGTCTCTTCAGGCATCTTCCAATACTCCAGCATCAAATAGTCACTGCTCACCAGAAGTTCGCCGACGACATCCGGTTCTGTAATGGGCTCGTCCTGTTCATTAACAATCAAGGCGTGTACGCCTTTGAGTGGCTTTCCTACCGAACCCGGGCGCAGTGCAATGTCGGATGGCGGCAGATAACTGACTCGCTTGCACTCGGTAAGGCCGTAGTTGGAAAAGATATCGACATTGGGCAGTGCTTCTCTTATTTGTTGGATGTGCCGTGGGTAAAGCGGTTGGCCACTGCTGGATATATAACGAAGTGAAGGTAATTGTCCTTGCCAATGCTCGCCCATGCTTGCCAAGAGGAAAAATACCGGTGGAAAAACATGCAGGCCGGTCACGTTTTCTCGCTTGATGACTTCGAGTACATCGTCGGCACAATTTGCGGTTCGGCTTTCGATCACCGCAGTACCGCCAAAGAACAACGGCATCATGATGTTGTAGACGCCGTAATCGGAGGCCAGGGTGGAATAGCTGAGGATGACGTCACTGGCGGTATTGCCCAGGTAATCGATCACGCTGGTCGCGGCCGCAATCATGATGGGGTGATTCACCACCACGCCTTTGGGATTGAAGGTGGATCCGGAGGTGTAGAAGATTGAGGTCGGCAGGTGTTCGTCAATGTCGGGAAGGGCTCTTTCCAGGTCTTGCGGCGTCAGGGTGTCCAGGGCTTTCCCAAGGCTGGGCGCTTCTGCCGGAAGGTCTTGCGTTGCGCTGAAGACGAAGATCGTCTCCAGACTGGTCTGCGAGACCAGCGACTCTGGATCCTCATAGCGATCGGTGAATAACACCCGGGCATCGGTGTGCTTGAGTTGATAAAGCTGTTTGCTTCGGCTGTAGGTGGGGTGCGTCGCCGCCGTGATTGCACCGACTTTCAATACCGCCAGAAAAGTCGCGATCAAGTCCGCGCTGATACCGGAATACAAGGCCACACGGTCGCCACTTTTGACGCCGCACTTGATTAACAAGGCGGCGATCTGTGTCGCACGCTTGTGCAGGGCATCATACGGTGTGTGGACACCGTCGATGACCAGCGCTGATTTATCAGGCGTACGACGGGCATGGTTTTCAATGAATTGATGAAAAAGAGGCATCAGCGTTCCCTTGCGTTCACTGCCTAATGTTTCGGTTAGATTGTTAATTCACCGGAGCGATGACATCTATATGAGCGGGAAATGGGCGAAAAGGAAGGCGCGCCTGTGAAGGGCTGAGGGGCGTTTTAAGAAAGGATAGAGCGACATAAGCTTGATCTCCTTATTGTTTTTATTGCAATCCCTGGTGAAGCTAAGCTTGAAGTTGCCCTGATAGTTCCATCCTGAAGTTTGAGTGTCAAGCTGGCGGGTGCTGGCTGATGCAGGGTTTTTGTCACCGTGTCGTGACAAATTCAGCCATTTGAAGAGCGGTGTGGGTTTGCCAGCGTATTAATCTGCAAATAAGCAAAGATATTCTAAAGGTATGCATTCGTACAAAGCCTGAGCCTGCGCGCAGGCTGTTGGCTTATCAATTTTCCAATTGCCTCAGACGCTTGTATAACGTGTTGCGGCTGACCCCCAGCCGTCGCGCCAGATGGGAGATATTGCCGCCCACTGCTTGCAATTGCCTGTTCAGATCCTCCGCATCGTTCAGGTCCACCATCAGCGGCTCCGGTGCTTCCACCGGTTCCATTTCCAGGTCCACGAAGAAGTCATCCGGCAGGTGTTCCGGGCGGATGGGCTGTTCTTCGGCCATGGCAAGCGCCACTTGCAGCACGCTGCTGACCTGACGCAGGTTGCCCGGCCAGGGATGGCGCTCGAACAGTTCCAGGACTTCGCGGCTCAAGCCGGCCCATTGGCTCGGTTCGCGGTGATGTTCCCAGAGACGTTTGAACAGCGCCTGCTTGTCGCTGCGTTCGCGCAGGGGTGGCAGTTCCAGGGTCAGGCCGCCGATGCGGTAGTAAAGGTCTTCGCGGAAGCGCCCCAGTTGCACCTGTTCGCGCAGCGAGCGGTTGGTGGCGGAGATGATGCGGATGTCCACCGGGAACAGCTCGGCGCTGCCCACCGGCTGCACGCAGCGCTCTTGCAGTACCCGCAGCAGGCGGGCCTGGGTTGGCAGGGGCATGTCGCCGATTTCGTCGAGGAACAGCGTGCCGCGGTCGGCCTTGCGGATCAGGCCGATGCTGCCTTTCTGGTTGGCGCCGGTAAAGGCGCCTTTTTCGTAACCGAACAATTCCGATTCAACCAGCTCGGCGGGGATCGCCGCGCAGTTCACGGCAATGAACGGCTGTTTGCAGCGGGAACTGGCCTGGTGCAAGGCTTTGACGAACACTTCCTTGCCGACACCGGTCTCGCCGTGGATCAGCAGCGGGATGTCTTTCTCCAGCAAACGCTCGGCCTGGCGCACCGCTTTTTCCACGCGGCTGTCACCGAAGTGCAGGGTATCGAGGCTAATGGCGTTGCTGGCGGGGGGCGGCGCTGGCGCGGGTGTCGGCTCGGCAAACACGCGAGGCTTGATCGACAACTGGCTGGGGCGCTTGAGCATGCACTGGAAGCGGTTGCGTCCTGCTGCTTGCAACGAGAACGGCAAGCCATCGGGTTGGTTCAACAGGTCCAGTAACGAAACCTTGAACAGGCTTTCGATGCTGACCCGCGACAGGCTCAGGCCCAGCAGATTGTCGGCCCGGCGATTGGCGGACAATACCTGGCCGGTTTCATCGAAGATCAGCAGCCCGGCCCACTGGCTGTCGAGGTTGTTCAATCCGGTGTTGAAGGTCAGCTGGAAGTGTTCACCGCGAAACAGGTTGAGGATCAACCGGTTCTCCACGGTCTGGCTCATCATCTTGACCATGCCCAGGGTGTGGGAGGGCGGCAGGTAGCTGTCGCTGGAGACATCCAGTACGGCGATGACCTTGCGCTCGGCGTCGAAGATCGGGGCGGCGGAGCCGGTCATGAAGCGGTTGGCCTTGAGAAAATGTTCATCGTGCTCGATGTGTACGGCCTGTTCACAGGCCAGCGCCGTGCCGATGGCGTTGGTGCCGGTGCAGCGTTCCATCCAACTCGCCCCGGCGCTGAAACCGTGGGCCAGTTTCGGCTCGATGAAGCGCTGGGTCCCCCACGAGGTGAGCACCTGGCCCTGGTTGTCGGCCAGCATGATCAGGCAATTGGAGTTACTCAGGATGTTCTCGTAATACGGCAGGACTTCCTGGTGGGTGGTCTGCACCAGTGAGTGCTGGCTCTCCAGTAACTGGGCGACGCCTTCGGCGGGCAGCGGGTCGAAGGAGGGCACGCTCTGATGGTCAAGGCCAAAGGCGCGGCAACGGGACCAGGAGGCCTGGATGATGGCGTCATGGGACAAGGCTGGGGCAGGTGCGGCCATGGGGCACTCTCGCAGGAGCTGTTTTTATTGTTGGGGTGAGTCTCGCACATCCTCCTTGTGCAGGGGCAGGTCTGGGTGTGACTGAGTGCACATCTCCCCTGTGGGAGCGGGCTTGCTCGCGAAGGCGGTCTATCAGTCGACATTCATGCAGCTGATCCACCGCTTTCGCGAGCAAGCCCGCTCCCACAGGGGATCGCGCCTGGCCCGACTGTAGCATTCATTCAGTGTTGTTCAAATTTGTTCATTGTCAACAAGCTGACTGTTCACTTGTTCAGTTCTGGCTGTTCATTTTCGTTCACCAACGAACACATTTTTCTGACGGGATTCAGGTAAATCCACCTGTATCAATGACTTGCGATTTCTGGCACGGCTTTCGCTTTTAATCTCCAGTCGCTTGACTCCAAAAATAAAAAGGCCGAGCCATGTCATTAACGCTTGAGCACATCTGTCGCACCGTCGAGGGCCAGACCTGGATCGACGATGCCAACCTGAATTTCGAACCCGGATCCTTCAACGTTCTGTTGGGCCGTACGCTGTCCGGCAAGACCAGCCTGATGCGCCTGATGGCTGGCCTGGACAAGCCCGACAGCGGCCGCATCCTGATGAACGGCGTCGACGTGACCAACCGCCCGGTGCGCTTGCGCAATGTGTCGATGGTTTATCAGCAGTTCATCAACTACCCGACCATGACCGTGTTCGAAAACATCGCTTCGCCCCTGCGCCAGGCCGGTGTGTCCGATGAGGTGATCCAGGGCAAGGTGCTGGAAACCGCCAGAATGCTGCGCATCGAGAAATTCCTGAAGCGCCATCCGCTGGAGTTGTCCGGCGGCCAGCAGCAGCGTACCGCCATGGCCCGCGCGTTGGTCAAGGACGCCGAACTGATCCTGTTCGACGAGCCCTTGGTGAACCTGGACTACAAGCTGCGCGAAGAGCTTCGCCAGGAAATGCGCGAGCTGTTCCAGGCTCGCCACACCATCGCCGTCTACGCCACCACCGAGCCCAACGAAGCGTTGGCCCTGGGGGGCACGACCACGATTCTCCACGAGGGGCGGGTGATCCAGAGCGGCAAGTCGTCCTCGGTCTATCACCAACCACAAAGCGTACTGGCCGCCGAGCTGTTCTCCGAACCACCGATCAACCTCATGCCGGGTCGCATTGCCGGCAATGAAGTGAGCTTCGCCAATTTCGTGCACTTCCCGCTGAACGTCGACCTGCGTCCTGTGGGCGAGGGCGAGTTCCGCTTCGGCGTGCGCCCCAGCCACATTTCCCTGGTGCCGAGCAACGATGACGACCTGGAACTGGCGGTGACCGTCGAGGTGGCCGAGATCAGTGGTTCGGAAACCTTCCTGCACGTGCGCAACGAGCACTTCCTGTTGGTGCTGCACCTGCCCGGCGTGCACGAGTACGACGTGGACGCGCCGATCCGCATCTACATCCCGACCCACAAACTGTTTGTCTTCGACGCCCAGGGCAAGTTGGTCCAGGCTCCGGGCCAGCGTATTGCGAGGGTTGCCTGATGGCTGAAATACATTTGCAGAACCTCGCCCACAGCTACACCAGCACCCCGGCGGGCCCCGAGGATTACGCGATCCGTGAGATGAACCACGTCTGGGAGCAGGGCGGTGCCTATGCGCTGCTCGGCCCATCGGGTTGCGGTAAATCCACCTTGCTCAACATCATTTCCGGACTGCTCAGCCCCTCCGAGGGCCAGGTGAAATTCGACGGCAAGGTCGTCAACGACCTGAGCCCGGAGCGTCGCAACATCGCCCAGGTGTTCCAGTTCCCGGTGGTGTACGACACCATGACGGTGTTCGACAACCTGGCGTTCCCGCTGCGCAACCAAGGCATGGCCGAGCCGAAAGTCCACACCAAGGTGCAGGAAATCGCCGAGGTCCTCGACCTGCAGAACCTGCTGGACAAGAAGGCCCGCAACCTCACCGCCGACGAGAAACAGAAAGTCTCCATGGGCCGCGGGCTGGTGCGCGACGACGTGTCGGCGATCCTGTTCGATGAACCGTTGACGGTGATCGACCCGCACCTGAAATGGAAGCTGCGGCGCAAGCTCAAGCAGATCCACGAGCAGTTCAATATCACCATGGTCTACGTCACCCACGACCAGTTGGAGGCGTCCACCTTCGCCGACAAGATCGCGGTGATGTACGGCGGCCAGATCGTCCAGTTCGGCACGCCTCGGGAGCTGTTCGAGCGTCCCGGTCATACCTTTGTTGGCTACTTCATCGGCAGCCCGGGGATGAACCTGATCGACGTCACGGCGCAGCCCGGTGGCGTCGGCTTCGCATCGACCCACTTGCCGCTCTCCGACACCCTGCAGCAACGTGTTGCCGAGGCGCAAGGCAAGTCCCTGAAAGTCGGCATCCGCCCGGAATTCGTCCATGTCTGGGACGGCCCCTACGACGACGCCATGCGCGCCGAGGTGGTCCATGTCGAAGACCTCGGCACCTACAAGATCCTGACCCTCAACCTCGATGGCGCGCCGCTGAAAGTGCGCCTGGCCGAAGACAAGCCGGTGCCGGAAGGCACGGCGTACATCAGTTTCCCGGCCCAATGGCTGATGGTCTATGCCGATGAATACCTGCTGGAATCGTTGAGCGAGGTGCAGCCATGAACAAGGTGCAGAACAACAAGGCCTGGTGGCTGGTGTTGCCGGTATTCCTGCTGGTGGCGTTCAGCGCCGTGATCCCGATGATGACCGTGGTCAACTATTCGGTGCAGGACATCTTCGACCAGTCCAGCCGCTACTTCGTCGGCGCCGACTGGTACAAGCAGGTGCTGATGGATCCTCGGCTGCACGACTCGCTGCTGCGCCAGTTCATCTATTCGGCGTGCGTGCTGTTGATCGAAATTCCCCTGGGCATCGCCATCGCACTGACCATGCCGACCAAGGGCAAGTGGTCCTCGCTGGTGTTGATCATCCTGGCGATTCCGTTGCTGATCCCGTGGAACGTGGTCGGCACCATCTGGCAGATCTTCGGCCGGGCCGACATCGGTCTGCTGGGCTCCGCCCTCAATAACCTGGGCATCAACTATAACTATGCGGCCAACACCATGGACGCCTGGGTCACGGTGCTGGTGATGGACGTGTGGCACTGGACCTCGTTGGTGGCGCTGCTGTGCTATTCGGGGTTGCGAGCGATTCCGGACGTGTATTACCAGGCCGCACGGATCGACCGGGCATCCAACTGGGCGGTGTTCCGGCACATCCAGTTGCCGAAGATGAAGAGCGTGCTGCTGATCGCGGTGATGCTGCGCTTCATGGACAGCTTCATGATCTACACCGAGCCCTTCGTGCTGACCGGCGGCGGGCCGGGCAACGCCACCACGTTCCTCAGCCAGACCTTGACGCAAATGGCCATCGGCCAATTCGACCTGGGCCCGGCGGCGGCGTTTTCCCTGGTCTACTTCCTGATCATTCTGTTGGTGTCGTGGCTGTTCTATACCGCCATGACGCACTCCGACGCCAACCGTTGAGGCCCGCTCCATGAACAAGAGAAAGCTGATTGCGCTGCTGATCTACATCCTGTTCCTGCTGGTGCCCATCTACTGGCTGCTGAATATGTCGTTCAAGAGCAATACCGAGATCCTCGGCAGCCTGACCCTCTGGCCGCAGGACTTCACGTTCCACAACTACAAGGTGATCTTCACCGACCCGAGCTGGTACACCGGTTACCTGAACTCGCTCTACTACGTGAGCCTGAACACGGTGATCTCCCTGAGCGTGGCACTACCGGCCGCCTATGCGTTCTCGCGCTACCGGTTCCTGGGGGACAAGCACCTGTTTTTCTGGCTGCTCACCAACCGCATGGCGCCACCGGCGGTGTTTCTGTTGCCGTTCTTCCAGCTGTATTCGTCCATCGGCCTGTTCGACACCCACATTGCGGTGGCCCTGGCCCATTGCCTGTTCAACGTGCCGCTGGCGGTGTGGATCCTCGAAGGCTTCATGTCCGGGGTGCCGAAAGAAATTGACGAGACGGCCTACATTGACGGCTACAGTTTCCCCAAGTTCTTCGCCAAGATCTTCATTCCGTTGATCGGCTCCGGCATCGGCGTCACGGCGTTCTTCTGCTTCATGTTTTCCTGGGTCGAACTGTTGCTGGCCCGTACGCTGACTTCGGTGAATGCCAAGCCTATCGCGGCGGTGATGACCCGCACGGTGTCGGCCTCCGGTATCGACTGGGGCGTGTTGGCGGCGGCGGGGGTGTTGACCATTCTGCCGGGCATGCTGGTGATCTGGTTCGTTCGCAACCACGTGGCCAAGGGCTTTGCCCTGGGCCGGGTCTGAGGAGTTGATGATGGAATGGATGAACTGGACCGTCCCCACGGCGGCCTTCTTTGGTGTCATTGCCTTGCTGCTGGCAGGCATGACCACGTGGGAAATGCGTTCGCCGAGTGTACCCCGGCGTGGTTTCCTGCCGATTGCCACCACCCGCGGCGATCGGTTGTTTATCGGTCTTCTCGGTAGCGCCTACCTGCACCTGATGGTGATCGGCGCGACCGACTGGAGCATCTGGATAGCGTTCGCGTTGTCTTTGGTGTGGCTGTTGGCAGTGATGCGGTGGGGCTGAAGTGGCTCTTAAACCCAAACAGGAGGTCTCTATGTTCGATAAAAACAATAAGCTGCGACATAGCGTTTCATTGGCAGCCATGCTGGCACTCAGCGGGCTGAGTGCTGCGGCCTGGGCCGACGCCTATGAAGACGCCGCAAAAAAATGGATCGGCAGCGAATTCAAGCCGTCAACCCTGACAGCCGAGCAACAACTTGAAGAGCTCAAGTGGTTCATCAAGGCGTCCGAGCCGTTTCGTGGCATGAAGATCAACGTGGTGTCGGAAACCATCGCCACCCACGAGTATGAATCCAAGGTGCTGGCCAAGGCCTTCAGCGAGATCACCGGGATCCAGCTGACCCACGACCTGCTTCAGGAAGGCGACGTGGTGGAGAAGCTGCAGACCCAGATGCAGTCGGACAAAAACATCTACGACGGCTGGGTCAACGACTCGGACCTGATCGGTACGCACTTTCGCTACGGCAAGACCGAAGCGATCACCGACATGATGGCCAACGAAGGCAAGAACTTCACCTCGCCGACCCTGGACCTCAAGGATTTCATCGGCACCTCGTTCACCACCGCGCCGGACGGCAAGCTCTATCAACTGCCCGACCAGCAGTTCGCCAACCTGTACTGGTTCCGCGCCGACTGGTTCGAGCGGCCGGACCTGAAAGCCAAGTTCAAGCAAATATACGGCTACGAGCTGGGCGTACCGGTGAACTGGTCGGCTTATGAAGACATTGCCAAGTTCTTCTCCGAAGACGTCAAGGAAATCGACGGCAAGCGTGTCTACGGCCACATGGACTACGGCAAGAAAGACCCGTCCCTGGGCTGGCGCTTCACCGATGCCTGGTTCTCCATGGCCGGTGGCGGCGACAAGGGCTTGCCCAACGGCTTGCCGGTGGACGAGTGGGGCATCCGCGTCGAAGACTGCCATCCGGTCGGCTCCAGCGTGACCCGCGGCGGCGACACCAACGGCCCGGCGGCCGTGTTCGCGACGACCAAGTACGTGGACTGGATGAAGAAATACGCACCACCGGAAGCGGCGGGCATGACCTTCTCCGAATCCGGCCCGGTGCCGTCCCAAGGCAACATCGCCCAGCAGATTTTCTGGTACACGGCGTTCACCGCCGACATGACCAAGCCGGGCCTGCCGGTGATGAATGCCGATGGCACGCCGAAATGGCGCATGGCACCTTCGCCGCGCGGTCCGTACTGGGAAGAGGGCATGAAGCTGGGGTATCAGGACGTGGGTTCGTGGACCTTCATGAAGTCCACGCCTGAGAAGCAGCGTCTTGCCGCCTGGCTGTATGCGCAGTTCGTGACTTCGAAAACCGTGTCGCTGAAGAAAACCATCGTCGGTCTGACGCCGATTCGTGAGTCGGACATCAACTCCCAGGCGATGACCGATCTGGCGCCGAAACTGGGTGGCCTTGTGGAGTTCTACCGCAGCCCGGCCCGTGTGCAGTGGACCCCGACCGGGACCAACGTGCCGGATTATCCGCGTCTGGCGCAACTGTGGTGGAGCCACATCGCCGAAGCGGCCAGTGGCGAGAAGACTCCGCAGCAGGCACTCGACGGTCTGGCCAAGGATCAGGACGCAATCATGACCCGTCTGGAACGCTCCAAGGCCCAAGCCACCTGCGCCCCGAAAATGAACCCCGAGCGCGACGCGCAATACTGGTTCGACCAGCCGGGCGCACCGAAGCCGAAACTGGCGAACGAGAAGCCAAAAGGCGAAACGGTGAGCTACAGCGAACTGCTGAAGTCCTGGGAGGCAGCCCGCAAGTAAACCTCTGACAGCGAAATACGAACGGCACCGAAAGGTGCCGTTTTTTTTGTCCAGCGAGACGTGCGGCTGGCGAGAACCCTATGGGAGCGAGCCTGCTCGCGATGACGGCGGCACATTCAACATCCATGCAAGCAGACCCACCGCCATCGCGAGCAGGCTCGCTCCCACAGTTGATTTGGCGGGGATTTGAGACTCGCGGCTGGCGCGGGCACTGTGGGAGCGAACTAGCCAGCCTTGGCTGAGGTCGCTCGGGGTTGTGCCGCCACGGGCGCCGGTTTGGCGATCATCAGCGCATCGAGTGCCTGGCGATAGTTTCGGCCCGCCAGGCTCATGCTGTTGTTGTGGGTTGCGCCCGGCACCATCAGCAGGCGCTTGGGCTCTCGGGCGGCCTTGAACAGTTGCTCGCTGAAGCGCGGTGGCACGTACCGGTCGGCCGCGCCGTGGACGACCAGTAAAGGCATGTTGATCTCGGGAATCTTGTCGATGGAGTCGAACTTCTGCGACAGCAACCAGCGTACCGGCAAGGAGGTGTCCGCCATGGCGGTTGCCACATCGCCCAGCGAGGTGAACGTGGATTCGATGATCAAGCCCCGAGCCGGCACGACACGGCCTTCCCTGACGGCTTTTTGTCCCAACTCGGCGGCAAGATCCACCGCGATGGCACCACCCAATGAGTGACCGTAGATCAACCGCAGCGCCGGGTCCGGTTGCAACACTTCAAGGCGTTCCCAGGCGATCCGCGCATCTTCGTAGACGCTGGCCTCCGAGGGTAGATCGCCATGACTCTTGCCAAAGCCCCGGTAATCGATGGCCAGCACGGAAAAGCCCATCGCGTTCAACTGCTGGATCCGAAACAACTGCCCGGTCAGGTTCCAGCGCACCCCGTGCAGATACAGAATCGCTGGCGCGTTCTTGCGTGTGGCCGGCCACCACCATCCATGGATGTTTTCCCCGGCCTTGAAATGCTTCGGTTTGAGATCGAACTCTTGCAGGTCGTTGGGAATGCCGCTGAACCAGGTCGCGGTTCCCGGTTCGATGCGAAACACCAGCTCGCGTTCCTTGTGCTGCAGCACCGCACAGCCCACCGGCAACCCGACCACCATCGCCGCCATGAACGAAAATGCCAGCCAGCGCCGTTTAAGAGCAGAAAAGGAAAATAAAGACATCGACGCGATTCGCTACCGGGAACAGAAGATGCGTTTTAGCAGATTCTTCCACTGAATGGAGGGTCTTTTGGCTCAGAGGTCGTGGCCGTTCAATCCAATCGAACTCCTGCGTCGCGCGCCCACTCGAAAACTCAGCACCCACAGACAGCGAGGGCAACTCCATGACGATTCAACATTCGGATAAAGAGGCGGGGGCCATGCCGGCCAAGGATGCGAGCGGTGAGCCGGTCGCGGTGGTGGAGCGCGATATCCGCCGGCCAGATCCGGACACTGACAAGGTCGATAAGGTGATTACCCCGACGTCGATCAAGAGCCACGAGCAGGACGCTGAAAAACTGCAAGACAAGGTCACGGACGTAGAGAAAAAGCTCGACCGATAACAAGGTCTGTCATTTTAAGGTGCTGAAAAACGACGCAGCCTGATGATTCGGGGTAGGTGTGGACCGGGTACGTCAATGGCAAGAACGCGATGCTTGGGATGACCTTGTGAGGCGGATGTAAATCCCTGCCCCGCAAGGCCGATGCTTTTAAGTGCAGGTGTCACTACGCATCCTCGAGCTGAACCAGTTCGAATGCCCGTTCAGTTCTGCCATATCCTACCTTGGGTACCCCGGCCAGACGCTGATGCAGCACTTGGGTCAATGAGCAGCCAGGGGGCAGGTAGCTATCGCCGAAGTCCCCATCCAGTTGAGTCGGATGAGTGATCACTTCCAACAACCCGTGTTCCGGTGCCGCGGTGTGCTGCAAGTCAGCTGGCGTGCAGACGTAGTCAGCCGTCGCTGCGCATAAACGACGCAGGCGGCGGTTGAGTAAAGTCTTGAAGATACGCTTGGCTATATTCAGGTTCGCTCCAACGTTGCGCGCCAGGCGAATCGACACACCTTGCCGCGCAGCGAAGCGCGCCACCAATTCGCCGATGGGCCAGATGTTGTGCACGTGCTGATGGGAGTCCAGGTGGCTTGGACGCAAGCCGTGATCCAGGCAGCGCTGCCATTGCGCCTGAAGTTCGCCCTCGATTGCCGCGAGGTCTTTTGAGCCCAGGCGCAGGCAGTAGCGGGACAGGCTGAAGTCGAACTGGCCGTGCGCATTGCAAAATGCCCGCCGAGATTTTATGGCCTCGCTCAGCGGCCACCCATGGCTGAGATTGAAGTGCAGGCCGATGTGTCCTTTGAGCCGGGGCTGTCGGGACATGACACAGGCCTGTTCGAAGCCTGGCGTATTGGCCATTACGGTAGCGGAACTGATCAGACCTGCCTGGAAGGCTCGAACGATTATCGCGTTTTCACTGGCGCATAGTCCGAAGTCGTCAGCGTTGACGATCACTTGGCGGGGCATGGGGAATCTCCTTTTCCTTGGGAATGGAAGGTGAAGCTGTCGCTTTGGTTTTTTTTGATGAGCGTTTACGAAGCCAGGGTTTCAGACTTTTCCAGAGACGCAAGGCCAGCCCGAGGATCAGGCCATCGGGTTGCCAGGAATAAAAACTCCAACGCCAATGCTCCAGTTGTCCGGTCATGCGTTCGTGCAGTTGATGGCTGGAGTTATCGAGGCTGACCCGTGAGGCATCGATCCACCGCCAGTTTTCCTCCAGCCCCCAGCGGATCCATTCTTCAAGCAATACCCGGCCACTGCCCAAGTCCGAGTACTGTGGCAGAAACGCCAGGTTGTAATCGTAAAGCCGGCCTTGATCCAACAGACCGAGGCGATAGCTGATGCACTCGCCGTTCAGCTCCAGCATCACCACCCGCACCAGGCCCTGGGCGGCGAGGGCGGTAAAGGCATGATTCATCCATTGCCGACCCATGGCGTCGGCGAAGATGCCGACACCTTCCTCGCCTTTCCAGCTGGCCGCCTCGACACTGGCAATTGCCCGCAACACCTGCCCCATGCTGATGGCATCCGGTGTCACTCGACGGATTTGGGCACCGCAAGCGGCGATCCGCTTGCGCGCCCGGCGCAACTTGTAGCGTGGATCACCGGAGATTTCCTGATGATCACTGTCGCTGATCAGGTGCACCGGAACCCGGCAACTGAGCCGCCGCTCCCCGGTGGAACTCAGCGCCATCCAGGCACTGAGGACGCTTTGTTCGCCGACCGGCTCGATCACTTCGTTGAGCTGCAGCAACGCGTGAGGCAAGTGCTGACGGATCTGCATCAGCGCCTGGCCCATGCCCTCGGCGTCCAGGCGCACCAGCACCGCAATGCGGTCAGCCAATGGGTATCCCAAATGATGCAACACCCGGAACCGCAGCCCGCCGATACGCTCAAGCCCCGATATCAGGGGCAGGCAAAGGCATAAGGTCTGATCCTGCCAGCCCAGCAGCACATGCAGTTGCTGCTCGGGCGACAAGGCGAATTCCGCCGCTTGCAGCCAGGCCAGGGTATTGAACGGTGTGGCGTCAGCCACCTGGGTTCGCAGCTGTTCATAAGCTGTCGTGGGGAAATCCTCTGCGCCCAGGGAGCGACACCATTGGAACCGGATCGCCATGGACGTCAGGCCGTCGCAGTGGATGCAACCGGCTTGGCCGGTTTACGAAAAGAGTCCAGGACCGAGCCGGTGTAGAACGTGTCACGGAAAAACCGCCAGCGGCCGAACAGACAATGCATATGAGTGATCTGGCCGCGCTCCCGATAGTCCATGCGCAGGTGCAGCTTGGCGGCGGGAACGTTGCTCAGTTCGAAGACGTCGACCACTTTGTTGCAACCCTGCTCGGCCATGGCTTTCCACAGATCCAGTTGGATATCCACCGATAGTCGGGTCCCCCAGTAAGCGCGGTACAGCTCACCGCCGAACTCGAAGAACTCGCCCGGTTTGACCGGGAACCAGCAGCGAAAGAAGTGGCGGTCGAAGTAGTCCCGTGTACTGCCCCAGATGAAAGCGACTGTGTCGCCCTTGTCGTCCAGGTACATGAGTCCGGTGTGGCCTTCGGCGGCCAGTTCACGCATGGTCTCGACACGGTCGCCAAAGTACGTGGCGAAGGCATCGGCATTACCGGTGGTAATGGTTTCCCGGCGCAACGGCGTATAGGGCCTGAGGTTGTTGGGCCGTATCGGGCTGACCAGATCACGTTCCATCCACACCAGTTGTTCGTGGAAATACACGTAATGCCTGCACAGCTGATTCAGAACGGCGCGCAAACCTTTTGTCCGAATGCGATCACGCAATTTTTGCAGAATGTTCATGGTGCCTCCTGGCGAGGGGCCGGTTTGGGTAAATCCCATCGCGAGCTTTCTCGCGATGGGGGGAGCGCAATGGGCATCAGGCCGGCGCAGTCGATGCAAGCGGTGGGGCCGGTTTACGAAAGGCGTTCAGTGCCGAGCCGCGGTAGAGCGTGTCGCGGAAAAAACGCCAGCGACCGAACAGGCGATACACGTGGGTGATCTTGCCGCGCTCCTGGAAGCCCATGCGCAGGTGCATCTTGATGGCCGGGATGTTTTGCAAGTCGCAGACATCGACCATCGTTTGGCAACCTTTGCCTGCCATGACTTTCCATACCTCCAACTGCATGTCCGCCGACATACTGGAACCCCAGTAGGCGCGGATCATCTCGCCACCGAACTGAAAGTACTCGCCAGGCTTGATCGGAAAGTTGCAACGATAGAAATGGCGGTCGAAATAGTCGTGCGTGCTGGCCCAGGCGAAACCCACGGTGTCACCCTGAGCATCCAGGTACATCAAGCCGGTGTAGCCTTCGGCCGCCAGCTCGCGCATGGTTTCGACACGGTCGCCGAAGTGCCGGGCAAAGGCATCGGCATTGCTGACCGTGATGAACTCCAGGCGCATGGGTGGGTAGGGCTTGAGGTTATGCGCAGGAAGCGGGGTCCGCACATCGTGCTCCAGCCACACCAGCCGAGTGTGGAAATACACGTAGTGCTTGATCAGTTGTTTAAAGACTGCGCGCAGGCCCTTTTGCTGAACGTGACGACGACATTTCTGTAGAACGCTCATGGTGCCTCCTGATGGATGGCCGGTGGTGGGGGAGCGGAAGCAGTCCAGCCCAGGGCGAACAGGGTTTCTCCTGGCAGGAGAAACCGGACCTGCTCGGCCTCGCAATTGAACGGGGCGCTGCGGATATGACTATCGGGCCCGAAATACGCCAGTTCTGCTTGAGCCTGGGAACAGGCAACGCCGTCCAGGCTGACCTGATGGGCGCGTGTGCTTTTGTTCACGCCCAGCAGGCTGCGTTGCTTCCCTGTGGCCATGGCCAGGGCGTCGACTTCGAAGGCGTCGTTATCCAGGCGTAGCACCTGATCGAGCCAGTGCAGCTGAATGAACTGCTGGGCCAGCCCCACGGGCTTGAGTTCGAAGCGCTGGTTGTCCAGCACCCGCACCATGCCTTTGGGGTACTCAGGTTCATCAGCGAGCATGAACCAGTTGAGCATGTCCAGCCAGCCGTCGGCCGAGGCGTTGATGACCACGGATGTCCACCACAGGGCGGCGTAATGGGTTTCCTGGTCATAAGGGCTCAGGCTCGAACCGCTGGACATGTTGGTCTGGTCCAACAGCAAGGCTTTGCGCGGGCGCCCCTGGCTATCCAATCCCACCAGACGGGCAGCCTGGCGAACGCTGTTGCGATAGGCCCGCGTCGCCAGCAGGTCGCGGATCATCCATTCGTGCCAGGCCAGGGCATCTATCTGGTCGCCGTACTTATCCAGCAAGCGTCGCGCCCAGTCGAGGCCACGCTTGTCGGCAGCGTTCTCGGCCAGCGGACCGTTGGTGAAGCGTGAGCTGGCCGGTATGGCGATGCGAACACCGGCGCGTGCGTTGGCGGGGTCGGCGCGGACCTGAGCCGCCATGCTCTGGAAAACTTGCTGGAAGCTGGCGAAGTCTGGGTAGTTGAGGTTCGGCTCATCGGCAAAGCTGAGGTAATGGAGGCCTTTGCCGTCCAAAGCGCGGGTTGCGGTGAGCCAGGCTTGCAAGCCGCTCTGACTGGTCCGGTCGGCCTGCAGGTCGGCCCGACGTTGGCTGCCGGCCAGCAAGGTGATGTCCCGGTGTATGCCGAAGCGATCCTGATACAGGCGCCGGAATGCGTCTTCATGACTGGCCTTGGCCGCCATGACATCGACCAGGCTGTAGAAGCTGGCCGCTTGGGGTTTGATTGCATCGAGCAACGGGTAGCTGGACGGCGGCGGCAACACGTAGGGCAAGTACATGCCCAGCTTGGGGGTTGGGCCGAGCGCTTCAGGGTGCAGCATCAGGTGGGTCTGCCCGGGATTCTGGCGCAGCGGCTGCAAGTGCGTCGGATTCTGGGCGAACAGGTTGGCGGTGCCATCCAGCCAGAACGCAGCCTTGCCATTGCCCTGTAGGTGCAGGCGCCAGACCTGTTCTACGTCGGCAACCGGCAGGGCCATCTGGTCGAACTGCCAATAGGCACGGTACGGTTTGAGGTTCAGTTGCAGCTGCTTGCCGTCTGCGACGCGCCGGGCTTGCAGCCTACGAACGCCCCCGTGGAACTTGCCTGCCAGAACTGCCTGCTCGCCGGCTGCAATCTTGAAATACAGCTCGTCGCCATCGTGGGTTTCGGCGCTGAAATGCACCTTGGCCGGGGCGAACAAGGCCTGTGTGCGCCCATCGAGCTCAACGTTATAACGGCGGAAACTGTAGCCAGGGATTTCCAATCGATAACTGGCGGTGCCCGGCAGCAACGGCCACTGTTGCTCGCCACGCTCCTGAGCCGCTTCGATCAGACGCTCGCCCGCCAGGCGGCCCTGGCCGTCCAGCAGGTACAGACGTTCTTCGTTGGCGTCGGCCTGCCACGCCGGTACCCAGCGGACGGTGACCTGGGTGGGGCGGCCGGTTTGCAAATAGAGGCTACCGTCGCGGAT
This sequence comes from Pseudomonas sp. AF32, assembly GCF_022342325.2. Classification (NCBI taxonomy): domain Bacteria; kingdom Pseudomonadati; phylum Pseudomonadota; class Gammaproteobacteria; order Pseudomonadales; family Pseudomonadaceae; genus Pseudomonas; species Pseudomonas sp. AF32. Next base: position 51,307 of record NZ_RQJK02000006.1, on the reverse strand, counting down.
ACCGGTCCACTCCATGGATCCCCCCTGGGCCGATAGCGCCATGGCCCAGAGGCCAATCGTCCACCACCACCGCGCCGCCCCCATCGCGAGCAAACCCGCTCCCACGGGGCAGTCACCGGCTCCTGTGGGAGCGAGCCTGCTCGCGATGGCGGACTGGCAGGCAACGAAGAATTTCATGCCGATTTCCCCATCAGCATCTGCCGCATCGGCAGCAAATCGCTGGGCAGGATGAGCAGTGTCTGCCACAGCGCCACCCCGCTGAGGCGGCAGTACATCGCCAGCAGGGCCAGGGTCACGCCCAGGTAGGCGATTGACGACGCCGCCGCCGCGCCGACGATGCCATAGCGCGGAATCAGTACCACATTCAGCGCCAGGTTCAACACCGCGCCCAACCCCATCAGCAGCGAAACCGTGCCAGGTCGGTTCTTGCCCAGCAGGTCCAGGCGCAGGATGCTCGCATAGCACAGCCCGAACAGCCCCGGCAGCAATGCCAGCAAGGCAGGATAAGCCGGTTGATAAGCGACGCCGAACAGGGTGACGATCAACCATTGGCCAATCAATGCCATGCCCAGGCAGGCGCCGAGCATGACGGTGGCGGTCAGGCGCAGGGCGAAGGGGGTCAGGCGCTGCATGTCGGTGTCTTGCTGCAACAGGCGTTTCATCAGTGGCGTGGTGACCGCTTCGGGTACGATCAACAACAGTTCGGCAGCGGCGCTGGCCATCGCGTAATGCCCCAGGGCCGTGCTGCCCAGCAGGGCGCCGATGAACAGGAAATCCGAGCGCAACACCACCTGCTGGAACAGCAGATCCGGGTGGCTGCGGGCGCCGTAGCGCAACAGTTCCTTCTGGCTGGCGCGGTCCCATTGCAACGACACATCGTGATCCCGTCGCAGCCACACCCAGCCGGCCAGCACCACCAGGCCCAGACCCGTCAGCCAACTGATCAGGGCTGCTTCCAGGGCCGCGTCCTGCCACATCCAGAACAACATCAGGAACAGCACCAGCGGCGCCAGGGATTCCGTCAGGCGCAGGGCATTGAAGGCACCCAGGCCACCGGATGCGTTGTGCAACGTCAGCAAGCCGCTTTTCAGGACGGTCAACGGCACGGCCAGCAACAGCAACCATGCCAGCAGCCCCAACTGCGTGGTGATGTCCAGTTCGCCGCCGAATTCGCGCACCGTGGCCACCACCAGCAATGTCAGTAACCCGGCCAGCAGACAACCGAAGACCAGCACCTGACTGAGCAGCAGCCCTATTGAGCGATGCTGGGCCGCCTGATAGCCCACGGCGGAATTCAAGCCACCGCTGGTGATTGCGCTGATCAGGTCCGGCAGGGTACTGAGCAGGGCGAACAGCCCGCGTTCGCTGGGCCCCAGGATCCGGGCCAACAACACGTTGCGCAGCAGGCGCAGGCCGATCATCGCCAGGCGCGTGCCCATGCTCAGCGCCAGATGCTTGAGGTAATGGCCGCGACTCATGAGCGAGCCCCTCGACGGATACGCCAGGCCAGCAGTTCGGGATGATGAGCGTTGCGCTGACTGACGCCAAAGCGCGGCAGATTCAACGGATCGCCATCGTGGCGATACAGCCCGGTCTCGGTGCCCAGGCCGAATGCAAAGCCGTGGGCCGCCACCTGCCGGCGCACTCGCTCATCGTTATCGCCATTGGGGTAGCAGTACACCGGCAATGGCTGGGCACAGCCGTTTTCCAGGGCTATGCGGCTACGGCTCAGTTCTTCGTGCAGGCGCTGGTCGTCCAGTCCGGTGAGGATCGCGTGGCTGGCGCCATGGGGCCCGAAGCGGATCAGGCCGGAGTCTTCGAGCATGCGCACCTGCGTCCAGTCCAGGGCCTGGGGCAGGGCCCCCTGCGGGCAGGCCTGGGTAAGGGCATCCAGCTCTCGTGGGGCGAGGGTCTTCAGGCTTTGCAGGTAGTGCATGAGCGACAGGCTGCGGCGTTCGTCATTCAGGTCATCGAGCATCACCGGCAAGGGCCGGCCGACGTGTTGCAGGTGTTCGATCAGCACATGCCGCGCCACTTGCCCATGACTGCCCCACAGGGTTTCGCCGATGCTTTCCCACCAGAAGTGCTGGCGGCTGCCGATGAAATCGGTGGACAGGAAAATGCTCGCCGGCACCTGATACTGACGCAGCAGGGGAAAGGCGTTCATGGCGTTGTCGCGCCAGCCATCGTCGAAGGTCAGGGCGACCCGTGGACGGTCCGGTACGCTGGCGGGATCGGCCAGCAGCAGCGTCATCAGCGGCACGCAATCGAAATACCGTTGCAACCAGATCAGCAGGTGTTCGAAGGCTTCCGGTCCCACGCACAGTTCATTGCGATGGGGCAGTTCGGCGGCGCGATCATTGCTCAACACGCGGTGCAGCATCAGGATCACGCCGGCGCCCCGCAGCGGGCCGCGCCCCAGGGACGTGTTCAGGTACAGCCAGCCGCCGGTGCGCTTGAAGACTTGTTTGATCGACATCGGCCATGCTCCTCAGCGGTTCTGCTCGGGGTTCCATTGGCTGTAGCGTTGGCCTCGCAGGAACTGCCACAGGCCCAGGCTCATGCCCGTCATTGTCACCAGCACGAACGCGGCCAGACGAAAGGGCCGGGGCAATCGATGACGCCGGTCCAACAGGCCGATCATCGCCATGGCATAGCCGAACAGTTGTCCCGCCAGGGTCAGGCGATAGAACGGATGGTCGTCCCACAGCCAGGCGTTGCTGAGCAACAGCGGCAGCAGTAGCACGGGTGCCAGGCGTCGGATCAGCTTGTGGCTGATCAGTGCGGTGGCGTAGAGCCCATGACGCAGCGGGTTGAGCAGCGCCCGGCGATGGGCCAGGCTCAGCAGGCCGCCGACGGTGACCCGCTGGCGCCGACGAAACTGCTTGTCGGCCTCGTCCACGCCCTGGTCGATTACCCGCGCCTGAGGCACGTAGACGATGGACTTGCCGGCTGCCGGCGCGCAGGTACTGAGGAAGAAATCGTCGTTGACCTGAGCCGGTATGGGCTCGAACAGTCCCCGACGCAAGGCCAACAGCGCGCCGTCGGCCGAGACCATGCAGCCGGCGCGACTTTCCACCCGGCGCAGCCAGCCCTCGTAATGACGGTACAGACTGTCGCCAAGGCTCAGGCCTGCGCCCGGTATCGGGATTTCCATGTGGCCGGCGCAGGCGCCGACTTCCGGATCGCCCAGCGGCGCCAGCAAATGGCGGAGGGTGTCGTAGGACCATTGGTTGTCGGCATCGGTGAACACCAGGATTTCGCCGCTGCTGTGGGCCACGCCGGCATTGAGGGCGGCGGCCTTGCCCTGGCGTGGCAGGTCGAGCACGCTGATGCGCGGATCGACAACCCGGTGCGCGCGGGCCACGGTGTCGTCGGTGGAGCCGTCGCTGACGAGGATGATTCGCAGCGAATGCGCCCGATAATCCTGGGCCAGCAAGGTGCGCAGCTTGTCTTCGATGTGCCGTGCTTCGTTGTGGGCGGCGATGACGATGCTGACGTCCATCGGCAATGCCCGGCCGTAGTGGCGCACTGGAAACAGTGGCACCAGCAGGCTCAACATCAGCGGATAGCCGAGGTAGGCGTACACCGGCAGCAACAGGCAGGTCCAGTAGATGAGTTCAGCCACGGGCAGGTCTCCTGGCGTTCCAATGAAACAGATTGAGCAACAATGCGGCGCCGGTGAGGTGCAGGCGTATGCCATGCAGGGCCCATAGCTGCAGCGTCAGGCGCAGGTCGCGGCGGCTCTGGCGCAGGCTGAGCAGCAGCGCCGGCAACGAGCAGACCAGCAGGATCATCAATGCCAGGCGCAGCTGGCCCTGTAGCAGGGCGACCAGCGCCAGCAGATCCAGCCCCCAGATGCCGATGGACAGGGCCGGGAAACGCAGCAGGCGCAGACTCGGACCGTGGCTGCGCAGCAACTGCACGTGACTGCCCTGGCGCCACAATTCCTTGCGCATCCACTCGCGCCAACTGCCTTCATAGCCCCAGTGCAGGGCCACGCTTTCGTTGACCAGCAACAACTGCGCGCCGGCCTGGCGCAGGCGCAAGGAGAAATCCTTGTCCTCGCCGGTGCGCAGGGTTTCATCGAAACCATCGACCCGCTCGAACCACGAACGACGCATCAACAGGTTGGCACTGGGCAGCCACTGCACGCGATGCAGGCGATGGGCACCGGGGCGTTGGCTGCGGCGCTGCCAGGCTTCGGCAAACCATGGCGCCTGGCGTGGGGTGTCCAGGTCCAGTCCCAGCACATCGCCCTGGCGGCCTTCCAATTCCACCAGCGACGTGAGCCAGTTGGCGGGCATCTCGATGTCAGCGTCGATGAACGCCAGCCACTCGCCGCTGGCAACAGCGGCACCGCGATTACGTAGCGCGCCGATGTGCACGCCGGGCACGATCAACACGCGCGCGCCCAGCTCGTTGGCGATGCGCGGGCCGTGGTCGTCGGAGCCGTTGTCCACCACGATCAATTCGCACTCCAGCGCTGCCTGGCGAGCCGCTTCCCGGGCTGCCGACAGCGTACGCCCGATGTGCCGGGCTTCGTTGTACATCGGGATCACGATGCTGACCCAGCTCATGCGAGCGCTTCCCGTGGCGTGGTCTGCTCGGCCTCGTGGCGCAACACACTGGTCAGCGCGAGCATGATCCACAGCAGCTTATGGTTCGGGGCGCTGAGGAACATCAGGAACAGCGTCAGCGCCAGGAAACTCGTGCCCAGGTGCGTCAGCAGGTCCGCCTGCGCCCAGTCCCGGCGCGCCAGCCAGAGCCGGCGGGCGTGCCACAGGTTGTACAGGCCCAGGCCAAGCATGCCGACGAACATCAATCCGCCCGGAATGCCAATTTCGCTGAAGATCTCCAGATAGGTGTTATGGGCCCGGCGATACAGGTCACCGAGCTTGCGGTTGGCCGAGAACGCCTTGGCGTAGCCGGTGGGCGCGTAATGCAACGGGAAGGTGCCCGGGCCGGAGCCCAGCACGGGGTTCTCCCGGATCATCTGGCTGCCGACGACGATGTACGAGGCGCGGCGACCCAGGGATTCGTCCTGGTGGGCGCGGGCGCCGTTACTGAGGATGCTCAATGACTGGATGCGTGCCATGTAACCGTCCGGCATCACGGCGATTGCCACGGGTATCAGAATGGCCAGTCCGAGCATGGCGAACCCCAGGTGTCGTGGGCGGACGCGTGGCAATTGTGCGCGATAGTGGTAGAGGCCGATCATCAGGCTGAGCATCAACACCACCAGCCCCGAGCGCGACTCGGTCTTGGTCATGCCCCCCAGCAACAGGATGAAGCAGCCGCCCCAGAACAAACGATGCAGCAGGCTCGGGCCGCGCATCACCAGCAGCAACGCCAGGGGCACGGTAAAGGCGATCAGCAAGGCAAAGACGTTCGGGTCTGACAGCAGCCCCGAGGCGCGACCCTGTTCCTGGTACCTGGCGGAGAACATCGCCATCACGCAGGTCGTGGCAACGCTCAGGGTCACCAGCCGGCAGAACAGGTCCAGGTTCAGTTCGCGGCCAATCAACAGTGTTATCACGAACAGGACCAGACCCACCCCCAGGTCGCGAAAATGCGTCAGGGACAGGTCCATGTTCTCCGACAGCAACAGGCTCAGGCCGTACAGCACCATGAAACCGACCAGTGGCCGCCAAATATTGCTGCGCAGGCGCGTCTCCGGAATCTGGCGCAGGACCAATTGCAGCATCAGGATCAGCATCAGCGCCAGGCCGAGGAACTTGGTGCCGGAAAAGGCGCTGTCCTTGAACAGCCCTTCGAACGGCACCAGTGCGGCGATGCCCAGCAAGCCCCAACCGGGCTTGCGGTACAGCACGGCGACACCCACCAGACCCAGCACTGCGCCGGGCGCCAGGTACGGATAGGGGCTGGCCAGCAACGCCAGGCAAACCAGGCCCAGCAGGCTGACAATCGAAAGCGGGACAATCATGAGCGAGTCTCCCGTGCCGTGCGGACGTAGAGCTGCGACCAGCGTTCGGCCAGCATGCGCAGGTCATAGCGGTCCTGTTGGGTACGACGGGCGTTGTCAGCAAGAATCCGGGCCAATGGCGGCTCGCTGTACAACGTTTCGATCTGTCGGGCCAGTTCGGCGCTGTCGGCGGGCGTGGCGAGCAGGCCGTTGTGGCGGTCCTGCAGGACGTCGGGAATGCCGCCAACGCTGAAGGCCACCACCGGCACGCCGGCCTGCATCGCTTCGAGCAGAATCATCGGTGTGCCTTCGGTGCGTGAACTGATCACCAGGGCGTCGAGGCGACTCCACCAGGCATTCATGTCGGTCTGATAGCCCGGCAGCTCGATGCGTTTGGGCAGGCCGGCGTCGGTGATGCGCCTGAGCAGGGCCTGGCGTTCCGGGCCGTCGCCGAGCATCACGGCGTGCAATGACGGGTGTCGCTGGCACAGAGGGATCATCGCGTCGAGGAACAGGTCCGGGCCTTTCTCGATGCTCAAGCGGCCCACATAGCCGACCCGCCAGCGCTGCCTGTCGTCGCGGTGAGCCAGCGGCGCCGTGACGGCCGGCAGTCCGTTGGGAATCACGTCGAGCTTTTCCGCCCGGACGCTGGCCTCGCGGTGCAGCGTGGCGATGCTTTCGGCCACGCAGACCACTCGCTTGACCGAGGCGGTGCGACACAGTTGCAAACTCAACCAGGTGTAGAAGCGCTGCTTGGGACTGCGCGGCGTGAACCCGTGCTGGGTGATCACCAGCGGCAGGCGCAACAGCGTGGCGGCGGCCCAGCCGAACAACAGCCCCTTGAAATTGTGGGTGTTGAGCAGCGGTTGTTCGCTGCGCCGTTGGCGCAGATGCTGCAGCAGCTCGCCCCAGGACCCGCATTGGAGGCAATCGACACCGGCCTGGCGAAAGCGCGTGATCAAGGTCGGCGGCGCCGCCAGAAACACGACCTGGTGCTGCCCCGGTGTGGCCAGGCAATGATCGAGCAGCATCCGCTCGGCCCCGTAGAAGCCGCCGCTGTCGAGCAAATGAATGATCGGCAGGGGGCTACTGCGATGGGCCGGCGCAAAGGGCGCGTTCAATTGCGCACCCAATGGACGAGGCTGGGCAGGCTCCAGTTGCGATGCGGATTGATCGGGTCGGGGGATTGCTCGTTGATCACCAGCAGCACGGGCACGTCCAGTTGCTGGCTGATTTGTGCCGGATGTTTGAACCGATGGTCGAAGAACTCACGCACATAGACCAGGGCGATGGCCAACAGCAGTCCACTGAACAGACCGAAGGCAATGATCAGCGCCGGTTTCGGGAAGGCCGGGGCGGTCGGTTCGAACGGTGGGCTCAGCACACGGGCGTTGGACAGGTCGTTGTCCAGCGAGCGGGCGGTGCTGGCCTCGGCAAACCGCTGGGCGTAAGTGGAGAACGCTGCATGCAGGGCGTTGATCTCGGTGTCCATTTGCTGCAGCTTGGTCTGGGTTGTCTGCAACTGATGGATGCGCTCCTTGAAGGAGGCGATACGCTCCTGCTTCTGGTTGATCACTGAGCTGACCACCGCCAGGTCAGTGGTACGTTCCTGGATCCGGTTGCTCACCACTTTCAGGAATTGCTGGCGGGTCCGCACGATCTGCTCCCGGGCCAGCAGCATCGGTTCGCTGCCGGGCTGGAAGATCGCCAGGTCATTCATGTAGCGGCTGACCTGGCCGGTCAGTTGCTCACCCAGTTGCTTGATTTCCCGGTCTTCGAAGGCAATGTTGTCCACGGTGGTGGTGAAGGTGAACGGGAACGTGTAGTCGTTGAACCGCGAGCTGTTCGCCGACGCCAGGCTGGTCTTGAGGTAATCGAGCCAGCGTTGGCTTTGCAGCAGGCGATCCTGGTACAGGTTCAGGGCCTGTTCTTCGGTGTTGATGGCGTTCAGGCGGAACGTAATTTCCTCCTTGGGATCGGCCGAGCCGATTTTCTCCAGCAAGGCCAACCGGTTGCCTTCCAGGCCGTCGAGGCGTGTCTGATATTGGGTTCTCTTCTGTTCATAGAAGGTTTGAGGCAGCTCGATCGATTGCAGGTCCTGGCGGCTGCTGAGGTAGTTTTGCAGCAGTTGCGCGACGAACCGGGTGCCCTCGGCCGGATCGCCGAAGCTGTAAGTGATGGAGATCACGTTAGAGCCGGGCAGGGTTTCGATCTTCAGGTTTTCGATGGCGTCGTCGGTGAGCGTGTCGAGCACGGTGTCGCGCACCGGGTCGACTTCCAGACCCAAGCCATCACGCAACGGGTTGACCACGAATTCGCGCAGTGGCGTGGTGATGTAGCGTTTGAACGGCTCGCTCACCCATTTGTTGAAAATGCCTGGGCTGGGGGTGTACTCGCCACGGTCGCGCAGGGTGCTGATGGTCTGCCGGATCAGGGCCGGCGAGCGCAGGATATTGCTCTCGGTTTCCATATCCGCCAGGGACGGTGGAATGAACGTAGCGTTTTCCTGGTTCAGCGATGTGGTGGCATCGCCCTGGGAGAGTTTTTTCGACTGCACGATCACCTGGGCGGTGATATCGAAGCTCTGCTTGAGCATCAGTGGCAGCGCCAGGGCGATCACGGCGAAAATCAGGAAAATGCGCTTCACCCACTGCTTGTTGGCGAAGAAGATCCTGAAGAATTCGTGCAGATAGTTTTCCTTGGGATTCATGATCGGTCACCTGCGATTCAGTTGTCGCTGCCTTTGTTGTCGACGCGGTAGCCGAAGCTGAACCCCACGCCCTGGAACAGCACCACGTCGGCCAGTTGCCTGGCCAGTTCGCCGGCGCTGGCCAGCTTGGTCTTGGGCACGTAGAGCATGTCCTCCGGTTGCAGGTAGGCGATTTGGCTCGCATCCCCGCTCAGGGCTTTTTCCACGTCGTAGTGGCGGGCTTCGACCTGATTACCGTTACGGCGCATGATCACCACCGAATCGAGACGTGCCTTGACGTTCGTTCCGCGGGCCAGGGTCAGCGCCTCCAGCACCGAGATCGGACGGCGGATCGGGTAGGAGCCGGGCTGGGCCACTTCACCGAGGACGTAGATCTCGTTGCCAGCGGTGGACTTGAGCAGCACATCGACGGTCATGTGCCCCGGCAGTTGGGCATAACGCTCATTGAGGAAGGTTTCCAGCTGATTGACCGTCATGCCCTGCAGAGGCACCGAGCCGATTTCCGGAAAGCTTGCATAGCCGTCCCGACCCACGGTGATTTCCCGGCTCATGCCGGTACCGGGGTGGGTCAGGGTGTTCTTGAGGTTGACCTCGCTGGTCAGCGGGTTGGTCACCATCACCGTCAACTGGTTGCGATTGGGCTGGAACAGCATTTTCTGGTCATAGGCACGCTGCACCGCCAGGCGGGCTTCGTCGGTGGTCAGCCCGGCAATCTTCACCGACGTGTTGGCCCCCGGCAGTTCGATCGTGCCGTCGGGCATCACCAGTTGCGAACCATTGAGCTGGCTGGCAGCGGTGAAGTTCAGCGCAACCTGGTCGCCCGGTTGTACGCGATAGGCCTGGGTGCCGGTGGTGCCGATGTGGAAAATCACATCCAGCACGTCCTGGGGCCGCAGGGTCTGTTCAACCTTGGGCATGTCGGTGGCCTGGGCATTGGCCGGCGGGGCCGTGAGGATCTGCACCGGCATCGAGCGGGTATCGGAAGTGCTGGAGCAACCGGCCAGCGGCAGCAACAGCAGGACAAGCATTCTGGCGTTCATCTCGTCATCCTTCTGCACGCTTAAAGGTTGTTGTAGAGCCATTTGGGCATGTAGTACTTGCGGCGGTTGAAGACGCTGCCCACGACTTTCGCGCCGGCCTGGGCCAGGCGCTGGCGGGCGGCCTGGGCCACCTCCCAACGGGTGTCCTCACCGCGGACCACCAGCACCACACCGTCGACCTGGGCACTCATGACCAGGGTGTCGGTGGCCGAATACACCGCGTCGGCGTCGATCACCACGAAGCGGTACTGCGCCGCCAGGTGCCTGAACAAATGGCGCAGTTGCTCGGGGTTCAGGCGTTCGGCACTGCGTCCAAGGCGGCCGAGGGGCAGCACATCGAACGGCAGGCTGGACACCTGCACCACGCAGTCCTGCAGCAAGGGCGGGGCCAGGGTGTTGAACAGCAGATCGCTGAAGCCGCGCTCCTTGTGCAGCGACAGTTGCTGACTGAGGTTGCGAGGGGATTGGCTGGCATCCACCAGCAGCACGCGCCCGCTGCTCATCTGCGCCAGTTGAGCCGCCAGCGCCATGGCACTGGTGCTGGTTCCGGTGCCGGTGTTGGCGGCCGTCAGAAGCAGGATCCGCAAGGAAGGATCGAGCACGGTCGAGGTCAGGTTGGTCTCGCTCGGGCTTGCGATGGTCAGGATATTCGTTGAACCGTCCATTTAACTCGCTCCGTGGCCGCTGAACACTTTGAAGGGGGTAATCATCAGGATCTTCAAATCCAGCAACAGGCTCTGCTCGGCGATGTAGCTGAGATCCAGTTCCACGCGCTGGTCGAAGTCGATATTGCTGCGTCCGGAGATCTGCCAGAGACCGGTGAGGCCGGGGTAGATGCTCAGACGAGCGAGATGGTTGTCCTTGTAGCGATAGGCGTTGAACGAGGTCGGCCGTGGGCCCACCAGACGCATGTCGCCGGTCACTACATTGATGAGGTTCGGCAGTTCGTCGAGGCTGCTGCGACGCAGGAACCGGCCGATGGGGGTGACGCGCGGATCGTTGTCGATCTTGAAGTCGATGGCGTCGGCACCGTGCTTGTTGAGGTGGCGCAGCGACTCTTTGAGGGCCTCGGCGTCAGCGATCATGGTGCGGAACTTGTACATGCCGAAGACACGGCCGCGGTAGCCGGTGCGTTTTTGCACGAACAGCACCGGGCCGCGGCTGGAAACCTTGACCAGCACCGCCAGGCCAAGCAACAACGGGCATAACAGTACCAGCAGGGTCAGCGCGCCGAGGCAGGCCACCACCCGATTGGTCCGCGAGACGCTCCAGGGCCGCCCGCCAGGGCGGCCGGTCAGCCAGCCACGGCCCTGCCGGTGGATGGCGGCGTCCATGCGCCGACGATGCTCGGGGTCGACACGTTTGTCATCGGGGGCGATGAGAATGGCTTGCTCATGTTGGGTCATAGACTCCTCCGCTGAAGTTCGGCCACAACGGGCGCATGGGCAACAGGCAGCGTGTAGTAATCGAGGAACCACCGGACGAAGCGGCCCAGGCCTTCGTCCAGTTCGATGCCAGGCTGGAAACCGGTGGCCTGCGCCAGGTCGCTGGCATCGGCGCAGGTGTTGAGCACGTCCCCCGCCTGCAAGGGCAGCAGTTCGATGCGGGCGGTTCGGCCCAGGTGTTTTTCCAGCAGTGCGACATAGGTGCGCAGCGTCACCGGGTGCTGCCCGCCAATGTTGTAGATCCGCCAGGGAGCCCGGCTGGTGGCCGGGTCCGGTTGCGCGTGATCCCACTGGGGAGTGACGTGGGGGGGATGTGCAATCAGCCGGGAGATGCTTTCGATGATGTCGTCGATGTAGGTGAAATCGCGCTGATGCTCACCGTGGTTGAACAGTTTCAGCACCTGGCCCTCGGCAATGGCGCGGGCGAACTGGATCGGCGACATGTCCGGCCGCCCCCAGGGACCATAGACGGTAAAAAAGCGCAGGCCTGTGCAGGGAATGCCGAACAGATGGCTGTAGCTGTGGGCCATCAGCTCGTTGGCCTTTTTGCTCGCCGCGTACAGCGACAGCGGGTGGTCCACGCCGTCCTGCACCGAACAAGGCGTGCGCTCGTTGGCGCCGTATACCGAACTGGACGAGGCGTAAATCAGGTGCTTGACCGGGTAGCGCCGGCAGTTTTCAAGGATGTTAAGGAAGCCGGTGATGTTGCTGTCGACGTACGCCTGGGGGTGCTCCAGGGAATAACGCACGCCGGCCTGGGCGGCGAGGTGGATGACCACCTCCGGGCGGCGGTGCTGGAACAATGCGTCGATGCCGGCGGCGTCCGTCAGGTCCACCCGGGCCAGGGGAAACTCGCCGGCCTCGTCTTTTATCCAGGCCACGCGGTCATGCTTGAGCTGCGGGTCGTAGTAGTCATTGAAGTTGTCCAGCCCGCATACCCGATGGCCGTCGCGCATCAGCCGCAGCACGCAATGGGCGCCGATGAACCCGGCCGCGCCGGTCACCAGGATATTCATGCTTGCGGCCCCGTGGTCGGCGCTGCGTGCCTGAGGCCGATGCCGCGATACAGCAGGCCGGCGGCAGCCAGTTGGTCAGGGTTGTACAGGTTGCGGCCATCGATGATGACGCGGGCGCGCAACTTGCTGGCCAGCAGGTCGAAATCCACGACGCGGAAGTTCTTCCATTCGGTGCAGATCACCAGGGCGTCGGCGTCTTCCAGGGTGTCGTCACGGGTGGCGCACAGGTTCAGGTCCTTGCGATAGCCGTACAGACGCCGGCATTCGGCCATGGCTTCCGGGTCATAGGCCTGGACCCGGGCGCCTTCGTGCCACAGTGCTTCCATCAGGTAGCGGCTGGGCGCCTCACGCATGTCATCGGTGTTGGGTTTGAACGCCAGCCCCCAAATGGCAATCGACTTGCCCGCCAGTCCGTCGGGAAACTGCTGGGCGAGCTTCTCGAACAGGATGTGCCGCTGGCGGTCATTGACGTCCGTAACACTGCGCAGCAGACGCAGGGGCATGCCGCTCTGTTCGGCGGTGTGCAGCAAGGCGCGCAGGTCCTTGGGGAAGCAGGAGCCGCCGAAACCGCAACCGGGATAAATGAAGTGATAGCCGATGCGTGGGTCCGAACCGATGCCTTTGCGCACCGCTTCGATGTCGGCGCCCAGGCGCTCGGTGAGGTTGGCCAGTTCGTTCATGAAACTGATGCGCGTGGCGAGCATGGCGTTGGCGGCGTACTTGGTCAGCTCCGCACTGCGGTTGTCCATGAACATCAGCTTTTCGTGGTTGCGGCAGAAGGGCGCGTAGAGTTCGCTCATCTGATCGCGGGCCAGCGGGTCGGCGGTGCCGATGATGATGCGATCCGGCCGCATGCAATCGGCCAGGGCGCTGCCTTCCTTGAGAAATTCGGGATTGGACACCACGCGCACGTTGAGTGTTTTCAGGCCGCGTCGGGCCAGGGCCTGGCGGGCGCATTCGGCGACTTTGTCGGCCGTGCCCACCGGCACCGTGGACTTGATGATCAGGGTGCGGTCGCTGTCCATGAAATCGGCGATTTGCCGGGTGACCGCCAGCACATGGCTCAGGTCGGCCGAGCCGTCTTCATCGGAGGGGGTACCCACGGCGATGAAAATCAGTTCGCCGTGATTGACCGCGTCACTGGCCTGGGAGCTGAACGACAAGCGACCGGCCTTGATGGTGTCCTCAAGTAACCCGGACAGCCCCGGTTCGCTGATGGGAGGCACTGCTTGTTGCAGTTGCCGGATCTTGTTCGGGTCAATGTCGATGCACAACACACGGTGCCCGACGTCGGCCAGCGCTGCCGCCTGAATCAGCCCAACGTACCCCGTTCCAAATACGCTCACGTCCATCTTTGGCGCGCCTCGTAACCCGGATGATGTAACTCGGATGAAACTGTTAGAAGGGGGTATAGCGCAGCCTCGCAAAAGCGTGTCAGCAAAATGACAGTTGTCACTGTTGGCAAAACTCGAAAGAGTCGGGCCTTTTGATATCAAGTTATTGACTGTCTTGAGAAAGTGCCGGTTTTAAAGGCTGATACGGGGTTTTAAGAAAGCGATGAACGGTATTTATCCATAGTTTTTCATGTTTTTTGGCGTCTTTAGGTGTCATTTTTGGGGTAACTATTTTTTGACGCGCTTGCCGTTCGTCTCCTTTCTTGCGCTTTGAAACACCGCTGCTAGTGTGCAGGAACGGACCCCCTTTCCGAGGCCGAGGAAGACATGGCGCGATACCTCAAGGAGCTGTTGCTGGTGCTGTACCTGATCCGGGGGTATGACTATTACCTGGACCGTCTGGCGGTGCTGGGTATTGGCCTGGCGACGGTGCTGTTCGCCTTGATGTTCGTGGCGTTGGTGGTGGCGCTGTGGATGACTGCGTACATTCGCCAGACCCTGGTGCGGCATCTGTTCGCGTTGGCGATGTTCGCGTCGGCGGTGTTCTTCGAGGCGTACACGCGGGTGACCGACAGCTACCTCACCTACAGCCAGTTCGTGTCGCTGGTGTATTCCGGTGGCTTTATCCAGGAAGCGGCCTGGCAATACCGCGAGGTGATTGTCAGGGCGGTGGCGGCGGGCTTGTTGCTATTGCTGGGCATCGGTCTCAAGCCGCGACACCGGCTGTCGCTGCCCGGCTACCTGCCCCTCACCGCGCCCGTATTGGGTGTGCTGTTGCTCAGTGCCGTGCTGTTCATGCGGGCGGGCGAAGGCGCCCGTGGCTTGCCAACGATGTACACACCGCTGGCCTATCTGAACCTGTTCGTCTACGAGACTTTGCACAACACCGTCGGCCCCAGGGCGCCGGTGCGTCTGGTGCGGCGAACGCCGGAGATCGCCAACGATATCGTGCTGATCATCGACGAAAGCATTTCAGGCAATTACCTGGACATCAACACCCCGTCGGGCGTACCCACCGGGTTGAAGACACCGCCGCCCGGTGTCGATATTTTCAACTACGGCTACGCGGCCTCCATCGCCAATTGCAGTGCCGACACCAATGTCACCCTGCGCTACGGCGGCACCCGCGCCGACTACATGCGCATCAACAGCACGCAGCCATCGATCTGGCAGTACGCCAAGGCCGCAGGGCTGCGCACCGTCTACATCGATGCCCAACGCACCGGTGGCAACCTGCAGAATCTGATGACCGATCTTGAGAAAAAGGACATCGATGAATTTGTCCAGTTCGACCAGACACGGGTACGAGACCGCGACATGGCGGCCGCGGATAAATTGATCGGGCTGCTGGGCAATGATCGGCCCGAGCTGATCTTGATCAACAAGGTGGGGGCGCACTTTCCAGTGCATGACAAATACCCCGACGACTTCATGAACTACCGACCGGCGTTACCGCGGGGGCAGTTCCAGGAGGTGGCGGATACGGGGCGGCGTGACGGCTTCAACGGTCAGGAGAATGATTGGGCGCTGTATCGCAATGCCTACCAGAACACCTTGTTGTGGAATGTCGGCGAGTTTTTCCGACGGATTTTCCAGAAGGCCAACCTGGACAATGCCGTGCTGATCTACACCTCTGATCACGGCCAGGACCTGCATGAGCGTGGCAACCCCGGCCTCAACACCCACTGCGGCGGCGACCCCGTGGAGGAGGAGGGCCTGGTGCCGCTGGTGGTGATCCAGGGCAGTCAGTTGGACACCCTCGATTGGCGCCGGATGCTGGCGCAGAACAAGGACCGCTCCAGCCATTACAACCTCTTCCCGACCCTGTTGCAGTTGATGGGGTATGAGCAGGCAGGGGTCGAGGCGATGTATGGAAGATCCTTGAACCAACCGACCGAAGATGACTTCACCTTCAACTACCGCTTCAACGCCCGTTTGGGCGCGAAGCCTGCGTGGAAACACATCGACCTGGGCAGCATCGTCACACCAAAGCCGGCCCGGACTGAAATGGCGGCGGGGCCTTGAACGACACAGGAGCAAAGCTTGGTCCCAGGGGGGCATCGCTGTTGTGTCCACCACCCATCCCCTGTGAGAGCGAGCCTGCTCGCGATAGCGGTGGGCCAGCTTGCGTCGATGCCGAATGTGCTGACGCCTCCTTCCCCGACTCCGCTATCCTGACCCCACGTTTATCCATTGAGCTTCTTCATGCTTGAAGTCCGCGATGTGTTCAAAAGCTACGCCACGCCCCAAGGTCCATTGCCGGTGCTGCAAGGCATCGACCTGACCCTGTCCGCCGGCAGCAGCCTGGCGCTGATGGGGGAGTCGGGCAGTGGCAAGAGCACATTGCTGCACCTGGTAGCGGGGCTGGACAAGGTGGATGGCGGTAGCATTCGCAGCGGCGACTATCGCCTCGATGGCATGAACGAAAGCCAATTGGCGAACTGGCGCCGCACGGAAATCGGTCTGGTGTTCCAGCAGTTCAACCTCATCAACAGTTTGTCGGTTGAGGACAACCTGGCGTTCCAGGCGCGGCTGTGCGGGCGTCATGACGTGAGCTGGCAGGCGCATCTGGTGCAACGACTGGGTTTGCAGGATTTGCTGCGGCGCTACCCCGAGCAACTGTCCGGCGGACAGCAACAGCGCGTCGCGCTGGGGAGGGCACTGGCTTCACGGCCGCCACTGTTGCTGGCCGACGAACCCACCGGCAGCCTCGATGAGGTCACCAGCGATGAGGTGCTGCACTTGCTCCTGGAACTGCTGGACGGCAGCTCTACCAGCCTGCTGATGGTCACCCACAGCCCTCGGGTGGCGGCGCGCCTGGCTCATCGGGTGGTGTTGCAGGGCGGACGGTTGGCGCAGGTGATTCAGGGGTGATGATCCTTCGCCAGACCCTCAAGGCCTTGCTCAGCCACTGGCGTCAGCATCCGGTGCAGTTTTTCAGCGTGCTGACCGGACTCTGGCTCGCCACCAGCCTGCTCACCGGTGTCCAGGCCCTCAACAGTCAGGCGCGGGACAGCTATGCACGGGCCAGCCAGGTCATTGGTGGCGAGCCCCAGGCCAGCCTCAATGCTCCCGGTGGCGGGACCTTTCCCCAGCAATGGTTCGTCGACTTGCGTCGTGAGGGTTGGCCGGTGTCGCCGGTATTGCAAGGCCGGGTCGTGCTCGACGGCCATGAGGAACAGCGCCTGCAATTGATGGGCATCGATCCGGTGTCGTTGCCGCCCGGTGCGGCCGTGGCGGGGCAGGCCCGGGACATGGGCGAAGTGGTGGCGTTCTTTACCGAGCCCGGTCGTACCTGGATCGCTCCACAAACCCTGCAGAGCCTGGGATTGGCGGAAGGTGACCAGCCCCGAACCACTGACGGACGCCTGCTCCCCCCGCTGCACACCCAGGAGAACATGGCGCCGGGTGTCTTGCTGATGGACATCGGGTTTGCCCAGCCAGTGTTGGGTTTGCCAGACCAGCTGTCGCGGTTGCTGTTGCCCGCCACGTTCCGCGCCGAGCTGCCGGAAGCATTCAATGGCCGGTTGCAGCTCAAGCACGCCGATGAAGAAAACAACCTGTCGCGCCTGACCGAGAGCTTCCACCTGAACCTCGATGCCCTGGGTTTCCTTTCCTTTGTGGTGGGACTGTTTATCGTCCACGCCGCCATCGGCCTGGCCCTGGAGCAGCGCCGTGGCTTGCTGAGAACCCTGCGGGCCTGCGGAGTCAGCGCCCGCCTGCTGATCACCGGCCTGGCCCTGGAGTTGGGCGCGCTGGCCTTGTTGGGTGGGATCGCCGGCGTACTCAGCGGCTATTGGCTGGCGAGCCTGTTGTTGCCTGACGTTGCGGCGAGC
Source organism: Pseudomonas sp. AF32 (assembly GCF_022342325.2). Taxonomy (NCBI): domain Bacteria; kingdom Pseudomonadati; phylum Pseudomonadota; class Gammaproteobacteria; order Pseudomonadales; family Pseudomonadaceae; genus Pseudomonas; species Pseudomonas sp. AF32. The sequence goes on along the minus strand of NZ_RQJK02000006.1, from coordinate 33,940 downwards.
CTGCGAGGCTTGTACGGCGCCGAAGTGGCCGGACAACTGAGCCTCAGCCCGGCGTGGTGGCTTAGCGGTGTGGGCCTGAGCCTGCTCGGTGCGTTGTTGGCCGGGGCCGACAGTTTGCTGCGGGCGGCGCGCCTGCCGCTCTTGGCCCTGGCCAACCCCCAGGCCTGGCACCAGGCTCATGCGCGATGGCTCAGGCGCCAAGGCGGGGTGGCGACACTGGCTGCGCTGCTGGCGGTGTCGGCGCTGATCTGGGGCGACAGCCTGGCCAGCGGTTTCGTGCTGATGGCGGGCCTGTTACTGGGCGCTGCCCTGGCCCTGCCAGTGTTGCTCAACGGCGCATTGAACCTGCTGTTGCGGCGTAGTCGTTCGGTGCTCGGCCAGTGGTTTATCGCGGATTGCCGCCAGCAATTGCCGACGTTGAGCCTGGCGTTGATGGCCTTGCTGTTGGCATTGGCGGCGAACATCGGTGCTGGCAGCATGACCTCCGGTTTCCGCCAGACGTTCAGCGACTGGCTCGAACAGCGGCTGACCGCCGAGCTGTACATCAGTCCCCAGACCCCTGCCCAGGCCGGTGAGATGCAGGCTTGGCTCAAGCAGCAACCGGCTATCACCGCCGTTCTGCCCAACTGGCAGGTATCGATCCCGTTGCAAGGCTGGCCGGCGGACCTTTTCGGCATTATCGATCACCCCACCTATCGCCAGCATTGGCCGTTGCTGGCATCCGCCGGCGATAAACCCTGGGAACAACTGGCGGCTGGCGACACGCTGATGCTCAGCGAACAATTGGCCCGACGCCTCAAGGTGGGCATAGGCGACCGATTGACGCTTGCGACGCCACAAGGGCCGTGGACACCCCGAATCGTCGGTATCTACGCCGACTATGGCAATCCCAAGGGCCATATGCTGGTCAATGCCGACCACTTGCTGGCGCACTGGCCGCAGCTGACACCCTACCGCTTCAACCTGCGCATCGAGCCGGCGGCGATTGGGGCGTTTTTGACGGCCTTGCAAGGTCGGTTCAGCCTGGACGACAGTCGGATCGTCGACCAGGCGCGGCTCAAGGGCTGGTCGACCCAGGTCTTCGAACGCACTTTCGCCGCCACTGCCGCGCTGAATGGCCTGACGCTGGCCGTGGCCGGGGTGGCGTTGTTCATCAGTCTGCTGACCCAGAGCCAGAGCCGCCTCGGCCAGTTGGCGCCGCTATGGGCATTGGGCGTCACACGTCGGCAATTGATGTTGCTCAACCTCGGCCAGACCTGGCTGCTGGCGCTGCTGACACTGGTGCTGGCCTTGCCGTTGGGCATCGCCCTGGCCTGGTGCCTGGACGCGGTGATCAACGTGCAGGCGTTCGGCTGGCGTCTGCCGCTGCGGGTGTTTCCGCTGCAATTGACACAGTTGCTGGCCCTGGCGATGTTCGCCACGCTGCTCGCATCGGCCTGGCCGTTGTATGCGCTGTATCGCACGCAACCGGCGGATTTGCTCAGGAGCTTTGCCCATGAAGACTAAGTCTTGTACGAAACGTCGTGCACACATGTTTCGTACAGACATCGGAGCCGGTCTGTTGCTACTGGTCGTGCTCACGGGGTGCGATAACGCCCAGCCGCCGGAAAAAGGTTTTGCCGGTCTCGGCGACCAGGCTGTCGCCTTCACGCCGGTCGTGCCGGGACGGGTATTCAGTTTCCCGGCCGACCATGGCGCCCATGAGGGGTTTCGCATCGAGTGGTGGTACGTCACGGCCAACCTCAAGGATGCCCAAGGCCGCGATTTCGGTGTGCAATGGACGTTGTTTCGCAGCGCTCTGGACGCAGCGCCCCAAGCCGGCGGCTGGCGCAACCAGACCCTCTGGCTCGGGCACGCGGCGGTCACTTCCAGCAGCGTCCACCATGCGGTGGAACGCTATGCGCGAGGCGGAGTAGGGCAGGCCGGCGTTCGGAGCGTACCGTTCGAGGCCTGGATCGACGATTGGCGCTTCGGCACCCAGGCTTCGGAAGCCGATCCATTGGCGGACATGCAACTGAAAGCCCGCGGGCCGAACTTCGGTTATGCGCTACGGCTCACATCGACCCGCCCACTGGTGTTGCAGGGCGACAAGGGTTTCAGTCAGAAATCCGAAGAAGGCCAGGCGTCCTATTACTACAGCCAGCCCTTTTTTCAGGCCAGCGGGCAGCTCGAAATCGATGGCCAGCGCTATCAGGTCAGTGGCCCGGCCTGGCTCGATCGTGAGTGGAGCAGCCAGCCGCTGACCGCCAACCAGACCGGATGGGACTGGTTTTCCCTGCACCTGGACAGTGGCGAGCATGTGATGCTTTATCGCATGCGCCACAAAGAAGGAGCGCCGTACCTCACGGGCAGCTGGATCGATGCCCGGGGCCAGTCGCACACCCTGCACGCCGGGGAAATCCAGCTGGCGCCCTTGGACACCGCCAAGGTTGCCGGGCGTCCGATGCCGGTGCGCTGGTCGATCAGGATTCCCGGCAAGCAGCTCGATCTCACCACCCGCGCCCTGAACCCCAACGCCTGGATGAACCTGCGCATTCCCTACTGGGAGGGGCCGATTCAATTGAGCGGCAGCCATGGCGGCAACGGTTACCTGGAAATGACCGGTTACTGAGAATCACCGGAACTCCCCACGAAGGCCAGCCCTCATACCTTTATGAATGGCAGACACGACACCTTCGGGAGCCCGTCATGAACGATGACCTCAAACCGCCGTCGTTGGCCGATTGGCAGCGACTGTTCGACGACAAGGCCTACTGGCAGCAGTCCCCCGATGCGCATTTCAGCGAGTTGATGCGAGTGGCCAATGACCTGTTCGGCCAAGGGGCTGTCGACTTGGCGCAGTGGCAAGACCTCAAGGCCCGCGCCGAGCAACTGCACCAACGCTCGCCGGATGCCAACGTTGCCGAAGAAGTCGCCGATCCCGAAGCCTGAGCAGATAGGAGATCTCATGAAGCATACGACGCAGAACCCCGACGAGCCGGCGATGCCCGGTGAAGTGGAGCGCGATAACGACGCGTTGCGCCCCAATGACCCGGCCAAACGCAAACAGCAACAGGGCGAGCCCGGCGCGGGAGACACCGATGCGCAGAAAACCGGACGGCACGATCCAGGGCGTCGCCCGCAATAAATCCGATTCGATACCTGCGCTTCCAACTTGGCAGGATCAGGCAATAGTTGAATGGATTTGTACTGAGTCTGCTTATTTGTATAACTGTTGTATAACAAAAGAGAAAAAGTCTGTGGATGGGCAAACAAGTTAAATAATTATTTAAGCGAACGCCCGGACATCTTTCCGGAGTTCCTCTATTATTAGGCCCGTTCGCCCAGTGTCTGGCTCTTTACCAGTGCATGGAATGCCGAGGCCGTCGCACTGGGCGAACACCGTCCGGATTTCTTTTTTGTTTATTGTTATTGCACATCGGCCAGCGTGACTGGCCGATGCGGGGCCGGTTGTTTAACCCGCCACCGGCGAGCGCCAGTCATCGGAGCCCGAAGTACCGCTGACTTCGTGGGTCCAGGTAATCTTGCGGTAGGTAAAGTGCACATCCTCCAAGTGAGTGAAGTGCGCGTTCGCCGGGTCCTGGCAGTTGAGCATGTAGTCCTTGATGTCGACGATGATCGCGTCTTCCAGTGTGGTGGTGTAGTAGTGCTCCTGGGTACCGGCCGCGGACGTGCGATACCACTGGATTTCGACTTTGGTCAGGCGCTCGCCGCAGGTCAGGGCTGCCAGCAGCAATGGCGAGGCCTTGTCGAAGACCTTGGTGATGACCAGGGGCTTGTGTACGCGCTGGCCAGTGGGCTGACCGGACTGAGGATCACGCGGGATGATGACCTGATGCTGGAAGCCCTGCACCATGACCTGGTCTTCATGACCTTCCTGATAGGTGTTGCCCACCGAATCGGCAGTAAACGCGCCGGCGGTGATCAGGCCTTGCTTGGTGCCTTCGATGGACATATACGCGGGGGTAGCCAATGGATGCTCTCCTAGCTGGATAACGAAAGGGCCTCGGGAAGACATCTTTCCGAGGTGGCCTGAGCGTTATCAAGAGCTATGCCATATAGCTAAAATCTTTATATTTCAATGATTTACGTTTTTGTTGAGAGGCCGTTAACGGTTTTTTCACCCAATCAGGCCATGGCGTGCGCAACGGCTTGCGCAGTGCCGCGCAATTCATTGCGCAGGCCACGGCGGACGGGGCGGACCGGCGAGTTGAGCTGTTCCGTGGTCAAAGAAGTGCGCAGCTTTCTGCCCGCGTCGATTGTTCGCCCCGCCAATGTGTTCATACGCCCAGTGCAGCCTTGCACTCGTCGATGGAACGCTGTTGCGTCTCGGCATACAGGCGCAGCTCATCGATCGTTGCGCGTCCCAGGGCCTTTTCGAAGGCTTGGCGATTGGACTGGCCGGCATAGTGGCTCTGGGCATCATCGCCGAGGTTCGACTGGAAGATCCCGGCGGCGCTGACCGGCAGGAAATCTTCGTACACCAACGGCTCGGCGCGCAGGTATTGCTGCTCGACCAAGTGTTCAAGTGGCGTCGACTGCTCAAGCGTCCCCTTGGCGGCCAGGCCTTTTGGCGTCACAAAGTAGCGGAAGTACGCCAGTGCCTGCCGGCGCAGCTCCTCCTGATTGTCCGGGAACTGGACAAAGTGTTCGGCCATCAGCGTGTTGTAACGCTCGGCATTGGCCTCATTGGGAAACGCCCCCAGGGCGTCCCGCGCCGCGTTCAGCAACTGGTCATAGAGAGCACGGCCCTTGGGTGTGAGGGCGGCGCCCCGTTGTTCGATCTCACCGAAGCGGGCACTGTGGCTGCCCTGGGGCTGGTCGGTGAAGGCAACCGGTTCGTCCAGCGCCTTGAAACTGGTCTGGCGCAGCAGGATCGGACACTGTCGACGGGGTGGGCCTTCGATAACGGCCTTGGGGGTGATGCCATGGACGGGCATCTGTGCCTGGACGATGTCGATGTCCAGGGTACGGGGTGTCAGGTGGTTGATGTGCGGGCCCTTGAACGCGACTACGTCGGCGATCAAGCGATGTTGGGCGCTGAGTTGCCGGTACTGGTTGGCCGTGACGGTCGCGTTGTGGTGCCAGCGAAACGTTTCCAGGGCCTGCGAGACGAAATCTTCGGCCTGTGGTTCCGTCAGGCCACCCTGGCGTTCGGAGAGGTCGATGAGTTGAAGCGCCTGTGGGGTGAAAATCTGCCGTTTATCCAGCACCGCCTGGGCAAAGGCCCGCAGCTCGGAATCTTCGATCAGTTCCAGGCGCAGCAACGAGGTGAACACCCGGAACGGGCTGATTTGCAACGCGGCTTCATGCACGGCACGGAACGCGGTGGAGTGCACCGGTACCCCGGCTGGCGTCAGGTCGTAATAGCCCACCGGCTGCATGCCCATGACGGCGAACAGTCGGCACAGGGTCGCCAGCTCCGCGGCGGTGCCGACGCGGATCGCACCATGGCGCTCCAGGTCCAGGCGCTGGCGCTCGCCGGTGCTGTCCAAATGCTCGGCCAGCTGCGGATCATTGAGCAACACCTGGGCATTGGTCTGCTCCACCAGGTTCATCAGCGCGCCGTACAACGGCACCTCGTCGCGGTACATGTCGGACATCGCCCTGGAGAAGCGTTGGCGGATCAGGTCGGGACTGACGAAGCTCATGTGAAAGTTCCTGGTTCGGCTGTGAAAATGAGGAGGGGAAGTGCAACGAAAGATCGCAGCCTTCATCGGCCCTCGCAAACGAAGAATCTTCAGGACTTCATTCTGCCAGCGACTGATCCACCAGTTCGATCCAGTGCCGCACGGGTGTGCGACCGGCGCTATCGAGGTGGCTCTGGCACCCGACGTTGGCAGTGACGATCAATTCCGGCTGGCCGCTTTCCAGCGCATTGAGGCGGTTGTCCCGCAGTTGTCGCGCCAGGGCCGGTTGGGTCAGGGAGTAAGTGCCGGCCGAGCCGCAGCACAGATGGCCGTCGGGCACGTCGGTGAGATTGAAACCCAGCCGCGTCAGCAGGGCCTCTACGGCGCCGCCGAGTTTCTGCCCATGCTGCAACGTGCAGGGGCAATGAACCGCAATGCGTTGGTTCCTGGCGGCACAGATGTGCTCCAGTGGTTCGTTGCCGAGCACTTGTACCAGGTCCAGGGCCCGTTCGCTCACCCGCTTCGCCTTGGCGGCGTAGGCGGGGTCGTGTGCCAACAGGTGTCCGTAATCCTTGATGAAGGCACCACAGCCGCTGGCAGTCTGGACGATGGCTTCGACGCCGTTGTCCAGGTGCGGCCACCAGGCATCGATGTTGCGCCGGGCGCGCTCCAGTCCGGCTGCCTGTGCATCCAGGTGGTAATCCAGCGCTCCGCAGCAGCCGGCCTCGGCGCAAGGGATGACACTGATGCCGAGACGGTCCAGCACGCGGGCGGCGGCCGCATTGGTGTTGGGCGACAGACCCGGTTGTACGCAGCCTTCGAGCATCAGAACCTTGCGGGCATGGTGCGGGGCGGGGCGCGCGGTGATCGCCGCTGAGGCCTGGGGCAACTTGGTGGCCAGATTCGTCGGCAACCATGGCCTGAACACCGTGCCCAGGCGCAGCAAGGCCTTGAAACGCTCGGGGCTGGCGGCCAGGCCTCGCAGCCCCAGGCGCAGTGCCCGTTGGCTGGCCGGGCGCGGTACGGCTCGATCCACCACCGCCCGCCCGATGTCCAGCAGGTTGTGATAATCGACGCCGGACGGGCAGGTGCTCTCGCAGTTGCGACACGACAGGCAGCGATCCAGGTGCAATTGGGTGCTGGCGGTGGCCGGTTGGCCTTCGAGCACTTGCTTGATCAGGTAGATGCGCCCGCGTGGGCCATCCAGTTCATCGCCCAGCAATTGGTAGGTGGGGCAGGTGGCATTGCAAAAGCCGCAATGCACGCAACTGCGCAGGATCCGTTCGGCTTCTTCGGCGCGGGGCAGTTGTCTGGCTTCGTCGCTGAAACGGATTTGCATTAGAACTCCGGGTACATCCGGCCGGGGTTGAACAGCCCGAGTGGATCGAGCCGGGCCTTGAGCTGGCGATGGTAGCGCAGCAGCGCCGGCGCCAGCGGCTGGAATGGCGTGTCGGTGACGCCATGACTGTAGCAGGTGGCATGGCCGCCCACTTCATGGGCCAAGGCTTGCAGGGTCTTGGCGTCGGTTTTCAACCAGCGTTGCGCGCCGGCCCAATCGATCAGTTGCGTACCCGGCAGGTCGAGCGGGCCGACGTGGTTGGGCAGCGACAGACGCCACAGGGGCTGGCCTTCATCGAAGAACGTCAGGCGATGTTCATTCAGGTCCGACCAATATTGGCCGTCGATCACTTCACCGCCGAACCGCTGGCGAGCCGCGTTGACGGAGCCTTCGCCACCTTCGAGGCGCAGATCAAGGCAATCGCCGTCATGACAGGCAGCACTGATGGGCAAAGGCTGGCGACCCCATTCGGCGAGTTTCCCCAATGCTTCGGCGCTGGTCATTTCCAGGCGGATGCTCAGGCTGTGACGGGGCTTGGGCAGTACTTTGAGGGACACTTCGGTGATCACCCCAAGGCACCCGAAGCTGCCGGCCAGCAGGCGTGACAGGTCGTACCCGGCAACGTTTTTCCTCACCTCGCCGCCAAACCGCAACAGCGTGCCGTGGCCGCTGATCATGCGGGTGCCGAGGACGAAGTCGCGCACCGAGCCGGCCCAGGGGCGGCGTGGGCCCGACAGCCCAGTGGCGATCATCCCGCCGACGGTGGCGTCGTCGCTGAACGCCGGTGGTTCGCACGGCAAATGCTGCCCGGCGGCGTCCAGGGTCGCGAGCAGTTCCCGCAGCGGCGTGCCGGCGCGGGCGGTGATGACCAATTCCGTGGGGTCGTAGTGGACGATGCCCCGATGTTCGCGGGTATCGAGCACCTCGCCGGCCACCTCCCGCCCCAGGAAGGCCTTGCTATTGGAACCCTGGATGCGCAGCGGCGTGGCGTTGGCCCGGGCGCGGTTGACCTGTTCCAGGAGCCGGTCGCTGGCGTCGCGGTCGAGATCGAGGCTGCCGCTCATCAGAAACGCTCCAGTTCAGGAAAAGGCAATTGCCCGCCATGGATGTGCATCGCACCGAACTCGGCGCAGCGGTGCAGGGTGGGAATGTTTTTGCCGGGATTCAGCAGCCCGTCAGGATCGAAAGCTGTTTTTACGGCGCGGAACAGGTTCAGCTCATCGCTGTTGAACTGGGCACACATCTGGTTGATCTTTTCCCGGCCCACGCCATGTTCACCGGTGATACTGCCACCCACCTGAACACACAGTTCCAGGATCTTGCCCCCCAGGGATTCGGCGCGCTCCAGCTCGCCGGGCTGGTTGGCGTCGAACAGGATCAGCGGGTGCATGTTGCCATCGCCGGCATGAAACACGTTGGCGACGCGCAGACCATACTCGGCGCCAAGACTGGCAATGCGCTGCAACACTTCGGGCAGGGCGCGACGGGGAATGGTGCCGTCCATGCAGTAGTAGTCCGGCGCCAGGCGACCCACCGCCGGAAAGGCGTTCTTGCGGCCTGCCCAGAACCGCAGGCGTTCGGCCTCGTCCTGCGCCTGACGCACCTCGATGGCGCCAGCCTGTTGCAACACCTGGCGGACCCGTTCGCAGTCGTCCTGGACATCGGCCTCGACCCCGTCCAGTTCGCATAACAGGATGGCCTCGGCGTCCACCGGGTAACCGGCGTGGATGAAATCCTCGGCGGCGCGGATCGCCAGGTTGTCCATCATTTCCAGGCCGCCGGGGATGATGCCGGCGCCGATGATCTCGGCCACCGCCCGCCCGGCCTTGTCCACCGAATTGAAACTGGCCAGCAGCACCCTGGCGACCTGGGGCCGTGGCAGCAGTTTGACCGTGACTTCGGTGATCACGCCGAGCAGGCCTTCGGAGCCCGTGAACAGAGCCAGCAGGTCCAGGCCCGGCGAGTCCAGCGCCTCGCTGCCCAGGACCAGGCGTTCGCCTTCCATGGTGAGCACTTCCAGCTGCAGCACGTTGTGCACCGTCAGCCCATATTTCAGGCAATGCACGCCACCGGCATTTTCCGCGACGTTCCCACCGATGGAGCAGGCGATCTGCGAGGACGGATCCGGCGCGTAGTACAGCCCGAACGGCGCCGCCGCCTGGGAGATCGCCAGGTTACGAACGCCGGGTTGCAGGCGCGCGGTGTGGGCGTCGGGATCGATGTGCAGGATCTGGTTGAAACGCGCCATGACCAGCAGCACGCCGCTTTCCAGGGGCAGGGCACCGCCGGACAAACCGGTCCCGGCGCCCCGGGCCACCACCGGAACGTGGTGTTCATGGCACAGCCTGAGCAACGCCTGCACCTGTTCGACTCGCCGTGGCAACACCACCAGCATCGGCGTGGTTCGGTAGGCCGAGAGCCCGTCGCATTCGTAGGGCTTGAGGTCTTCCAGACGATGGAGGATCTCCAGGTTCGGGATCCCGGCCCGCATGGCCGTGAGCAGGGCCTGTTTGTCCACCTTGGGCAGAGGGCCGTCGAGGTGTTCGTCGTAGAGGATGTTCATATGTGTTCCTCGGCAGATGATGAGCCGTGGCGAGGGAGCATTCTATGCAGGATGGTCACTGTCCCAACCCTTTCAGGAACTCCCGATACAGCGCCGCGGTTTTTCCTGGTTTTTCAAGCGGCGGCAGATGCCCGACCCCCTCCCAGATTTCCACCCGCAGATCCGCGATGCCCTTGCTCCACACCGGCACGCTGCTGACGTCGATCATTCGGTCCTGGCGGCCCCAGAGCAGCAAGGAAGGCGCACGGATATCGACCAGGCGTGGCTCCATCGGCGGGCTGCTGGTGAAGTCCGTGTAGATCTCCGCCAGCTCTTCGCGGCGCTGTACATACTGCTGCGCCACCGCCGCCAATATCACCCCCGGCACCCAGGGCGGCGAGGCCATGGTCAACGCATAGAACGGCGCGAAATCACTGCGTGAATGCATGAGGGAAGGATTCCTGCCGGCGGCGACCAGGCGATCCATGTCGCTGGGCTGGGGTGAAGTGACGCCGGCCGGATTTAGCAGCGCCAGGGTCAAGACGCGTTCGGGCGACGTGGCCGCCAGCCATGCGGCGAGATAGCCGCCCATGGAGTTGCCGATCACATGGACCTTGTCCAGGCCGCAGGCGTCGAGCAACTCGATCACCCGCCGGGCCTGGGTCGGTATGTCGTAGCCGCCACCGGCCTTGAAACCGGTTTCGCCATGGCCGGCCAGGTCTGGGATCACCACCCGGTAATCATTGACGAACGGGCGGGCCATGCGCAGCCAGAGGCCCTTGTCGGCACTGTAGCCATGCAACATCAATATGCTGCTGGACGCTTCGTAAGGTCCGCCCTGCAGGGTCGATACCGTCATCTCGCTGATGGGCACCGTGATCTTGCGCAACCGGGAGAAACGCGTTTCCAGGGCCATGCTCAAGTCGAACAGCACTTGACCGATGCCTGGATAGGTCAGCCAGCTCCAGACGATGAACACGGCGACGAGTACCCACAACACCAGCATTATTACCTCCATGAGTCACGACGAAGCTTGAGCGGCCAACCTGGGGCTACGAGGTTGACAGTGGTAAGTGAAGCTCAAAGATGGGCACATCGCGACGGCAGGGTTGCTTTTGCTTGGGTGGTAGTTGTGAAAGTCATGGCATTCCTGATAGTGCGTTGCTTCCTGTTGTGAGTCATTTGGAGTGGCGCGGCTTCTGATAGCCGTCGAAGCGGGACGTGAGGAGGCGAGAGCAAGGGATACCCCCGGCTTGCACCGGGGGTCTGTCGCTTCTTTAATTGGCGGAGTGGTCACCAGTGACAGTGATGGATCAAGGCATATCTGAGATCAAATCTAACTTGACTCCTTTCAATTCTCCGTTTGTTTTGTAATATGCGGTGTTTCTGTATTTGTAGATCGTATCTAAGGTCCTAAGTTTTACTCTTCCTGGCAGAACTGTTCGGACAGCATTGGGGCTTTTGGTTACAAGAAATGGATGGGATGATTTGATTTTATCAAGTGCCTCAACGGGGTCGTTAATTTTTTCCATAAGGAAATATCGATAGATGAAAGGGACGGTCGCTCCGCCTGAATTGTAAAGTACTTCGTAAATAGCGCCTGTTGAATCAACAGGGGTTACTGAAGTTATTTCTGACGGTTCCGGTGTAGCGGGGGACTCCATGTAAATGTATATCGCCTGCATAATGCACACTGCGGACAAAATCAGGCAGGTTCGTTTAGATGTTCTTGCTTTGAGCATACTTTATCCCTGCTTCTATCCAGATTTGGTCCACTTCGTCATCGCCGTAAGGCGATTCTGCCCACCACTTTCCAAACTCTTCCTCTGACGTCCCTGCTATGGATTGAGCCGCTCCTGCCGCTCTTAGTAGGATCTGTTCTGAAATTCCTGCTACTGTGCCGGTAGCGCCATAATTGAAATTTCCAAATTCCTCATATTCCCTGCCGCGCTGCTTATAGTCCCATTCACCTTTGTTTCTAACCTTTGTGTAAAATACCCCAAAAATGACTGCGTCACCGCCCACAATGATTTTTGAAGAGTCTTTCAGCTTTCTTGCCTCCTCCATGTTTTCAGCTAACCTGACATTCGGAGGGGACAATGGAGGTATTCCTGAGTTGGCCCGCTCCTTGATTAATGTTAATCGTGTGGAGGCTAGATTTATAAGTCGTTCTTCTATATTTTTAATTTCGACATTTAAGATGTCGATTTTATAAGTGGCGTGGATAGCGTTGAGTTCTCGTTTTAAAAATATTTCGGGATCAAGAGAATCATTTTTTATGTGCTCAATAAATGCTCTGCTGTCTCTACTCTTGAAATCTATATTGGGCTGGTCAGCCAAGAAAGAGAGCTGCTGTTGCAGTTCTTTTTGCTTTTGATCTCTCAACTGTTTGACCAAGCGAATGGTCTCGTTAACTCTTTGCTCTGGTAGCAGCTCCGTTGTCGAGTCCCCACTGACATCGGCTGAATCCAGTTCGGCCTGGACTCTTTTCTCCAGGCTGGCCTTGTCCAATTGATATCGATTGATAATGGCATTTCTTTCCTGGTTGTATCGGTCGGTCCAAACAGCTACATGTTGTTTTTCTTTGGCTTCTGTGGTTGCGATGGTTGAGGCGAGTTGCTTGGATTTTTCCGTAAGAATTTTTATTTTTGCCGCAAGCATCTTGACTGTGTACGCAGCGGTGATGGAAGTGAGCCATCTGTTATAGGTTGTTAGTGAAGGCTCTCTGCTCTTGTGAAAAATATTTACAAAGTCAACGGCATTTTGTTTGAAGTCTTTATCGAAAGGGTTTCTTCCATAAAAGGTCTTCGCTGTCGCAGTGATTTTTTGCAGTTCGCTGTTCTTGATTTTAAGAAGTTCATCGACGATAGATTTTTCATGTTTGTATTGCTCCAGTGCACTTGGTTTACCAAGAGCTGGTTTTTTGGCAATTTCCTCGTCAAGCTCGGACTTGAAAAACGGAGCGTGTGAGTTATAGGCTTTTTCTATTCTGTTTAGTTGAGTGGCAATGGTGGCGAAGATGGTTGTCGATTGATCGGGGTGCTTGATGTTTTTCTTGCTGAAGAGCGTGTTTATTTCAGATGATTCAACAACTTTTCCGCTCCAAGGGAGTGGTTTGGCTGTGTACCCAGGGGGGATTTTCGGCAGACTGGGCAGTGGCGACGGTTGTGGTGGCTGGGGCGTAACAACTATGGGTGGCAGATTTATTGTTTTAGGTGGTTTGTTTGATTTTTTCATAATGCCTCCCTGGCAATGAGTTTGTAGAGCGTTCGCTAATAACTACGCTAAACGTCCGCCTTCCGAGCGGCAACCTGAAAGGCGCGTCGGAAAGTTCTGAGGAATTTGTCGTATCGTCCTGCATTTCTTTATTTCGTTTCCCTCGTTCCTACGACTGTTGTCGGTAGAGGACTCGTCCGCGAGGGCTTGTTGGTTGTACGGCTAGAGCCTTGCGTCATTGTCGGGTAGGGTGCCAAGGCACTCACTCGATACGGAACAAGGATGAAATCATGACGATTACCTCGCTTCGCTCCCGTCTGGCCGTCAGTCTCGGCTTGAGCCTGGCCCTCGGCGCCTTCGCCCCCGTTGCCTTCGCGCAGCCTGATCAACCGGTATTGAGCCACGCCGAGCAGTACAAGGATGAGGCCCTTAAACTGCTCGAACGGCTGGTGAACATCGACTCCGGTTCCGGCTATGTGCCGGGGTTGACTCAGGTCGGTGACATCGCCATCGATGAGCTGAAGAAGCTCGGCTTCAGCGTCGAAAAGGTGCCGAATTCGGATGGCACCCAGCACGTCCTGGCCACCCTCAAGGGCACGGGCAAGGCGAAGATCCTGCTGATGGCTCATATGGACACGGTGTTCAAGGAAGGCTCGGCGGCCGAGCGGCCTTTTCACATCAAGGACGGGCGCGCCTATGGGCCGGGGGTGATGGATGACAAGGGCGGTATTGTCGCCGGGATTTATGCGCTGAAAGTGCTGAAGAACCTCGACTTCAAGAACTACGCGCAGATCACTTTCCTGCTTGATGCCAGCGAAGAGACCGGCTCGGACGCTGCCACCGACCTGATCAAGAAAACCGCCAAGGCCCATGATGTGACGCTGAACCTTGAACCGGGGCGCCCGGCCGATGGCCTGGTGGTATGGCGCAAGGGCAGTGCCACGGCGCTGGTGGAGGTCAAGGGCAAGGCCTCCCACGCCGGCGTAGCGCCCGAACTGGGGCGAAATGCAGCGATGGAAGCGGCGCACCAGATTCTGCAATTGGGCAAGCTGGGCGATACGGAAAAGAAGACCACCATCAATTTCACCGTGCTCAATGCGGGTGATCGGACCAATGTCATTCCCGACAAGGCCACCGCCAAGGCCGACGTTCGGGCGGCGGTGCCGGAAGAGTTCGACCGTATCGAGAAGGACCTGGCCCGCGTGTCCCAGGAAAAACTGATCGCCGACACCGAAGTCACCACAAGCCTCAAGCGTGGCCTGCCGCCGATGCCGCAGACGGCCGAGTCGGATCGCTTGATGGCGATGGCCCAAGGTATCTATGGCGAGCTGGGCCGCAAGCTCACCGAAGAAGGCAGCGGCGGCGCGGCGGACGCCAGCCTGTCCGCCGGCGTCGGCACGCCGACGCTGGATGGCTTCGGCATCGTCGGCGGCAATATCCACACGCCGGAGGAATATGCCGAGGTGGAGAGCGTCGTGCCCAGGATTTATCTGCTGTCGCGGATGATCATGGAGTTGGCGGGGCGTTAGGTTGCGCCCGATGGCATGATCGACCCTATACCCTGTGGGAGCGGGCTTGCTCGCGAAGGCGGACTGTCAGTTGAACAAGGGTTGATTGATACAAAGCTTTCGCGAGCAAGCCCGCTCCCACAAGGGCATATGGCGTGTCGGTTAGCGCACTTCGACGTTATCCAGTGCCCGGTTCGCCAGCAAGCCGCCCAGTTCGATCAACTGCTGGATGCCCAGCGCCACATGTCGCCTGGAGCCTTCCAGGTCGAACGCGAGGTCGCTGACCATGGCGTTGGCCGAGGACAGGGTTTCGCTGAGGTTGGCGAGCAGGCATTCGGTGTCCAGGTCGTTTACCACGATGAATAGCTGGCCTGGAGCGGTTCTGGACGGCTTGGGTTCGAGGTAGAAGTCGAGGGCGCGCTTGGCGGCTTTGTCGAAGGCTGTTGGGGTCGGATCGGTGTCCGGTGGGTTCGGGGTTGGTTTGAACATCGATGAATCTCCAGATAATGAAGTTGGAGCCATCATCTTTCGCTACCAAACGAAGGGTGGCGGCCATACGAAGGTTGGTAGACCGGTTACCTGGCAACCCGGCGCGCCCTGGGACGCCCTACGCATGACCACCATCAAACAGAGGGCGAAAAAAGTCCTCTGCATTCAAGTTGCACATACGCCAGAAAACCGGGCTACCAAACCCGATCGCTGATTCGTCAGCGACCGGAAAACGATAAAACCCAGGCCCAGGGCGCACAAGCCGGCGGATTCTGGCGTAGTTGTAGGCAATGGCGCAAGGCGAGGTGGTTTGGTCCTACATTGAGACAAGTTGGATGAACAAACCGTTGACTGGGCCAGGGCCATGCCGACCATTCGTGGCGAGGGGATTTATCCCCGCTCGGCTGCGAAGCAGTCGTAATGCGGCTGGCGCGGCTCATCTGGTTCACCGCGGTGTCTGGCTTTGGGGCTGCTGCGCCGCCCAGCGGGGATGAATCCCCTCGCCACAGGGGAGTATCGTCCAACGGATTTCAGTACACCCAAACCTCCACCCGCCGATTCTTGATCCGTCCTTCATCCTCACTGTTGGCCGCCACGGGCATCAGGGCGCCGAAGCCGCGCACTTCCCGCAGTGTGACGCCGTATTTGACCAGCTCGCGCCGTACCGCCATGGCCCGCAATTTGGACAGCAGGTCCGCCCGCGCCGGGTCGTCCTTGGCGTCGCCGAAACCTACCAGTGTCACGCGGCGGTCGGTCTTGCCGTGTTGCTTGATGTAGGCGAGCACACGGCCCAGGTCCTGATGGGCCTTGCTGTCCAGATTTGAACTGCCTTCTTCGAAGCGGAAATTCACGCTCAGGCGCTGGGCATGGCGACTCAGGGCCTGATAACCCTCCGGCATCAGCGCATTGGGCGTGACGGCCATGGCCTGCACCGTTTGCGAAATGAAGCCGCTGGCCGCGACGATGGCCTGGCCCTTGTCGCTTTGGGCAAACGTCACCAACGCTTCGGCCCAAGGGTTCTCTTGACGGGGAGGCAGATAAAAGAACAACCGGCGCGACAAAGGGTAGTCCTCGGTGGCAATCAGGCTGTTCAACGGCAACATGGGCTGGGAGTCGCCATCGACAATCGCCACAGGCTTGGCCTGGCGAACGTAGGGCAAGCCAATGAAACCGATGCCTTGCGGGTCCTGGCTGACGGCGTCGGACAACTGTTCGCTGGATTCGAAGCGCCGGGCTGCAGGGTCCAGCCGTTTACCCTGTCGGCTGAGTACCAATTCCTTGAAGGTATCGTAGGTGCCGGATTGTTCATCCCGGGCGTACAGATGAATCGGACCGCCAACGCCCCCCAACGCTTCCCAGGTTTTCGCCTCGCCGCTGAATATTCGTGCGAGCTGCACGGTGTCGAGCTGACGCAACGGGTTTTGGGGATGAAGAATAATCGCCAGGCCATCGATGGCGATGACCTGCTCGGCGGCGCGACTTTTCAGGTCACCGAGGGACGATAATTCTTTCAGTTCATTGTCCTTGATCGGCCGGGAGGAGGCGGCCAGGTCGGCGCCGGCCTGCTTGAGGGCGGCGAACCCGGTGCTGGAGCCGTGGGCCGCGATGTCGACTGTCACGCGACGGCCATCGGCGGTCTGGCCAACGACACGTTGCTCGTTGTCCCGCCCGGTGATTTCAGTGCTGACCTTGAACAGGCCTTGTTCTTCCAGCAGCCCTTTGACCAAGGCAGGGCCGAGCGCCGCGCCGATGGTATTGGAGCCTTGCAGGCGCAGGGCCGGGCCCTGTTCGGGAAGGGGCAGCGTGCCGGCCCAGGCGGCGAGCGGCAGCCAGAGGACTATGAATAAACCAACGCTCAGCCGCATGCGGCACCTTTGGAACCCGGGAAAGTGCGTGGAGATTAAGTCAGTCAGATGACTGATAGATGACAGGGTTGCTACCTGGCATCGCTCCCGCAAGGGATCGGGGGTGCATGCCGCATCGGCGAACTGTATGTACCGATCAGGCGAGTTCCAGCCAGATCGGCGCATGGTCCGACGGTTTTTCCATACCCCGCAGTTCATAGTCCACCCCCGCATCCTTGACTCGTGGCAACAGGCCATGGGAGGTAAGGATCAGGTCAATGCGCAGGCCGCGCTTGGGTTCGTCCTCGAAACCGCGGCTGCGGTAGTCGAACCAGCTGAAACGGTCGGTGACGTCCGGGTTCAGGTGACGGAAGCTGTCCACCAGGCCCCAGTTCTTCAGGCGGGCCATCCATTCGCGTTCTTCCGGCAGAAAGCTGCATTTGCCGGTTTTCAGCCAGCGCTTCATGTTGTCCGGGCCGATGCCGATGTCACAGTCTTCCGGGGAAATGTTCACGTCGCCCATGACCACCACAGGCTGGTCGTTGCTGAAGCGGCTTTCCAGCAGTTGCTGCAAATCGCTGTAGAAACGTTCCTTGGCCGGGAATTTGGTCGGGTGATCGCGGCTTTCACCTTGTGGGAAATAGCCGTTCATGATGGTCACCGGCACGCCGTTGGCATCGGCGAAGGTACCCCAGATAAAACGTCGTTGAGCGTCTTCGTCGTCACCCTCGAAGCCTTTATACAAGCTCAACGGCGCCTGGCGGGAGAGCAGGGCGACACCGTAGTGACCTTTTTGTCCGTGGTAATGCACGTGGTAACCCAGGGCTTGCACTTCGTCCACCGGGAACTGTTCGTCGTGGACCTTGGTTTCCTGCAGGCCGATCACGTCCGGCTGATGCTTCTCGATCAGCGCCGCCAGCTGATGGGGGCGGGCGCGCAGCCCGTTGATATTGAAGGAGACGATCTTCATGGTCGGCTTTCCTGGCAAAACAGCGATGCTAGCTGACATGTAGGACGCGGGCCAGCGTGGCAGTAGGACAAATGCGCTGCTAATGTCCTGTGCATGTAGGAACGATCGTAACCCTATTGGGTTCGTACTCAATAAGAGCAGGGCCTCGCAAGCCCGCCCAGGAGATTTCCCGTCATGCCTGAAACCGCCATCGCCGATATCCACATGCTCGACAGCGGTTATTCCCGCGAAGCCCGTTCGTTGCTGTACCAGGCGTATCGTCACGAGCCGACGTTCAGCTATCTGTTCGAGTCCGAGCGTCCCGGTTATGAACAGCGGGTGCGAGCGACGGTGCGGGAATTGGTCAAGCAGCATTTTCTCCAGGAATTGCCCGCCATCGGGCTGCTGGTCAACGACCGGTTGATCGGTATCGCCCTGGTCGCTCCGCCTCAGCGACGGTTGGGAATCACCGAAAGCTGGGCCTGGCGCCTGCGCATGGTCCTGAGTACCGGGTTTCGCTGCACCCGGCGGTATCTGGAATACCACGCAGCGGTGACGGCCTGCCTGCCGTCGGATTCGGTGCACGTGTTGCCACTGTTGGGTATTCACCCGCAGTTCCAGGGCCAGCATTTTGGCGAACAGTTGCTGACCGCCGTACATAACTGGTGCGCGGTGGATGAACATTCCCAGGGCGTGGTGCTGGATACGGGCAACCCGCGTTACCTCGAGTTCTACAAGCGCCAGGGCTACCAGGAAATTGGCGAGGTGGCGGTAGGGCCGATCCGCGAGCATGTGTTTTTCCACCCCAACCCGCAGGTCCTGCAAAGCGCAACGGCGTAACCCGACGAACTTTTGGGAAATGTCCGGCTCTATCAAGCACCTACGCTCGTGATAGCATCCGCGCCATGAAACTCCCAGGAAGAATGACCAGCGGCGCGCTCTTGCTGTCTCTCAGCTGCGTGGCCCTGGCACAAAGCGAATTGGATGTACGGATCAAACCGTCCAATGACGCACTCAAGGCCAACGTGGAAGGTTATATCGGTGGGCTGGGCGATCGTGACGAAGAGGCGTTGCTGCGTTTCAGTCGGGGTGCCGAGGAGCAGGCCCGCAAGGCCGCCCAGGCGCTGGGTTATTACCAGCCGCAGATCGACAGCGAGGTCAAGGGTGGCAAGGACCCGCGCCTGATCCTGACCATCGACCCCGGCGAACCCGTGCATTTGCGCAATGTCACCGTGCGTATCGATGGCCCGGCGGCCTCCCTCAAATCCTTTCGTGTGCCGGCCAACGATGCCCTCAAGCCGGGTGCGGTGCTCAACCATGGTCACTACGAGGATGCCAAGCGGCTGATCCAGAACCAGGCTTCGCGCTATGGTTTCTTCAGCGGGCGTTTCACCCGTCAGAAACTGTCGGTAGACCCACAGGCCGGTGTCGCCGACATCGAGCTGGTCTACGACAGCGGCCCGCGTTACAGCCTGGGCCCGGTGAGTTTTGAAGGCGACACGCCGTTCGACGAAGACCTGTTGCGGCGCATGGTGCTGTTCAAGGCCGGCACCGCCTATGATTCCGAACTGATTGCCGAATTGAACCAGGCCCTGCAATCGAGTGGCTATTTCGAAGGCGTTCGGGTGGATGCCGCGCCCACCGCAGCCACCGACAACGTGATCCCGGTGGCGGTCAAGCTCGACACCCGCAAGCCGCGCACCATGGGCCTGGGCCTGGGGTTTTCCACGGACGTCGGCCCGCGGGCCAAGGCCAACTGGACGCGCCACTGGGTCAACCCCCAGGGGCACAGCTACGGTTGGGAAGCCGAAGTCTCCGCGCCCCGGCAGAACGTCGGCCTATGGTATGACGTGCCGCTGGATCCGCCGCTGACCGACAAGTTGCGTTATGCCGGCGGCTATCAATACGAAG
Organism: Pseudomonas sp. AF32; assembly: GCF_022342325.2. Lineage (NCBI taxonomy): Bacteria > Pseudomonadati > Pseudomonadota > Gammaproteobacteria > Pseudomonadales > Pseudomonadaceae > Pseudomonas > Pseudomonas sp. AF32. Next base: position 14,512 of record NZ_RQJK02000006.1, on the reverse strand, counting down.
AACTGGCGGGCACCGACACCCTCAGTAAATTGCTGACCGTTGGCCCGGAATGGCACAGCAAGTTGCCCAGCGGCTGGCAGCGGGTGGTGTCGCTCAAATGGCAGCGTGAGGAATATCGCCTCGGCGACGATGAAGGCCTCAGTACGCTGCTGATGCCCGGCGTCAGTTATTCCTACCTGCGCAGCGACAACCGCATCGACCCGCACAACGGTTATCGCTTGCAGTTCGAGACCAGAGTCGCGAAGGAAGGGCTGGGCTCGGACAACAACCTTTTATATGGCACTGCCATGGTCAAAGGCCTGACCACCGTGTTCGACAAGCACCGTTTCCTGGCCCGGGCCCAGATCGGCGGCAGTGCCACCAACGGCTACAAATCCATTCCGCCGTCCCTGCGCTTTTTTGCCGGTGGCGACCAGAGTGTGCGCGGCTACGACTACCAGAGCCTGTCGCCGGAAAACTCCGAGGGTGATCGCATCGGTGGGCGCTACATGGTGGCGGGCAGTCTGGAGTATCAATATTCCATTGCCGAGAAATGGCGGGTGGCGACCTTCGTCGACCAGGGCAACGCCTTTAACAACCTTGAATTGCCCAGCCTCAAGACGGGCGTCGGCGTCGGCGTGCGCTGGGTGTCGCCAGTAGGCCCGATCCGCCTCGACCTGGCCCATGCCATGGACGACGAGGGCGGCATTCGATTGCACTTTTCCATGGGGCCCGAGCTGTGAGTCGTGGTTTGAAGAGAACGCTGCTGACGCTCGTCGGGTTGCTGGTGGTGATCGTGCTGGCGTTGAGTACGGTGCTGGGGACCGCATTCGGCAGTCGTTGGACCCTGGGCCTGGTGCCGGGGCTGACCGTGGAGAATTTCCAGGGTCGCCTGGGGGGGCAGTGGAGCGCCGATCATCTGCTGTGGCAGCAGGACAGCAGCCGGTTGGAGGCCGATGGGGTGATCTTCGGTTGGTCGCCCGCCTGCCTGCTGCGCATGACCCTGTGCATCGAACAGCTCAAGGCCGACACGGTCAGCCTGCAATTGCCACCCTCCACCGATGCGCCGAGCGATGGCCCGGTGACGTTGCCGGACCTGGACTTGCCGCTTGTCATTGAACTGGGCGATGTCCAGGTCGGTAGCCTGCTGTTCAACGGCAGCGAACAGTTCAAGGGCCTGCAACTGGTCGCCCACTGGACCGCTCAAGGCTTGCAGATCGATTCGGTGCAATTGCAGCGTGACGAGCTGAGCTTGAAGCTGTCCGGCTTGCTCAAGCCGGGTGGCGACTGGCCGTTGAAGGCCGAAGGCCGACTGACTCTGCTCGCGCCGGGCGCCACGCCTTGGGCACTGGACCTGAAAGTCGACGGTGATTTGCTCAAGACCCTCAACCTCAGCGCCGACAGCAGCGGTTACTTGCAAGGTCGGTTGGTCGGCGAGTTGCAACCGCTGGCCGACAACCTGCCGGCCAAGGTGCGCATCACCGCCGACGGCTTCAAGGCCAGCGCCGGTCTGCCGGACACCCTGTTACTCAACCAGTTGGAACTGAACGGCGAAGGCGATCTGAAAAGCGGCTATCAACTGCTCGGCAATGCAACACTACCCGCGGAGAAAGGCCCGGTGGCCCTGCGACTGCAAGGCACCGTCGATGCCAACGGCGCCCGGATCGCGGCCCTGGACCTGGAGGCCGGCGACCGGCAAAGCCTGAAGCTCACTGGTCAGTTGGACTGGCGCGAAGGCCTGAGTGCCGACGCGAAAATCGCCTGGCTGGACTTCCCCTGGCATCGCCTCTATCCGCTGATCGACGAACCACAGGTGACGCTGCGCAGTTTCAATGGCGAAGTCTCCTACACGGATGGCCAGTATCTGGGCCATTTCCAGGCGGCGCTGGACGGGCCTGCTGGCGCCTTCAGTCTGGGCAGCCCCTTCAGCGGTGATCTGAGCCAAATCCATTTGCCGGAACTCAAGCTCGCCGCCGGACAGGGCAAGGCCGAAGGGCACCTGGACTTGCAGTTTGCCGAGGGCATCGCCTGGGACACGGCACTGGAACTGTCGGCTATCGACCCGGCGTACTGGCTCGGCGAATTACCCGGCACTCTGGCCGGACCGTTGCGCAGCAAAGGCGCGATGAGCAACGGCAATCTCAGCCTCGATGCAAACCTGGACCTCAAGGGCAAATTGCGTGGCCAGCCAGCGATCTTCCAGGCCAAGGCCAGCGGCGGTGGCGAGCAATGGAACCTCAGTGCGCTGGATATCCGCCTGGGTGACAACCGCATCAACGGCAGTGGCAGCCTGCAACAGACACTTTCCGGCAAGATCGACATCAAACTGTCGCGGTTGGCCCAGCTCTGGCCCCACCTGCGCGGCCAGGTCGTGGGGCGTGTCGATGTGGCGGGGACCCTGAAGGCGCCTCAGGGCAAGTTCGGCCTGCAAGGCACGCAGCTGGCCTTTCAGGATAACCGTCTGCAAAGCCTGAACCTGGACGCAACCCTGGACAGTGCGCAGCGGGGCAAGATCGACCTCAAGGCCAGCGGCATACGGGCTGGCGAGACATCCCTGGGCGCGCTGACGATCAGCGGCCAGGGTGACATCAAGCAACAGAAACTCGATCTGGACCTGCAAGGGCCGCAGCTCGACACGACCCTGGCGTTCAGCGGCGCGCTCGATCAGGGCAACTGGCGTGGGCGTCTGCTCAGCGGCGACATTCAGGCCGGCGGCCAGGCCTGGAGCCTGCAAGCCCCGGCGAAGCTGGAGCGCCTGGCCGACGGCACCCTCAACTTCGGCGCCCATTGCTGGCGGTCCGGGCAGGCCAGCCTGTGTGGCGAAGACCAGCGCCTGATGCCGGAACCGAAGTTGCGCTATCACCTCAAGCAATTCCCCATCGAAAGTCTGGCCCAATGGATGCCCAAGGACTTTGCCTGGCAGGGCCAGCTCAACGCGGATCTGCAGTTGGACTTGCCTGCCAGTGGCCCGAACGGCCGTATTCAAGTCGACGCCGGGGGTGGCATGCTGCGAATCCGTGACAAGGACCGCGACAACGGACAGTGGCTCGATTTTCCCTACCAGACCTTGAGCCTGAACAGTCGCCTGACCCCCAAGCTTATCGACACCGAGCTGAATTTCGCCGGTGCCCGACTCGGCGAGCTGGTGCTCCAGGCGCAGATCAACCCGTTGCCCGCCAACAAACCCCTCAGCGGCTCGTTCCGCTTGACCGGCCTGGACCTGTCGGTGGCCCGGCCGTTCGTGCCGATGGTCGAAACACTCACCGGGCACCTGAACGGCAGCGGCACATTGTCGGGCGGTTTGCTGGCGCCCCAGGTCAACGGCAACCTGGTGCTCAGCGAGGGTGAAGTGTCCGGCCCGGAACTGCCGGTCAGCCTTGAGGCCTTGCAGGTCCGGGCCATGATTGCCGGTGACACGGTGCGCCTGGACGGCAATTGGAAAAGCGGCAAGAACGGCCGAGGCAGCCTGATCGGTGATATCGGCTGGGGAGAGGCCTTGAGCATGAACCTGGCCCTCAAGGGCTCGCAATTACCGGTCACCGTCGAACCCTATGCACAGCTGGAGATGGCGCCGGATCTCGACATTAAGCTGCAAGGGGAGCGGTTTTCCGTAGCGGGTAAGGTGCTGGTGCCCAAAGGCGAAATCACCATTCGCGAATTGCCGCCGTCCACCGTCAAGGTGTCCGATGACACGGTGATCGTCGGCCACCAGACCGAAGAGGGCAAGGCGCCGATTGCCATGGCGATGGACATCGAAGTGGTCGTGGGCCAGGAAAAACTCGCGTTTTCCGGGTTCGGGCTGACGGCCAATGTGCAGGGCCAGGTGCACATCGGCGACAACATGGACACCCGGGGCGAACTCTGGCTCAACGATGGCCGTTACCGGGCCTACGGGCAACGGCTGACGGTGAGGCGGGCGCGTCTGCTGTTCGCCGGCCCTATCGACCAGCCTTACCTGGACATCGAGGCGATCCGCCAGACCGACGACGTCATCGCCGGTATTCGCTTGAGTGGCAGTGCCGAACAGCCGACCACGCAAATCTTCTCCGAGCCGGCCATGAGCCAGGAGCAGGCCCTGTCGTATCTGGTGCTGGGCCGTCCGTTGAGCACCACCGGCGAGGACAACAACATGCTCGCCCAGGCGGCGCTGGGCCTGGGCTTGATGGGCAGCTCGGGGGTGACCACCAGCCTTGCCAATAACCTGGGCATCGAGGACTTCCAGCTCGACACCCAGGGCAGCGGCAACGATACCAGCGTGGTCGCCAGCGGCAACCTGTCGGAAAAACTCAGCCTGCGCTATGGCGTCGGTGTGTTCGAACCGGCCAATACCATTGCCTTACGCTACAAGCTCAGCAAGAAGGTCTACCTCGAAGCCGCCAGCGGCGTCGCCAGTTCGCTGGATATCTTCTACAAGCGCGATTTCTAACCCTTTCCCCAATCATTGTGGGAGCGGGCTTGCTCGCGAATGCTGTGTGTCATTCAACAGATAAGTTGACTGATCCAACGCCTTCGCGAGCAAGCCCGCTCCCACATTTTTATCCGCGTTCGTCCGCTTATGTGTAGTTGGCTAACTATTTGTTTGACATTCGCTGCCTAAGCAGTAATATCTCGACATACATTCCCTGCCTAGGCAGCAATCGGTGTCCAGATGAAGCATTTCACCCCTGACGATTTCCACAACTGCCATCTCGGCATGCTGCTCGGCCGTGCCGCGCTGCTCAAGGACCGGATCATCGACACCCACATGGAGCCCGTCGGCATCACCGCCGCGCAGTTCAAGGTGTTGATCATCATGGCCCAGCACGGTATCGACACGCCGGCCGAGCTGTGTCGCTACCTGTCCCTGGACAGCGGTTCGATGACCCGCATGCTTGATCGCCTGGAGCAGAAAGGTTTTCTGGTCCGCCAACGTTCGGCGCAGGACCGCAGGCAAGTGCAACTGGTGCTCACCGAAGCCGGCCAGGCCCTCGCCGATCGCTTGCCGTATATCGGCGCCGACGCCATGAACCAGTTGGCCGGCGCCATCAGCCGCGAGGAGCTGCAAACCCTCGAACACATCCTCAAGAAAATTCTGCTCGCTGCCGGTGACCCCATCACCGTGCTGCGATTGGGGGACAAATGAAGCGTAAAACCTTGCGTACCCGACTGAGCCTGGTGCTGCTGGCGATGAGCCTCGCCGGTTGTGCCAGTTACAGCGGCCTCCAGACCGAAGGTGTCAGCCTTGATGCCCAGAGCCTCAAGGTCGGGCAGTCGTTGAATGGCGTGACCTTGTCGCCCGCCGCGTGGCCGAAAAGCGACTGGTGGAAAAGCCTGGGTGATCCGCAACTCGACGGCCTGATCCGTGAGGCCTTGCGCGACAGCCCGGACATGCAGATCGCCAGTGCCCGTGTTCATCAGGCCAGCGCCGCCGCTTATGCCGCCAATGCGGCACGCATGCCCACTCTGGATGCCAGCGGCAGTGTCAGTCGTTCGCGGCTGGCCCGTGACCAGGACCCGGCGGGGCAGGGCGGTGCCTACAGCACCTTGCGTTCGCTGAGCGTCGATTTCAATTACAACTTCGACCTCTGGGGTGGTCAGCGTGCCGCCTGGGAAGCGGCCCTGGGCCAGGCCCGCGCGGCCGAAATCGACCGCCAGGCCGCGCAACTGACCCTGGCTGCCGATGTGGCCCGGGCCTATAGCGACCTCGGTCAGGCCCACATCATTTATGACCTGGCCGCGGAAGACCTCAAACGCACCCGGCAAATGCTCGACCTGAGCAAGCGCCGTCTCAGCGCCGGGATCGACAGCGAGTATCAGTTCCAGCAGACCGAAAGCCTGGAAGCCAGCGCCGACGCCACCCTTATCGACGCGGAGAAACGCCTGCAAAGCGCCAGGATCGCCCTGGCGGTACTGCTGGGCAAGGGTCCGGATCGTGGCAATGAAATCGCCCGGCCCAATGTGCTGAAAGCCAGCGCGGTGGCCTTGCCGTCGAACCTGCCGGCGGAGCTGCTGGGTCGTCGTCCGGACCTGGTGGCGGCACGTTGGCGAGTGGAGGCGGCCAGCAAGGACATCGAGGCCGGCAAGACCAACTTCTACCCCAACCTCAACCTGAGCGCGGCGGCCGGGGTGCAGTCGTTGCTGGGGGACGCGATGTTCGGTTCGGCCAGTCGCTTCTTCAACGTGGCGCCGACGGTTTCGCTGCCGATCTTCGACGGTGGGCGGTTGCGGGCAGACCTGGACGCCCGCGACGCCGACTACGACCTGGCGGTGGCGCAGTACAACAAGAGCCTGGTCAAGGCCCTTGGGGATGTCAGCGACACCATCAATCAATTGCGTGACATCGCGCGGCAGATCGGTGCCCAGCAACATGCCACCGATATTGCGCAAAGCTCCTACGACACCGTGGTCCAGCGCTACGGCTCCGGCATCGGGAATTACCTGGACGTGCTGAGCATCGAGCAGCAATTGCTCCAGGCCCAGCGCCAACTGGCGAACCTGAATGCCGAGCAGATCGACTTGTCGATCCAGCTGATGCAGGCACTGGGCGGTGGTTTCGAGGCCCAGACCCTGGCTTCGGCCACGCCGGCCTCCACCACGCTGAATAACTGATTCGAGGTATTTGTCATGGCCACTGCAGAAAATACTCAAGCGTCCGAACATTCACAGGACAACAACCCGCGCAAGCGCAAGGTGATGCTGCTGGCGCTGACGGTGATCGTCATTCTCGGCGGCCTCGGCGTCTGGGGCTGGCACGAATTGTATGGCCGTTGGAACGAGAGCACCGATGATGCCTATGTGAACGGCAACGTGGTGGAAATCACCCCGCAAGTCACCGGCACGGTGGTAAGCATCGGTGCTGACGACGGCGATCTGGTACGTGAAGGCCAAGTGCTGGTGCAATTCGACCCGAACGATGCCGAAGTCGGCTTGCAAAGTGCCCAGGCCAATCTGGCGCGTACCGTGCGCCAGGTGCGTGGCTTATACAGCAACGTCGACGGTATGCGGGCGCAGGTCAATGCCCAGGAAGCCGAGGTGCAGAAAGCCCAGGAAAACTACAACCGGCGCCGGAACCTGGCCGCTGGCGGGGCGATTTCCCAGGAAGAACTGTCCCACGCCCGGGATGATCTGACCTCGGCACAGAACGCACTCGCCAATGCCCGCCAACAGCTCAAGACGACCAGCGCCCTGGTGGATGACACGGTGGTGTCGTCCCATCCCGACGTGCAGGCCGCGGCCGCGCAACTGCGTCAGGCTTACCTGGCCAATGCCCGCAGTACCTTGATCGCGCCGGTCACTGGTTACGTTGCCAAGCGAACTGTTCAATTGGGTCAGCGGGTACAACCGGGCACGGCGCTGATGGCGGTGATCCCGCTGGATCAGCTGTGGATCGACGCCAACTTCAAGGAAACCCAGCTGCGCGACATGCGCATCGGCCAGCCGGTGGAGATCGAGACCGACCTCTATGGCAGCGATGTGAAGTACAGCGGCACCGTCGATAGCCTCGGCGCAGGCACGGGCAGTGCGTTTGCCTTGCTGCCGGCGCAGAACGCCACCGGTAACTGGATCAAGATCGTCCAACGGGTGCCCGTGCGTATCCACGTCAACGCCGAGGAATTGGCCAGGCACCCGCTGCGGATCGGGCTGTCCACCGAGGTCAATGTCAACCTGCGGGACCAGAGCGGCCCGGTCCTGGCCCAGCAGCCACCGCAGAAAGCTACGTTCAGCACCCAGGTCTACGACCGGCAGCTGACTGACGCCGACGCGATGATCACCCGGCTGATCCACGACAACAGCGCGGCGGCGAGCAAAACCGCACAGCGCTAGTCATTCCTGGCTCGCCCCCACAGGAGAATTGCGCTGGACACCGGATCCGTGAACACCAAGGTCCAGCGTGGGAGCGGGCTTGCTCGCGAAGACGGCGGCACATTCAACATCAAGGTGACAGTTACACCGCTTTCGCGAGCAAGCCCGCTCCCACAGGTTTGTGTGCTGGCCTGGACGATTTCATCACCTTCGCTTCATAGGATTTCGCAATGAGCAATAACGCGTCCTTCACGCCGCCCAGCCTGTTGCTCAGCACCATCGGGCTGTCTCTGGCGACGTTCATGCAGGTGCTCGACACCACCATCGCCAACGTCGCCTTGCCGACCATCTCCGGCAACCTTGGCGTCAGTTCGGAGCAGGGCACCTGGGTCATTACTTCATTCGCGGTGAGCAACGCCATCGCGCTCCCGCTGACCGGCTGGTTGAGCCGTCGGTTCGGCGAGGTGAAGTTGTTTTTGTGGGCGACGATGCTGTTCGTGCTCGCCTCGTTTCTCTGCGGCATCTCCACCTCGATGCCGGAACTGATCGGTTTTCGCGTGCTCCAGGGGCTGGTGGCCGGACCGTTGTACCCGATGACCCAGACGTTATTGATCGCCGTGTATCCGCCTGCGAGGCGAGGCATGGCCCTGGCGTTGCTGGCGATGGTCACGGTGGTGGCGCCGATTGCCGGGCCGATCCTCGGCGGCTGGATCACCGACAGCTATAGCTGGCCGTGGATCTTCTTCATCAACGTACCCATTGGCATGTTCGCGGTGATGGTGGTGCGCCAGCAACTCAAGGCACGACCGGTAGTGACCAGCCACCAGCCGATGGATTACGTCGGCCTGATCACGCTGATCATCGGCGTCGGCGCGCTCCAGGTGATTCTCGACAAGGGCAATGACCTGGACTGGTTCGAATCGAACTTCATCATCATTGGCGCGCTGATTTCCGTCATCGCCCTGGCGGTGTTCGTGATCTGGGAAATGACCGACCGTCATCCGGTGGTGAATCTGCGATTGTTCGCCTATCGCAACTTTCGCATCGGCACCATCGTGCTGGTGGGCGGTTACGCCGGGTTCTTCGGCATCAACCTGATCCTGCCGCAGTGGTTGCAGACCCAGATGGGCTACACCGCCACCTGGGCCGGGCTGGCCGTGGCACCCATTGGCATCTTGCCGGTGCTGATGTCGCCCTTCGTCGGCAAATACGCCCACAAGTTCGACCTGCGCCTGCTGGCTGGGCTGGCGTTCCTGGCCATCGGCCTGAGCTGCTTCATGCGTGCCGGGTTCACCAATGAAGTCGATTTCCAGCACATTGCCCTGGTGCAGCTGTTCATGGGCATTGGTGTCGCGCTGTTCTTCATGCCGACCTTGAGCATCCTGATGTCGGACCTGCCGCCGCAGCAGATCGCCGACGGCGCCGGGCTGGCAACGTTCCTGCGGACCCTGGGCGGCAGCTTCGCCGCGTCCCTGACCACCTGGATCTGGATCCGCCGGGCCGACCAGCACCATGCGTACCTGAGCGAAAACATCAGCACATTCGACCCGGCCACCCGTGAAGCGCTCAACCAACTCGGTGGCCCAAGTGCGCCGGCCTATGCGCAGCTCGACCATATCCTGACCAGCCAGGCGTATATGCTCTCCACCGTGGATTACTTCACGCTGCTGGGGTGGGCGTTCATGGGCTTGATTCTGTTGGTGTGGCTGGCGAAGCCGCCGTTCGCAGCGAAGGCGGGACCCGCGGCGAGCGGCCACTGATCAAGCATTGAAATGCAATCCCCTGTGGGAGCGGGCTTGCTCGCGAAAGCAGTGTGTCAGTTCACGTCGAAGTGACTGTCAGGCCGCCTTCGCGAGCAAGCCCGCTCCCACAGGGGCGGCGTATGCTTTAAGTGCTTGGCAATGCTAATTGCGAATTGCCACACCCAAACGGCGCCAGCGCAAACCCTTGCTCATCCACCTGCAACGCCCATCCCTGCTTGTCCCAATCCCCCAGTACGATACGCCGAGCGGCGTGATCGCCCAGTTGCAGCTTGTGAATGGCGGGGCGGTGGGTATGGCCGTGGATCAGGGTTTTTACGCCGTACTGTTGCATGACCCGCGGCACTTCCTCGGGGGTGACGTCGACGATGTCGTTGGCTTTCATCCGCGTTTGCGCACGGCTTTCGCTGCGCAGTTTGCGCGCCAGCTTCTGGCGGCTGCCCAATGGCAGGTGGCGCAGGATGAACAGCGTGACCGGGTTGCGCAGCCAGCGCCGAAGCTTCATGTAGCCTTCATCGCGGGTGCAGAGGCTGTCGCCGTGCATCAGCAGCACCGGCTCGCCATTGAATTGCACGACGCTCGGGTCCTTGATCAGGGTGCAGCCGGCCGCTTTACAGAAGGCCTGGCCCAACATGAAGTCGCGATTGCCGTGCATCAGGAATATGGCCGTGCCGCTGTCGCTCAAGGTGCGCAGGGCCTGACAGATGGAGCGTTGGAACGGGGTCATGGCATCGTCGCCGATCCAGGCTTCGAAAAAGTCCCCCAGGATGTACAGCGCCTGCGCCGAACGGGCGCGGGTGGCGAGCAGATCCAGAAACGCCCGGGTGATGTCCGGGCGCTCCTCTTCCAGATGCAAATCTGAAATCAGTAGGATCACTCAACGATCTCGGCTTTCTCGATGATCACGTCTTCCGCCGGGACGTCCTGGTGGCCGGCCTTGGAGGTGGTGGAGACGCCTTTGATGCTGTCGACCACATCGGTGCCCTCGATCACTTCACCGAACACTGCGTAGCCCCAGCCCTGGACGGTCTTGGCGCTGTGGTTCAGGAAGCTGTTGTCGGCCACGTTGATGAAGAACTGCGCGGAAGCCGAATGTGGTTCCATGGTGCGGGCCATGGCGATGCTGTACTTCTTGTTCGGCAGGCCGTTGTCGGCTTCGTTCTGGATGCTTGGGCGCTTGTCTTTCTTTTCCTTCATGCCCGGCTCGAAACCGCCGCCCTGAATCATGAAGTTGCCGATGACGCGGTGGAAAATAGTGTTGGTGTAGTGACCGGCCTTCACATACTCAACGAAGTTGGCAACGGTTCCGGGAGCTTTTTCGGCGTTCAGTTGCAGAACGATGTCGCCGTGGTTGGTGGTCAGTTTCACTTTGCTCATGATGACTACTCTTTCAAGGAATTCGTGGGTTTCGGGGCCCGTAAGCCCGCAACCGGTCTGGCTGCAAACGGCCAGGCTGGGCAGTTTAGCGTGCCGGGCACGAAATTCGAGGCTGTTTTTCGTCCGGCAGCCGAATAAATTCAATCGTTTGCCGGACCTGGCCTGTCAGGTGCTTGACAGCATCGGCTATGATACGGGTTTTGATTTATCAGGCCGCACCCGGCCGCGCACTTGTCTGTTCAAGGATCCTATGAGCAAGCCCACTGTCGACCCTACCTCGAATTCCAAGACCGGCCCGGCCGTGCCGGTCAACTTCCTGCGCCCGATCATCCAGGCGGACCTGGATTCGGGTAAGCACACGCAGATCGTCACTCGCTTTCCGCCAGAGCCCAACGGCTACCTGCACATCGGCCATGCCAAGTCGATCTGTGTGAACTTCGGCCTGGCCGAGGAGTTCGGCGGCGTCACGCACCTGCGTTTCGACGACACCAACCCGGCCAAGGAAGACCAGGAATACATCGACGCGATCGAAAGCGACGTCAAGTGGCTGGGTTTCCAATGGACCGGTGAGGTGCGCTACGCCTCGCAATATTTCGACCAGTTGCACGACTGGGCGGTGGAGCTGATCAAGGCGGGCAAGGCCTACGTCTGCGACCTGACCCCCGAGCAGGCCAAGGAATACCGCGGCAGCCTGACCGAGCCAGGTCGCAACAGCCCGTTCCGTGACCGCAGCGTCGAGGAGAACCTGGACCTGTTCGCCCGCATGCGTGCCGGTGAATTCCCGGACGGCGCACGGGTGCTGCGGGCCAAGATCGACATGGCCTCGCCGAACATGAACCTGCGCGACCCGATCATGTACCGCATCCGCCACGCCCATCACCACCAGACCGGTGACAAGTGGTGCATCTACCCCAACTATGACTTCACCCACGGCCAGTCGGACGCCATCGAGGGCATCACCCACTCGATCTGCACCCTGGAATTCGAAAGCCACCGTCCGTTGTACGAGTGGTTCCTGGAGCACCTGCCGGTACCGGCCAAGCCGCGCCAGTATGAATTCAGCCGCCTGAACCTGAACTACACCATCACCAGCAAGCGCAAGCTCAAGCAACTGGTGGACGAGAAGCACGTCAACGGCTGGGACGATCCGCGCATGTCGACCCTGTCGGGCTTCCGCCGCCGTGGCTACACACCGAAGTCCATCCGCAACTTCTGCGAGATGGTCGGCACCAACCGTTCCGACGGCGTGGTGGACTTCGGCATGCTGGAGTTCAGCATCCGTGACGACCTCGACCAGAGCGCCCCGCGTGCCATGTGCGTGCTGCGTCCGCTGAAAGTGGTCATCACCAACTACCCGGAAGGGCAGGTCGAGAACCTTGAGCTGCCGCGTCACCCGAAGGAAGACATGGGCGTGCGCGTCCTGCCGTTCGCCCGGGAAATCTACATCGATCGCGACGATTTCATGGAAGAGCCGCCCAAAGGCTACAAGCGCCTGGAGCCTGCCGGTGAAGTGCGCCTGCGCGGCAGCTACGTGATCCGCGCCGACGAAGCCATCAAGGACGCCGATGGCAACATCGTCGAGCTGCGTTGCTCCTACGACCCCGACACGCTGGGCAAGAACCCGGAAGGTCGCAAGGTCAAGGGCGTGATCCACTGGGTGCCGGCCGCCGCCAGCGTCGAGTGCGAAGTGCGCCTGTACGATCGCCTGTTCCGTTCGCCGAACCCGGAGAAGGCCGAAGACAGCGCCAGCTTCCTGGACAACATCAACCCTGACTCCCTGCAAGTCCTCACTGGTTGTCGTGCCGAACCCTCGCTGGGCAACGCACAGCCGGAAGACCGTTTCCAGTTCGAGCGCGAAGGCTACTTCTGCGCGGATATCAAGGACTCGAAACCCGGTGCTCCGGTGTTCAACCGTACCGTGACCTTGCGTGATTCCTGGGGTCAGTGATCAAGTCTTAAGGGAAATCCTGTGCTTACGATCTACAACACGCTCACCAAGAGCAAAGAAGTCTTCAAGCCGCTGGATGGCAACAAGGTGCGCATGTACGTCTGCGGCATGACCGTGTACGACTACTGCCACATTGGTCACGGTCGCAGCATGGTCGCCTTCGACCTGGTGACCCGCTGGCTGCGGTTCAGCGGTTATGAGCTGACCTACGTGCGCAACATCACCGACATCGAAGACAAGATCATCAACCGTGCCCGGGAAAACGGCGAGCCTTACGATGCGCTGACCGAGCGCATGATCAAGGCCATGCACGAGGATGAGGCGCGCCTCAATATCCTCAAGCCGGACCTGGAGCCCCGTGCCACGGACCACATCCCTGGCATGCTGAGCATGATCCAGACCTTGATCGACAAGGGCTACGCCTACGCACCGGGCAATGGCGACGTGTACTACCGCGTTGCCAAGTTCATGGGCTACGGCAAGCTGTCGCGCAAGAAGATCGAAGACCTGCGCATCGGTGCACGGATCGAAGTCGGCGAGTCGAAGCAGGACCCGCTGGATTTTGTCCTGTGGAAAGCTGCCAAGCCGGGCGAACCGAGCTGGGATTCGCCGTGGGGCAAGGGCCGTCCGGGCTGGCACATCGAGTGCTCGGTGATGTCCACCTGCTGCCTGGGCGAGACCTTCGACATTCATGGTGGCGGTAGCGACCTGGAATTCCCGCACCACGAAAACGAAATCGCCCAGAGCGAAGCCGCCACCGGCAAGACCTACGCCAATGCGTGGATGCATTGCGGCATGATCCGGATCAACGGCGAGAAGATGTCCAAGTCCTTGAACAACTTCTTCACCATCCGTGACGTGCTGGATAAATACCATCCCGAGGTGGTGCGTTATCTGTTGGTGTCGAGCCACTATCGCAGCGCGATCAACTATTCGGAAGACAACCTCAAGGACGCCAAGGGTGCCCTGGAGCGCTTCTACCATGCGTTGAAAGGGTTGCCGACTGTACCGGCCGCCGGTGGCGAAGCGTTCGTGGCGCGCTTCACCGAAGTGATGAACGACGACTTCGGCACGCCGGAAGCCTGTGCGGTGCTGTTCGAGATGGTGCGCGAGATCAACCGCCTGCGCGAGAGCGATCTCAACGCGGCGGCGGGCCTGGCGGCGCGCCTGAAGGAACTGGCCGGCGTGCTCGGGGTGTTGCAGCTGGAGGCGGACGAGTTCCTTCAGGCCGGAGCCGAAGGTCGCGTGGACGCCGCCGAGGTCGAAGCGCTGATCCAGGCGCGGTTGACAGCGCGAGCCAACAAGGACTGGGCCGAGTCCGACCGTATCCGCGACCAGCTCACCGCCATGGGCGTGGTGCTGGAAGACGGCAAGGGCGGGACGACGTGGCGTTTGGCTGACTGAGGCCGGCAACGCCCGACATCCTGGGGGAGCGGGCTTGCTCGCGATAGCGTTCTAACCGTTAACGATGATGTTGACAGTGAGCACGCCATCGCGAGCAGGCTCGCTCCCACAGTGGTTTTGTGGTGGGCGCAAGACTCCTGACCACCCTCAATCCCCTAATGAAATGGTCCTCTCAGACCTCCCCCAGTGAAAGCTAAGCTTTCACTGGGGGATCTAATCGGAGACCGCCGCCATGAATACTGACAATCTTGCTCTCACTAGT